>JAISFD010000030.1 GCA_031263815.1 Coxiellaceae bacterium | reverse complement strand
GATGTGGATTGGGGCTTATACAAATATAGACACTTAGTAGAAAATATTTTTGCATGGCTCAAACATTTTCATTCTATAGCTACTAGATATGATAAATTGAAGAGGAATTATGCATCTATGGTAGCTTAAATTTTCATATAAAACTCGCTCAACAAATATAATTTGCAGTTATTTAGAAGTTTTTAATTGACTTAAAATGCAAATTATGTTTCTTCTTAGAAAAAATTAATGGGAAAAAGTTTAAACAAAAATTTGCAGGATATTTTCCATCTACCATAAATAAATCAGCTCCACCAAGATGTACTATGAAGATAAGATATCTTTTTATCGTAAATTTTTTTTGGATATTTCTATTTGAAGCAGCATATCCATGGGATCATGAAATTTCTTTAGGTTATAATCGATCACGAGAGGTTGGTTATGATTACTATAATTCAGGTTTTTTTCTAAATGCCAAATTGTATAAATTCAAAAAAATGGATAAAACTCTAATTTTGACTGTTGATGGTTCTATCGCCCGCTGGGAGGCAACCACAGAGGAATTTAATAAGTTGATTACTGGTGGGTTGTCAGTTGCTTTTAGAGCATATTTTATTGCTCCTGAACATAGAAAATTTAATCCTTATTTGTCGGCATCTTTTGGTCCCGTTTATTTATCTCGATCCAGGTTAGGAGAGTGTGAGCAAACAAACCATATCACTTTTCAAACTACTATGGGAGTTGGTACGGAAATTATGCTAAACGATAAGAGAGGTGTTACTCTCTCTTTACAATTAGTTCACTATTGCAATGCTGGACTTTATAAAATAAATCGTGGCATAAATATGCTGTATGTTTTTTCAATAGGGTATATGTTTTAAATGAATAACAATATACGTTCAGTACTAATTTCACTTTTGATAATTTGGCAAACAACAGCACTTGGGGCTACTGGCATATATGCAATAATGGAAGGTGGTTGGACTAATACAACGGGGCTGCCACAGATAACGCAGCAAAATAGTTTTCCTGCTATACGTTTTGGTATAGGTTATCTACATGACTTTAATGATATGTTTGGTATTGGTGTTGAAGTTGACAAAGGGTTTTTCGCTAAAAACCAATATTATCTTAACGATGGTACGCAAATAAATATTAAAACCACCGCTTTAGAGTTCTTATTTATTACCGCTATTCATTGGCAAGAGCTAGAAAAGATTGATTTAGTTATGAAAGTCGGCGGTAACAGAAATGCTACTGATATTAATGGTAATGAGAACAATAGAATTCAACCAGTAATCGGCATAGATGTTGGTTATAATTTTACTCCTCATTTTGCTGCTATAGTGAATTATACACATTATTTTGGAAACTCAATTCATGATTTTTCTGATAAGAATCCAAAATGCCCGAGTATAAATGCGATTTTAGCGGGATTACGGATTACTTTTTGGTAAGATAGTTTTTCCTAATAATAATTTTTTAGATGGGAAATGGGATCTTTTAATATTTGAGGATTGATATCAGTAACAATCTCCCCTCCTTTTAGAACTACAATCTTAGTGGCAATTTTCGTTAAGAAATCTAAATCATGAGAGGCAATAATCATTGTAACTCCCATATTTTTTACTGATGCTAGTAAATATACTACATCTAAGATAGTAGCTACATCTAAATTAGATGTTGGTTCATCACAAAGTAATAATTCTGGCTGCATAATTAAACTTCTAGCCAATGCAACTCTTTGTTTTTGTCCGCCAGAAAGTTGACGCGGGTAATTATTTGCTTTATCAGCAATTCCTAAATTTTCGAGGATTGCCAGGGCTTCTGTTGTATAGTTTTTAGTTCTGTTTTTTATAGTTGGGGCATAAATAAGATTTTGCAAAACTGTCATATGAGGGAAAAGCTGAAAATCCTGAAATATAAATCCTGCTTGGCTATGGCATTCAATAGTGCCAGAATCTATAGTTTCTAGTTTTTGAATGCACCTAAGTAATGTAGATTTACCACTGCCAGATGGTCCAGCTAGACCGACAATACTATTTTTTTCAACCACTAGGTTAATATTATTTAGTACTGGTATCTGGTTAAAACTTTTTGTGATATTATTAAGCTTTAATATATTGCCATTTTTTTTCAATTTTTTTACTCGAAAATTCGATCAGAATAACGCACACATAATAATATGCTCCAGCAATGCAGAGTGGTACAAAATATGTAAATTGTTCTGCGGCTAGCATTTGTGCTTTCCTCATGATATCCACACCACCGATAGTTGCAATTAATGCTGTTTCTTTTAATAAAGCAATAACTTCATTTACTATGGTAGGGAAAATAATTCTAATAACTTGTGGCAAGATTATATCTTTCCACATGTAAAAATTGGGAATTTGTAAAGTTTTTGCTGCCTCGAATTGACCCTTAGACAAACATTCAATGCCGGCTCGCATAATTTCGGCTGTGTAAGCAGTGCTATTGATACCAAAAGCTATGATGCCAGCAGTTATAACACTAAGTTTAATACCCAAAAGTCCTGGAGTAGAAAAATAAATAAAACTTAACTGTAAAATTAGTGGAGTACCCCTAATAATTGAAATTATTTTATTAAGTATCCTCACGGCAATTCCTTTATACCTTAGTATTGAAAGAAATGTTCCACCGATCAACCCTATAGAAATACCGCATATTAGAAGACATAAGGTTATACCGATACCGCTACCGATAAAGAGTAGATATGAGATGAATTCTTTCATGAGACATCTTTGAACCACTTTTGTTGTAATTTTCTGATTGCTCCTCCTTCCGTGCTTAAAGATTCAAGAGCTTTATTTATTTGATTTTTTAACGGTGATCCTTTTTTAAAAACAATCCCGTAACCTGCATTAGATTGGGCAATAATAGCGTAACTTAGAGATGGGTTTTTTGAACTAAAGGTGACTGCTTGAATAGTATCAATGACTCCCACATCGACATTTCCAGATTTTACAGATTCTACTACTTGATTGCTGTCATCCATAGCAATAATTTTAGCATTAACAATATGCTGTTTTTTTAGCCATATTTCCATAGTAGTTCCCAATTGGCATGCAATTTTTTTACCGCTTAACTGACTTTTATCCGTTATTGATTTTCCTTTAATAAATATTGTAGCCATGCTATCTACATAATAGGATAGTGAAAAATCAAAATGCTGTTGCCTTTCTTCAGTAATAGTAAAAGTCGAAATTGCAGCATCAACAAGATTATTTTGTAATGCGGGTAATATTGCAGCAAATTGCATATTGTTAAAAACAGCCATTTTGCCTAGTTTTTTGGTAACTAGTTTTGCCAGATCAATATCAAAACCTTTAAGTTCACCTTGTTCTTGATACTCAAAAGGAGGGTAGTCTGCACTAGTGGCAAATTTAATCTCCTTATGATTCTCACCGTTATTACATCCAGATAGTAATAGCAGCGAACTCAACAAACAAAAGAAATAATAGATTTTTTTCATGGTATTTATCTCTCATCTCATTATCTGAATAATTATTCAATAATATTGCATATTTATTCACTTACGTCAAGACATTGCTAATTTTTCAAAATCTATTAAACTATTTACTATGAAAGCTAGTAAGGAAGATTTAGTGCCTGTTTTGCGGGATTTGCTTTTAGAGAACAATGCTAAAACCCAAGAGGAGGTATGTTTAGCATTGGCAAAGTACGGTTTTCGTGTTAATCAAACAAAAATTTCTCGTCTCTTAAGAAAACTGGGGGTTACTAAAGTTAAGAACGAACGAGGAGAAGTTACTTATTGGTTACCAAAAGAAGCACCACCAGCAAGTTTGTCAACTTCGGTGGGCAACTTAATTATCAGTATTGTCGCCAATGAAACAATAATAGTAATTCATACTAGCCCCGGAGCGGCATCGGTTATTGCTAGAGTCATTGATTATTCATGTGAAGAAAATGAAACTTTAGGTACGATAGCGGGGGATGATACGATTTTTGTCGTACCGAAATCGATTGCTAACATTAAACGGGTTTATAAAAAGATAAAGTCGGAATTGTGGGGAGGAATAAAAGGCAAAGGCATATGAAACCATTCACACAGCTTATTCATGGGGTACACAGGAAAGATCAGTGGAATAGTGTAACCGAGCCGATTTACCGCGTAGATACGTTTGCGATGGATAAGTTAGAGGATGGAGAAGCTATCTTCACTGGTGAGAAAGAGGACTGCGTTTATACTCTGGCAGGAAATCCCACTTTGCGTCTCTTAGAAGAGAAAATTGCCCTACTCGAAAATGCCAAGGATTGTGCCATCGCTGCAAGTGGGATAGGCGCATTTTCATTAGTGTTTTTCACATTTTTACAGTCTGGCGACCATGTCGTATAAGACACTACTCTCTATAATTCGGTAACGAACTTAATCACCAAGGATTTGAAGAGGTTCGGTATTGATTCAACTGTTGTTGATGTATCTGATGGTGAACAACTCAAAGCTGCTTTACAGCCAAATACAAAAGTCGTGTACTTTGAGACGCCTGCGAACCCTACATTGAAGATCAACGGCGTAAAAGAAATTGCGGACATTGTACATGCATATAACAAGGATATTAAAGTTGTTGTAGATAACACGTTTTCTACCCCGTATCTATTACAGGCAAACGCTGCGAGCCAGGGAGAGCGAAGCGAAGGAGAGTAGTCTGCGGTAGCTGACGATTTTTAGCAGAACGGAGTGAGTGCTAAAAATCTATAGTGAGCGTTAAGTTAATGTAGCGTT
>JAISFD010000064.1 GCA_031263815.1 Coxiellaceae bacterium | reverse complement strand
AAAACGCTACATTAACTTAACGCTCACTATAGATTTTTAGCACTCACTCCGTTCTGCTAAAAATCGTCAGCTACCGCAGACTACTCTCCTTCGCTTCGCTCTCCCTGGCTCGCAGCGAGCGAATATTATAAGTGATGGTATTGAACCTAAAATCATTCTAGAAATTGAAATTGTTCCTTATAGAAATACTTATCTTTTAGTAATTGGGATTTACCCAAGTACAGCACGACCACACTATCTCAAAAAAGCTGGTGAAGAAAAAGAGGGTTGTATACGTGTTGGCTCCACTAATCGTTTGGCCGACAAAATAATGATTACAGAATTTAAAAGGCTGATATTGTCTGAATCATTTGATGAACAGCCCTTTCCTAAGGCAAGCTCTGAAGACATTGACTTCAGAGTAACTGCGGAGCTTTTTAAAGAAGTGGGCAAGCTGAAAACACGCGACCTTAAAACTCTTAATATTGTAGTTAAATACCAAGGACATTTAATCCCAACTATCGGTGACATCATTTTGTTTGGAATTCACAGAAACAAATATTTTCCAGATAGTTGGATACAGATGGGAAAATTCGAAGGTAAAGACAAGCGCTATATTGTAGACACTATTGAGCTTAAATCCTATCCAATTATTACCATCAATGATGGCTATGGATTTTGTTCGCAAGCATTCTATGCGTAAATTTGAAATTAAAGGTATAAAGCACAATGAACGTTGGAATTTACCCTTAACAGCAATTAGAGAGGCCATTATTAATGCAGTAGTCCATGTAGAATTATGCCCAAAAAGACGCACCAATTCGTTTTGCCATTTTTGATGATCGAATAGAAATTGAAAATCCTGGTTTATTACCATTTAGATTGACGATATAAAAAGAGGAGTATCAAAACTACGCAATAGAGTTATTGGTCGTGTTTTTCATAAATTAGGTCTGATTGAACATTGGGGCAGCAGAATCAAACGAATTATAGAAAGTTGTAAAGAAGCCGGATTTATTGAGCCTGCATTTGAAGAACTTGGAATCCATTTTCTAGTTACCATATTCACCGAATGAAAAGTAAGACCAAATGTCAGCGAAACTGAGCAGCAAATATTAAATATGTTAGCTAAAAGTAATGATTGCTCAACAAAAGAACTTGTTAAGTTAATTAATCTTTTCAAGCGCGCTACAAGAACTCGCATGCTAGCTATAATCGCAAAGGGCTTGGTCGTTGAGATCGGTTTAAGTTTAAAAGATCCACATAAAAAATATTTTTTAGTTAAAAAATAGCAACACAACCCTTAAAGGTAAAAGTATGCTAGGCGGCTATGCTCATGTTTCTACGCGAGACTAAAATTTAGAGCTTCAGCTTAAAACTTTAAAGAAAATCTGCAGGATCCGCAAAGAAGCACCATTCTGCAGTATAAACTTATTGTTCTCCTTTGAATAAATCTCCTGATGAGAGTGGAGAGGGAAATTTTAAAATTTGACTTTAAAGAAAAAGCTGAGCATTCTATCTGTTATGTACAAGGGGAAGATCATAAATAACCAATTATAATTTTTCAGGAGAGAGAAAATGCCATTAGTTTCTACTAAAGAGATGTTCAAAAAAGCCTATAAAGAGGGGTATGCTGTAGGAGCTTTTAACGTAAATAATATGGAAATCATTCAAGCTATTACTGAAGCAGCGAAAGAAGAAAAAGCCCCACTGATTCTTCAAGTATCGGCTGGAGCTAGAAAATACGCCAATCATACCTATCTTATGAAATTAGTTGAAGCAGCACTAGTTGAGACGAACCTACCCATCTCATTACATTTAGATCATGGAGACTCATTTGAACTTTGCCAATCCTGTATTGACGGCGGTTTCACCTCAGTAATGATTGATGGTTCTCATTTATCTTTTAAAGATAATATTGAACTAACCCAAAAAGTAGTTGCATATGCTCACCCGCGTAATGTAACTGTTGAAGGAGAGCTAGGGAGATTAGCAGGGGTCGAAGACGAAGTGAAAGTATCCAATGAAAATGCTTTTTACACCGATCCTAACGAAGCCGAAGAATTTGTAACCAAAACTAAAGTAGATTCACTTGCTATCGCTATTGGTACCAGTCACGGTGCATATAAATTCAAAGGGGAAGCAAAACTACGTTTTGATATCCTTGAAGAGATTGGCCATAGATTACCTGAATTTCCAATTGTACTTCATGGCGCATCATCAGTTCTGCCTGAATATGTAGAAATCATCAATAAATTTGGGGGTAAAATGCCAGGCGCTAAAGGAGTACCAGAAGAGATGTTAAGAAAAGCTGCACAAATGGCGGTGTGCAAAATCAATATTGACTCCGACCTAAGGCTTGCCATGATTGCTATGATTAGAAAAAGTTTTAATGAAGACCCAGCAAACTTCGATCCGAGAAAATATTTAACTCCAGCTCGAGAAGCGATTAAACAAGTGGTACGCCACAAATTGGTTCATGTTTTGGGGTGTAATGGTAAAGTTTAGGTAGAGTGAAACTCTATGTTAAAGTTACTAATAATTATCTAAGATAACTTGCATAAGTTTCTGTGATTGCAGCTGACTAAATCTCTCTGGATGATCAGAAAAATATTGCAGGCTCAAAAACCACACTTGGTGATTTAAAGTATGGTTCAATTCGGGATGACGCATAATAAATTTCTGCCAACTTCTTTCAGGATTTTTTTTGAGATACTCTACTCCTTCTTTTAAAGCAGAAGTAAATTTAGCTAAAGATGGATTATGAATTTTATTTTTATGTGCTACAAAAATTAATTCGCTATATTTTGGGAAACCAGATTTTTCTGGATAAAAAACTCTTACAGATTTACCATGAAGTTTGAGAATTTCTGGTTCAAAATTACGCATCCCGCCAATAAAACCATCAATTTTATTAGTCAATAATGCTGACACAAGATTAAACTTTACATTAATCATTTGGACATCATCCAAACTTAAACCGACAGTTTTTAGCATAACAGCAAAAATAATACGCTCAATCTCTGTCCCACCGTAACCTAGCCGTTTGCCTTTTAAATCCTTAAGAGATTGGATCTTGCCATTGTTTAAAACGACCAAACAATTTAACGGACGATCGATCAAAGTAGCAAATTGTGCTAGTGGTATCCCTCGTTTCACATGTAACAATAACGTTGGCTCATAAGTTAAAGCAACATCAGCTTTACCAACTGCAACCATTTTCTCCCCTTCCAAAGGATCAGCTGGAGTGACGAATCTAACCTGTAGGCCATGGCGTGCAAAAAAACCCTCTTGTTCTGCTACCAATAGCGGCGCATGATTAGAATTAATGAACCAATCAAGAACGACAACAAGATTTTCTTGTTCCCCTGAAACATCTACTGTAAGAGGCAAAATAAAAAATAAAAAGATTAATTTAAAAAACTTACTCATATCGTTTTAGCAACTACATGTTTCATCAAGAAATCAATTAAATAATAAAAACCCAAAGTTAAAATTGCTAAAACTAACACTATAGTAAACATCAGATCAATTTGCATGCGTGAGTTAGCATTAAGAATTAAGAAACCAAGACCTTGGCTTGATCCAACCCACTCACCAATTACTGCTCCCATTGGGGCAAAAGTTGCTGCAAGACGTAATCCATTACTCAAGGATGGTAACGCATTAGGTATACGGATCCTAATTAATATCTGCCATTTGCTCGCATTCATAGTTTGAGCTAGATCCAAATAACACTGAGGCGTATGGCGTAACCCATCATAGAAAGAACTTGCAATTGGAAAAAATAGCATAAGACACGTAATAGCAATTTTCGACGCCACCCCATAACCGAACCAAATTACCAATAATGGTGCTATAGCAAAAACAGGTAAGGCTTGGCTAACTAATAACAATGGCAAAAACCACAACCGTAAATAACGAAAATAAATCAGTATTAAAGCCCAAAATGTCCCTAATATTACACTTATAATCATACCTACTCCAGCTTCGATTAAAGTAGGCAATGATTGTTGTAAAATTAAAACCCCATGAGTTTTAAAACTGGTTAATACTAAAATAGGGGAAGGCAAAATATATACAGGCAAATTAAAGCCAAAAATAATCACTTGCCAAACTAAAATAAAAACTATTGCATTAATTATTCCCCGTAAAATAGACATTAAGCACCTAGACAAATTCAAGATCATTTTGAACAAGCGCTTGTAAAATTTTCGCTTGCTCATTTAGTAAATTTATATTAGCCATATCACGTGGTACTATACCATGAGGTTTGATTATATTACTTATCTTTACTGGGGAACCATTAAGAATATAAATATAATGTCCCAGTCTTAAAGCTTCTAAAGGATCATGGGTAACTAAAAGAGTGGTACGATCACTTAATAACGATGCTGCTAAATCTTGCAATTTTAGGCGGGTAACAGTATCCAAAGACGAAAACGGCTCATCCATTAAAACTACTAACCGATTCTCAACTAAAGTTCTGACTAAAGCTACACGTTGTTTCATCCCTTGAGACAACTGTTTAGGTCTCATTAATTTCACTTTCTGTAACCCGACTTGTTCAAGCAAAATATCCACTCGTTCTTTGAGTACATCAGTAATTTTTTCATTACGTAAATAAAAACCCAGCAAAATATTATCAAGAATATTTAGCCAGGGCAGAAGAGAATCTTGTTGACTCATAATAGCAAGCCGATTATGCAATGGCTGATTATCTGAAGTAGTAATATTGCCAGAACACTCAGTATCTTGTTCATATGGCAAACCAGCAATAAATCGCAATAATGATGTTTTACCAATACCACTTGGACCAAGCAAGCATGTCCACTGATTAGCCGCTAAATGAAATTCAAACTGATTAAAAAGCCAGTGGTGTTGATAACGAATATGAAGATTAGATATAGTAATCGACGGCGCTTGCTGATTATTCATAGAAAACTAGTCACCTTCCAAACCATGGATTGGTTTAACAGAGTTCCACCAGCGACAACTGGGACATTGCCAATAAAGATTTTTACCAGCAAATCCACAATGAACACAACGATAAATTGGCTTATTTTTAAAAAGCTGCGTAATAAATTCCTTAAGCAATAATATTTGTTCTTTCATACTTATGTCTACATGGTTGATATACAAATCCAACATCCGCTCTAAACCACGTAAAGAAAGACATTTCGGCATTTGATGCGCAAGATACGCAAGAGCAACCATATCCCCTTGTTTAGCCACTAAATGCTCAGCCATAGCTAATACATAGTAAATACGAGGTTTTTCAGCAATCCGCTCAACCAAATAAGCAATATATTCTTCCTCTTTTCCTATTTGTTTATAACTCTTACCCAAAAGATCAATTACCTCCGAAACATATTCGGCATCTTGATTATATACCATCTGAGATGCCTTAATTGCTTGCTCATAATAACCTTCTGCAAAATATAATTGTCCTAAAATAATATTGGCACGTGCACAATTGATATCAGTATTTAAAGCATTATCAAGATACTTGTAAGCTTGCTGTGACTCGTTACTTAACCGCGCTTGATCTGCCAATTCACAATAATAATGGGCAATGGCATTATGCATATTAACATGACTCACGCTTTCTAATTTTTTCGCAGTTGTAATCGCCTGGTGCCAATCTTTTTGTTGTTGGTAAATATTAATAAGACTATTAAGACTAAGATGAATATCACCATCAAGTTTAATTAGTTCTAAAAACAAACGTTCAGCACGATCAAATACTCCAGCACGTAAATAATCTCGCGCTAATTCCAGTAAAGCTTGCATACGCTGTTTTTGTACCAGCTGGGGACGAGCAATTAAATTTTGATGGATCCGTATTGCTCGATCCACCTCCCCTCTACGCCTAAATAGATTCCCCAAAGCCAAATGTGTCTCTACCGTATCAGTATTAACCTCTAGCATTTTAATAAAAACATCAACGGCTTTATCTGGTTGATCATTAATCAAATAATTTAAACCAAGAAAATAACCAGGAGGGATAAAATTACCTTCACTTCTAACTTCAACAGACTTTCTATAACGCCAACCAGCAAACCAGCCTGAAATAGCAGCTATAGGAAGAAGTAGTAAAAGTAATTGCAACATGAGGAAGTACCCTTACTGTTTGCATTAATCTCCTTTAATCGGGAGAGAACGTAAATTTTCAACTTCTTTTTCTATAACTTTTAAACGAGATTTAAGTCGCATACTATCCCGTTTAACCTTTAGCCAAGGAAAAATTGCAACTAGTAGTCCTAAAGCAATTCCAGCACCAAAAGCAAAGACTAATAACAAAGACAATGCTATATTCTTAACACCCAAATAATAATTAAAAGCGACTACAGTGGAGTTCAATGATGCAAATGTTAGCCCCACTAACATAATAACCAATAAAAACAAATATGAAAATATGCGCATGGTATCTCCATTGTTATGTTACTGAGTGCAAACCAATCTAAGCGACCTATTCTACACTTTGCTGCATTTCCTTCTTTAATAGATCTCCTAGTTGGGTATTGGCTGGAGTATTGTCACTACCAAGCTCAGGTTGCATTTCCTTAATCGATAAATTAACCACATGACTCTTTCTATCAACCCCAATAACTTTAGCTTCGATACTATCCCCCACTTTTAATAATTCGGTAGCATCTTTAACTTTCTCGCGACTAACATCAGCAGCTTTAACTCTACCGTAAATATCTTTACCAAGATCAATGGTAGCAGCTTTAGCAGTAACTTCTGTGACAATCCCTTCCACTACACTACCCTTAGGATGTAACTCTAAATACTCGGTATAAATATCACGTTCCAATTGTTTAATCCCTAAAGATATTCGCTCCCGTTCGGCATCAATAGCTAAAATAATAGTTTCAATCTCTTGTCCCTTCTTATAATTACGAATAGCCTTCTCTCCAGACTCACTCCAAGAAATATCAGACAAATGGACTAAACCATCGATATCTCCTTCTAAGCCAATGAAAATTCCAAAATCGGTAATAGATTTAATCACACCCTTAATCTTTTCACCCTTGTTATGTAAAAGAGAATATTCTTTCCAAGGATTAGGTTTACATTGCTTCATCCCAAGAGAAATACGGCGTCGTTCTTCATCAATCTCCAGTATCATAACTTCAACTTCTTGTCCAGGAACCACTACTTTAGATGGATGAATATTTTTATTAGTCCAATTAATTTCAGACATATGAACTAAACCTTCTATCCCAGGTTCAATTTCAACAAAACATCCATAATCGGTGATATTAGTAATTCGACCAAAAATTCTTGTCCCAACTGGATAACGGCGACTAATATCACGCCATGGATCTTCAGCTAATTGTTTCAACCCCAGAGAAACACGATTTTTTTCTCGATCATATTTCAACACCTTAACTTTAATCTCATCCCCCAGTTTGAGTAATTCATTAGGATGACGAATTCGCTTCCACGATATATCGGTTATATGTAACAAGCCATCAATACCACCTAAATCAATAAATGCCCCATAGTCAGTAAGATTTTTAACCACTCCAGTTAACTCCGTACCTTCTTTTAAACTCTCTAATAGTGCTTTACGCTCTGGAGTATTTTCAGCCATCAATGCTGCACGCCGAGATACCACAATATTGTTCTGTCTCTTATCAACTTTAATAATCTTAAATTCTAGTTCTTTACCTTCAATATAAGAAGTATCACGCACCGGTTTAATATCGACTAGTGAACCAGGCAAAAAAGAACGAATTTTATTAATCTCTACTGTAAAGCCACCACGTACCCGTTCGGTTACTGTTCCTTTAACTGTTTCGCCAGCTGCAAAGGCTTTCTCCAAAGTTTGCCATGATTCTAAACGCTTAGCTTTTTCACGTGAAAAAATTGTTTTACCCGTACCATTTTCAAATGTTTCCAAAATTACATCTACCATATCACCAACAGCAGCTTCAAGTTCATTACCTTGATCGCGGAATTCAGCAACGGGTATATATGTCTCAGATTTTGAGCCTTCAGCATACACCACCACAAAATCGGGGGTAATATCTATAACTTCAGCTTTTCTAATAGCCCCTGGTTGAAAATTTATATCTTTAAC
>JAISFD010000055.1 GCA_031263815.1 Coxiellaceae bacterium | reverse complement strand
AAAAACGCTACATTAACTTAACGCTCACTATAGATTTTTAGCACTCACTCCGTTCTGCTAAAAATCGTCAGCTACCGCAGACTACTCTCCTTCGCTTCACTCTCCCTGGCTCGCAGCGGTAGAATTAATGGTAGGTGGTAAGACAATTTCCACAAAAATTGGACAAGGTCAAAAACTACACTGGCAACTAAACCAATATGCAATCCAGAAAAGCTACTAAATAACTAGTTCCCGTATCTCGCATAACCCGCCAGTGCGATTCCATAATTCTATCTCCTGCACCGGTGACAAAAGCTATAACAATCGGGGTTAATGGGTTATTACCTAAAACTTCTTCTATTTTATGAATTAAAAATTGGCGTAATCGCGTAAGTGGATAGCGATATAAACATGATGATAAAATTCGATTGGCTTCAGAATTAACAACATAGCCAGTAGCGCGAAAAGGCATTAAGGGATATTATACGTAAGAAAACACTTGGGTATCACCGTGTTCAATTTACTATAATACCCGACAACCGCAACAAGTTCATTGTCATAATATACTAAAGGGATCCGGTCGCGTAACCATGGAGGAATAGCCCATTCTTGCATAAGATTTTTTAAATCACTATGACCTTTACGTCCCGGTAGTTTTATTCGCTCCCCTCCTTGACGAAAACATACTTTAAATTTTTTAAGGTCTAGTTTAGTTTTTGGAACCACTTCAATTTTCAAAACGCCTAAGTCATCCGGCAATTTTAAAATTTTCTTCGAAAAAAAGAGAATTGTTTTATTATCATGTGGAGTTAAAGGGGGCATGGCATACAAATCGCTACGAAATCGCCTAATTTCAGCACCAAGCCATCTAACTACCGGCATTTTATCGTAACGGGAATTTATAACAGTTCGCACGACCTCCAACAACTTGCTTTCGCTAGGTAATGATAAATTAAGTCGCTGCAACCAAAAGCGCAAAACATTTTTTTGTCTTATCAAAGACAAGTTCTTCAACGACATGACATTAATAATATTTTTATCCGTAAGTCTCCTCTCTAAATCAAGTTCCCCTAAAATTTCTAATAATTCATTCGCTTCAGAACAATGGCGAGATACCCGATTAAGCGTTGTAATTACACTCGGCCATTTTTCTTTGATCATAGGCAATAATCGATGTCGAATAAAATTACGATCAAATTTAATCTCTGCATTACTCGTGTCTTCAATCCAATTTAGTTCATATTTAGTTGCATAAAGTAGTATTTCTGCACGCTTTTGCTTTAATAAAGGACGGGCGAAAAAACCTTTGGCAAATCTTACCTTTTCTGGCATTGCAGCTAATCCTTTTGGACCAGCACCGCGAAAAAGTTGTAATAATAAGGTTTCTGCCTGATCATCAACTTGGTGTGCAGTTAAAAGACAAGCGTCTTTAGATAAAACCTGAGCAAAAATCTCATACCGCATTTTACGTAGTATTTCTTCTATACTATGATCATTAGCCTTCAATTCTCGAGGAATTGTACGAACAAGACAAGTAACACCTAGCTTCCGACAAATCTTCTGGCAATGTTGTTGCCACAAAAGAGATTGAGGATTGATATTATGATTAACATGGATAGCGCTTAACTTTATATCTTTCTTATCATTACACAAACCGGCTATTAAATGCAGTAACACATGGGAATCTACTCCCCCACTATAGGCAATGAATATTTTTTTATGAATTGCAAAAAGATCTAAAATTTTATTTTGAGCTTCTTTAAGGATAATGGTCTTCACTAAAATTTATACTACATATAAAGTTATATCATCTACCAAAATTCATTATTTTTTCATAACGATTACGTATTAACTTCTCGAGAGGTAATTTACGCAACTGATTGAGATTACTAATTAGTATCTGTTTGAGATTTTTAGCCACTATATCATAATCGCGATGAGCACCACCTAAGGGTTCAGTTACAATTTGATCAATCAATTTTAATTTAAATAACTTATCAGCTGTTAAATGTAAAGCTTCTGCAGCTTCGGCTACCATATCTTGACTACGCCATAAAATAGAAGCACAGCCTTCAGGTGAGATCGTAGCGTAAATGCTATATTGTAGCATTATCACTTTATCACCGACGCCCAGAGCTAATGCGCCACCAGAACCCCCTTCACCAATTACAGTACAAATAATTGGTGTTCTTAACTTAGTCAAGACAAATAAATTACGTGCAATAGCTCCACTTTGATTACGTTCCTCAGCTCCAACACCAGGATATGCTCCCGGAGTATCGATAAAAGAAAATATTGGCAATTGAAATTTTTCAGCTAATTCCATAAGTCGTAATGCTTTACGATACTCCTCTGGATTAGGCATGCCAAAATTACGTTCAAGATTTTCTTTAGTAGTATGCCCTTTTTGTTGACCGATAATCATAACTGATTGCTCATTCAATCGAGCAATACCTCCAACAATTGCAGTACCCTTAGCAAAATAACGATCACCGAAAAGTTCATCAAAATCAGTAAAAATGCGTTCAATATAATCTAAAGTATGAGGACGTTGAGGATGACGAGCCAACTTTACAATTTGCATCGCCGTAAGAGTAGAAAAAATCGATTTAGTTAATTCACGACTTTTAGCTTCGAGACGTGCAATCTCCTGGCTAATATTAATTTTATTATCCGTACTAACATAACGTAGTTCTTCAATCTTAGCTAATAACTCCGCAATCGGTTGTTCAAAATCTAAAAAATCAAGATTCATTAATTACCTCAGCAAATATTCTTCAAAAAAGGGGAAGTATTATAACAAATCCGCATTGTAAATAACAATTGCAACTATCTCAATTCTAAGATACATTTCTAATCACATTATGCATTTATTAATTACCAAAATTGTTTTTGCCACTACCATTTTTTTCTTAACTTTAATTACTGGATTTCTGCCTTTAAAAATAATTAAACACAACATTAGCTTTTTAAGCTTATGTGATGCTTTTGCTAGTGGCATATTTTTGAGTGCCGCACTTTTACACCTGCTGCCAGATGCGGTTACAAAATTTGATATGATCTATGGAGGTCTTTATCCATTCCCATATTTAATTTGTATTACAACCTTTGCCTTACTTTTAATTATGGAGCACATAATAACTATCTACAGTAGAAATCACTTGACTAACAATAAAGCTATGGTACCAGTTTTTTTACTTACACTATTAACCATCCACTCATTAATTGAGGGAGCAGCCATTGGTGCCAATACTAACATACTCGAAGCTATGGCAATATTTTTTGCTATTATTGCTCATAAAGGATCAGAAAGTTTTGCGCTAACTGTTAATTTACATCGCTTTGCTTTCTCTACTAAAATAATTCAACAAATCATAGCAGGTTTTTCTTTAATGACGCCACTCGGTATTTTTATCGCATCATCTATTGTTTATGCTTCAACAACTAATTCTGGCGGGATGCTGGCTGCAATTTTTGATGCTATTACTGCCGGAACATTTTTGTACTTAAATATAGAACAATTAGTCAGTGGTAAAAAATCTTTTGAAAAAACTAGTGAGCTAATCGCTTTAGCTTTGGGAATAACAGTGATGGCGATAGTCGCGATTTGGATATAGTAATCAAGGCATTTTTTATAAATTTGAATATTTTTATGGAATTGATAAGAATAAGGATGATTATAGCAGCAATTGTTTCGCCGGTAGTAGTAGGAGTTATAACGGCAAAAATGTTTATGTCAGATCCAATAATAAGATTTAATGAAGCAATTTGTGAAGTTTACAAAGACAGATGTGTTTATATAAGAAGTTAATTTTTTTTAACAAGACGTACGCTGCGAGCCAGGGAGGAGCGAAGCGAAGGAGAGTAGTCTGCGGTAGCTGACGATTTTTAGCAGAACGGAGTGAGTGCTAAAAATCTATAGTGAGCGTTAAGTTAATGTAGCGTTT
>JAISFD010000053.1 GCA_031263815.1 Coxiellaceae bacterium | reverse complement strand
AAACGCTACATTAACTTAACGCTCACTATAGATTTTTAGCACTCACTCCGTTCTGCTAAAAATCGTCAGCTACCGCAGACTACTCTCCTTCGCTTCGCTCTCCCTGGCTCGCAGCGTACGAGTAACAGTTTAGACTATTTGATTCCAATATCAAGATCTATAGTAAAAAATCTATCTGGATTTTTTAGACGTGCTTTGATAATGTTTGCAAAATTGAGCTTAAAAAAGAGGACATAATATGGGATTACTCCAAAACAAAAGAGTATTAATAGTCGGCATAGTAAATAATCATTCTATCGCTTATGGTATAGCCAAATGTATGCATCGTGAAAAAGCGGAATTAGCATTCACCTACCAAAATGAAAAAGTTAAAGAACGGATAGAAAAAATTGCCAATGAGGTAGGTTCAAACATTACTTTCCCTTGTGACTTAGCCCATGATGACCAGATAAACAATCTCTTTACTAATTTAAAGAACCATTGGGATAAATTTGATATCTTAGTTCATTCAGCAGCATTTGCTCTTACTGAACAACTTGAAGGTAACTATATTAATTGTATAACAAGGGAAGGTTTTAAAATAGCACATGATATCAGTAGTTATAGTTTCGCTGCTCTAGCTAAAGCTGCTCATCCGATGATGCTTGAAACTAAAGGTGCATTATTAACTATTAGTCATTTAGGTGCAGAAAAAGCTTTAATAAACTATAACATCATGGGGCCTGCCAAGGCAAGCCTTGAAGCAAATGTTAAATACCTAGCTAATAGTCTTGGTCAAGATGGAATTAGAGTAAACGCGATTTCAGCCGGTGCGATTAGGACCATAGCATCATCAGCAATAAAGGATTTTCGCAGAATGCTTACTTATGGTGAAAAAGTCTCCCCTCTTCATCGCAACATAACTCAAGAAGAAGTTGGCAATGCAGCTGTATTTCTTTGTTCAGACTTAGCTTCGGGAATTACGGGAGAGATCTTGCATGTCGATGCTGGTTTAAATATTATTTGTTTTCCAGGAATTGATGTCTTTACCTAAACTTATTTATTACTTACTAACATCTCTTCGGAATTTGTGATTAATGCTGCAGTTCGTGCAGCTACATAGAGCCAATCACTCAAGCGATTAAGATAAACACCAATTACTTTAGCGTTATCATTGGTTTCTGCTAATTTAAATGCAACTCGTTCTGCCCGACGACAGATAGCTCGAGCAATATGCATACGGGATGCTTGCTCACCCCCACCAGGCAAGATGAAAGATCGTAAGACAGGTAACTTTTCACTCAGAGTATCGATTTCACTTTCAAGGACTTTAAGCTTCTCAGGATGTAGCGTAAATTTTTTCCCCGATACCAAATTGGAACACAATTCAAATAGGTTCCGTTGAATCTGATAAATAGATTTTAACAAACTACTAAAATTCTGGTTGCAACACATAGCTTCGGAAGCAAAACCTAAAAAAACATTCAACTCATCGATAGAACCATAAAGTTCAATCAGCTCAGAAGATTTTTTCACTTGCTTGCCACTGACAAGTGCAGTAAAACCATCGTCACCAGACCATTTAGTTGGTTTCATAATTTTTTTCTGATTTCCCCAAAACTTTATCAAAAATTTTAATTTTTGCTTGCTGGACAAAACTATCTAATAAAAATTGATAATCGAAACTACCTAAAATATCTGGTAAGCTTCGAAAAAAATTAGCTTCCGTTATTGTCTCTTGTGTAGAAGTTACATCATATACTCTATCTAAACGTAATATTACATAATCAGAATCATGTTCAACTAATCCTACTGAAACATCTTTAGCCTGGGGTCTTGCTAAACCAAAAACAGCATCAACTAATTTTGCGTCTTTATTGCTCTGCCCAAACTTTGCTCCTTGAATCCTATGCCAAACCAAATCATATTGTTTAATAAGTTCAGCTTCAGTTTTGCTGCTACGTAATGCTTGTAACAATTCATGTGCAAAAAGTGAAGCTCTCCTTTTAGCCTCTTGCGTACGTAATTTATTTAAAATAACAGCTCGTACTTGCTCTAATGGTTGCACTTTTTCTGGAATATACTCCTTAACTCGTAGTACCACCACTTTGCCAGAGTCAATTTCGATTAAATTGCTGTTATACCGCTGTTTCAAAATTTGCTCACTAAAAGCTATTTTAATAATTTTGGGATTAGCTAAAATACCCCTTTTACTACCAGCCCTAATGACTAACTCAGTATCTTTGATTTTTAACCCTAACCCTTCAGCTGCAGGTTCTAGAGTATCAGGATTGGTATATACTAAATCCGCTAGCTTATCACTAGTTTCAGTAAAAGCTTTGGCCAATTGCTCACGTTCATATAACTGCTTAACTTTAGCGGTTACATCTAAATTATGAGATTGATAAAACTGCTTAAGCTGTTCTTCAGTTGGTGGAATTCCTGCAGGTAAATCGGCAGATGAGAGTTCGATATATTGGATACTAACCTTTTCAGGTAATAAAAACTCATTTTGATGCTCAGTATAATAAGTATTGATAGCATCATCAGTGATTTGTATGTTTTTAACAAAACGCTCTGGCGTTACTAAAAAATAACTAAAATCTCGACGTTGTTTTAATATTTTTTTTATAGTTTCGACTTCATACGGCAAAACAAAGGCGCTCTTAGCAATACCTCTTTCTAATTGGACATGTAAGACAGTACGTGCAATCTCATCAAAAAATGTTTGTTCTTGGCCAGCTAATCTCTGCATTAGTTGCTGAAAACGATCTGGAGAAAACTGACCATTGACTTGAAGATAAGGCATACTACGAACAATGGCTCCCAATTGTTGTTTACCAACCTTTAATCTCATTGCAAGTTCAGCTTGGAAGACAAGTTCTTGTCTAATTAAGTTTTGCAAAATATCTTGCTTGAGTCTCTCCTGATTTTTTTGGTCAAATAGAAAATCTGAACCAAATCTCATCATTTCACTGTGTTTGACATTTTCATAAGCTAAGCGCAATTGTTCCTGTGTAATCTCTTTACCATTAACTTTCGCTACTACTTGTTTATTATCACTACGCAAGTAGTTCTGAACACCCCATAAAGCAAAAGTTATAGCTATGATAGTAGCAATAATACCAGCAACTAAACCCTGGATTTTATCACGGATACTCTGCAGCATATGCTCTATTCCCGTTAACTATCGAAGATGGCGGAGCGGACGGGGATCGAACCCGCGACCTCCTACGTGACAGGCAGGCGTTCTAACCAGCTGAACTACCGCTCCACTAAAAATAAACCCACTATGGTGGGTGCTGAGGGATTCGAACCCACGACCCTCGCCGTGTAAAGGCGATACTCTACCAACTGAGCTAAGCACCCTACAATACTTACTTTCAGCAAAAACAAAAATCTACTAATCATCCTTGATGCGCTGTATCCCTGCCAAACTTCCTGTTTGGCGCTCACCGGCGCGAAACTGTGTTTCGCGAAAACTCCGGATTCGCCCAACTGAGCTAAGCACTCCGCAAACAACACTCCAAAAACAACTAAGCCCCATTACAAAAATACAACCTGGGGCTTAGCTTGCTAATCTTATAAACCCTAATTTATTTTTTTACCTTGTCCTTCAGGAATTTACCAGCTCTAAAACGGGGAACTTTTGCCGCTGGAATTGTAATCGTTTCTCCAGTCTGCGGATTACGACCAGTACGTTGTTTACGTTTGCTAACAACAAAAGTACCAAAACCAACTAAGGCAACTGACCTACCTTTGCTAAGTGCATCGGCAATCGCATCAATTATTGTATCTAAAACCCTGCCCGCAGCAGCTTTAGATAGTTCTGCATTCTTGGCAATAACTTCAATTAAATCTGTTTTATTCATATTTCCTCTAAAAAATTGTCCACTATTAAAAAACCACTATTTTCAAGTTAATTTCAAAACCCCAAAATAGCAACCTGCGAAACGATTAATTTATACCAACGCCATAGCCTATGGTCAAGGTTTTTCATTAGAATGAACTAGCCATAAAAAAATTTACCTTTAAAACACAACTTTATATACTAAATCTACATGCAACGAAATAACTAAAAAATTAATATTTACATAATCAATATGTTATTCAATCTTGTTAAACTGATGTACCACCTACTGTCAACTCAGATATTTTCAATGTTGGTTGTCCAATACCTACAGGTACATTTTGACCACTTTTACCACAGGTACCTATTCCTGGATCTAACTCTAGATTACTGCCTACCATTACTACCTTATTTAACACCTGAGGACCATTACCAATTAAAGTTGCTCCTCTAATAGAATTAGTAATTTTTCCTTTCTCAATCAAATATGCTTCACTAGTAGAAAATACAAATTCACCTGAGGTAATATCAACTTGTCCACCAGTAAAATTAACCGCATAAATGCCTCGAGCAACTGATTCAATAATCTCACTGGGTTCATATTTACCTGGAAGCATAAAAGTATTTGTCATACGTGGAATCGGAATATCAGCATATGAAGAGCGCCTACCATTACCTGTAGAACGATTATTCATCAAACGAGCATTTAATTTATCATACATATAACTACATAAAATACCATTCTCAATCAATACAGTACGTTGAGTAGGTGTACCTTCATCATCAATGTTGAGTGAACCACGGCGTCCATTGGGTAAATTTCCTTGATCAATTATCGATACTTGTGAAGAAGCAACTTTTTCACCAATTTTACCTGAATAAACAGAATATCCCTTACGATTAAAATCAGCTTCCAAACCATGCCCCACAGCTTCATGGAGCATAACTGCAGGAAATCCTGCGCCAAGTACTACGGGCATAATCCCGGCAGGAGCAGGGATAGCTCTTAAATTTACTAATGCTGCCCGTACCGCTTCTTTAGCATATTTAGAACACAACCCTTCTTGCAAAAATATTTCATAACCAGATCGTCTTCCACCACCATAATTGCCATGCTCCTTGCGTCCATGCTCCTCTACTAATACCGAAACACTCATATGAATTAGTGGCCTAACATCTGTAGCCAAGGTACCATCACTATTAGCTACCAAAATAACTTTATATAATCCAGCTAAACTTGCATTGACCTGAACCACACGTGGATCATACTTTCGTGCTTCAGCATCTACCTCTTTTAGCAAGGAAATTTTTTGATTCTCAGATAAAGTATGTAAAGGATTTAATCCCGCGTATAACTGCTGATTTAGTTCAACATTATTTCTTATACCTACCCGATTTGTACTACCAGATTTTACAATCACAGCTGCAGATGATGCAGCTTCTTTCATATCTACCACGGCTAATCCTGCAGCATGGGCAAAACCAGTTGTATCACCACAAGTAGCGTGAATACCAAACCCCTGTTCAATATCAAAACTCCCCCTTTTAATTAATCCATCCTCTAAACTCCAAGCTTCACTCTGGGAATATTGTAAATATATATCAGAACTATCAACACCAGCTCCTATAATTTTAGTCAGAATTTTATATAAATCCTCTTCCGTTAGCTCCCCGGGCTCCAACAACAATTTTTTAGCAATTGCAACTGACGAATTCATATGAACTTACCATCTTCTAATATTAAAACACGCATCATTTTCTCTGCAATCGTAAGATCATGAGTCACAATAACAAATGCTGTATTAAATTCATTTTTAAGTCTAAAGATTAGCTCATAAATCTGTAAGGCTGTTTTATGATCTAAATTGCCTGTAGGTTCATCTGCCAAAACACATTTAGGTCTCGTAACCAAAGCACGAGCAATTGCTACTCTTTGCCTTTCACCACCCGATAGCTCACCAACCCGATGTTGCCCTCTTTTTTCTAAACCAATAATCGCCAACATATCACTGGCCCTTATTTTCGCTTCACTAGAGCTAGTGCCTCCAATCAAAAGTGGCATGGCAACATTTTCTAAAGCAGAAAACTCAGGCAATAAATGATGAAACTGATAAACAAACCCTAAACACTTGTTGCGAAGTTTACTTTTGGCTTTTTCAGAAAGTGTATGTATATTGACACTATCGATCTCAACTGTCCCAGATGTAGGGATATCTAAACCACCTAAAATATGAAGTAAGGTGCTTTTACCTGAGCCAGATGGACCAACAATTGCAAGAATCTCACCTGCTATCACTTCCAAATCTATTCCATTTAAAACTTCAGTCTTAAGTTTTCCTTCTGTAAAAATCTTGGTAATACTGTGAGCTGAAACAATGGGTTGCATATGCTATTTCCTATTCATAACGTAATGCTTCAGCTGGTTCAATTTTCGCCGCACGCCATGCTGGATAAATAGTAGCGAATAAGCTCATACTTAAAGTAATCAATCCAACTAACCAAACATTGGTAAAATCTAATCGTGATGGCAAATAATCAATATAATATACCCAAGCAGAAATAAAATGTGTATTGAAAATTTTTTCGAGCATCAATACCAAATATGGAGCATTTAATGCTAACAAAATACCTGTACCTATACCAAGTAAAGTACCAAATACTCCAATTATTCCACCTTGCACCATAAAAATACTCATAATCATTTTAGGCGTAGCTCCTAAAGTACGTAAAATAGCAATATCCGATTGTTTATCAGTTACCGTCATCACTAAACTAGAAACCAGATTAAAAGTTGCTACCGCAATAATAAACAACAACACTACAAACATAGTAGTCTTTTCCATGCGAATCGCTTTAAAGAGAGAACCATATTGGTCAGTCCAATTAGAAACTACATAATTACCACCAAATTTCTCAACAATTTCTTGCGAAACCATGGGGGCAACATATAGATTCTTAATCTTGAGATTGATTCCAGTTACTGCTTCACCGAGACTAAATAACTTTTGAGCATCGTGAATATTAATAAATGCGACTGTATTGTCATATCCAAACCCCTCTCCAACATGAAAAATTCCAACAACAGTAAATCTCTTAAAACGGGGTTCTAAACCAATGGGAGTTACAGTAGCTTGCGGAGTTATCAGAATAACTTTATCACCAACTTCTGCCCTTAACATTGTTGCTAATTCTTGACCAAGTACAATCCCAAACGAACCAGGATTAAGCTGAGACATCGATCCTTGTACTACAACATTATGCATAGTAGAAATTTTTCTCTCTTCTAGAGGAGAAATACCCTCAATTATTACACCACTTGCCCGACCCTCTTTAGCCAACATCCCTTGTCCTGAAACAAATGGAGCACTAGCAATAACATTATGATTTTTTCCAATCTCTTGCTCGATCTCTTGCCAAGTATTAATCTTTCCAGAATAACCAGTAATCGTAACTTGACGCGCTACACTCAAAATCCGATTATGAATCTCATAATCAAAACCGTTCATAACAGACAAGACTGTAATTAATACAGTAATACCTAAAGCAATTCCCAGCATTGAAGCTAATGCAATAAATGAGACAAAGTGATTCCTTTTTTTTGCCCGTGTGTAACGTAAGCCAATATAAAGTACCAAAGGTTTAAACATTATTGCAAGTATAACGCTAGATTATTTAAGGTAAAGTATTTAAAGTAAAAATATGTTACCGACCTCAATCAAACATTGACTATAAATAAAGATTATCGTTATACTTTGATCCACTCAGCAATCGCAATCATGCATGATTAAACTACTCAAAAAATATAACACTAACTTAATTTTAATCAGCGTAGTTTCATCGATTATCTTTGGAATATATACTCCTAATTTATTTATAAAAATAAAATTCTTGGGAGATATTTTTATCAATCTACTAAAATTATTTGCTCTACCTCTAATTGCATCTACTCTCATAGTTACCATAGGGAATATGGGCAAAAACTTAAACAACTTAAAATCTCTAGTACGTGGGACGATGAGTTACATGTTACTAACTGAAATAATAGCCGTTACTATTGCTTTAATATTATTCAATTTATTTAATCCAGGCAAAGGAGTTGATCCCGATCTAATTCGGCAAGGTAGCGAATATACTGCAAATAATAGCAGCCATTTAAATCTAGCTAACTTTTTATTAGCCATATTTCCCCAAAATATCTTTGATTCTCTGGCTAAATTCGATTTACTACCTGTAGTAGTTTTCTCCACCATATTTGGAATAGGCTGTACAGTTGTTAGAGAAAATGCTGAACCGATTCTCAAAATAGCTACGTCAATACGTGAAGTATCTAATAAATGTCTTCATGGAGTGATGTTATTATCCCCACTAGGGATTTTTGCTTTAGTCGGCGTAGGCATTGCCGCCTCGAATGCCAATGATCAACTAGAAGGAAGTTTCACCGCTTTACTAGTATTTGTACTACTACTCATTATAGGTTTATTTATTCATGCATCATGGCAATTTATTCTTGTCATTATAACTAGTAAACAAAGCCCATGGAAAATACTCAAAAATAGTATTCCCGTATTTTCAACAGCATTTGGTACCTCAAGTTCTATCGCTACTCTGCCTGCTGCTATGTATTCAGCTGACAATTTAAAATCTGATCCGACGGTAACTAGGTTCATGCTACCTCTTTGCGCTTCAGTAAATGTTGGCGGTATGATGATGTATGAAGTTGCCGCTGCATTGTTTTTCTCCCAAATCCTAGGAGTAGATTTACCCTTATCACGTCAAATCCTCATTGCTATTGCAAGTATCCTAGGAGGCATGGCAGAAGGAGGGATCCCAGAAACTAGCTTGGTTAGCTTAGTAGTAGTATTCAAAATTGTTAATATACCACTAAATGCTATTTCAGTTTTATTACCACTAGATCGAATTATTGATAGACTAAGAACATTAGTAAATATTTTTGGTAATATGTGCGGGGTAATTATCGTGAGCCAGTTTTTAAAAAAAGATTTGATCAAGTAATCATATGATACATAAAACTATTCAAGTCGATGAAAAAGTACCTATTTTAATGGGTCTATCATTAAGTATTCAGCATTTATTTGCAATGTTCGGAGCTTCAGTATTAGTCCCGGCCATCTTTGGGATTAATCCTGCAATTGTCTTATTGATGAATGGTATAGGAACTTTAGGATATCTTTTAATATGTAAAGGCAAAGTACCAGCATTCTTAGGGTCTAGTTTCGCTTTCATCCCACCGGTACTTTTAGTTTTAGGCTCTAATCAAGCCCTATGGACAGTTAATTACCCTTTTGCCTTAGGAGGTTTCATCGCAGCAGGATTAATGCTATCAATTACTGCTTTAGTCATAAAGTTTTTTGGAAGTAATTGGCTTAAAATAGTTTTCCCACCTGCAGTAATCGGCCCAATCATCGCTTTAATCGGTCTGGGATTGGCTGGTACTGCTGCCAACATGGCAGGTATAGTTGTTGATAATGGAATATATGAAACTAAAACCATTATCGTTTCTATGATTACATTATTTGCGGCAGTTTTTGGGGCAATTTTATTTAGAGGTTTCTTGGCAGTAATTCCCGTATTAATTGCCATTATAATTGGTTATCTCAGCTCTATCGGATTAGATATTGTAGATTTTAGTAAAATATCTAATGCCGCTTTAATTGCAATGCCAAATTTTTCCGCTCCTAAGTTTAATTTCAAAGCAATTATTACTATTATTCCCGCAGTGTTTGTCGTGATCTCCGAGCATATTGGTCATTTCATGCTAACACAACATATTGTAAAAAGAGATTTAACCAAAGATCCTGAGTTATATAGATCTATCTTAGGTAATGGTGTATTCACTATAATTGCAGGTACGTTTGGTTCTGTACCAAACACTACTTACGGTGAAAATATTAGCGTCATGGCCATAACTCGTACTTACAGTGTATGGGTAATTGGAGGGGCTGCCGTACTTTCAATAATCATCGCTTTTATCGGTAAGATAACCGCTCTAATTCAATCGATCCCTACAGCAGTGATGGGTGGCGTTAGTTTATTTTTATTCGGTGTAATCGCAGTTGCTGGTATTAGATATGTCGTAGAAGAAAAAGTGGATTATAGCAAAACTATGAACTTAGTTTTAAGCTCCGTAGTTTTTGTAATTGGAATTAGTGGTGCATCTTTTTACCTTGGCGCTATTCAACTAAAAGGCGTAGCACTTGCGACTCTAGTTGGGTTGATTTTAAGTATACTTCTTCATGGTTTAAAAAAATTACACCTAACCAATGAAATCTAATTAGCGTGTGATGGTGCCCGGGGCCGGAATCGAACCGGCACAGGATTTAACTCCCGAGGGATTTTAAGTCCCTTGCGTCTACCTATTCCGCCACCCGGGCTTTATACTCAACATATCAAAAGGCTGGGGTCGGAATTGAACCGGCGTATACGGTTTTGCAGACCGCTGCATAGCCACTCTGCCACCCAGCCAACTATATAAAATGGAGCGGGAAACGAGGTTCGAACTCGCGACCCCAACCTTGGCAAGGTTGTGCTCTACCAACTGAGCTATTCCCGCATCACAACAACGTTCAGCAAAAACAGAAATCTATCAATCATTACAGCAACGCACATTATTAATACTTAATCACCCTTCATCAAGTCTGGCCACGCTGCTTTAAGATATATATACATCGACCACAAAGTCATACCTACTGCTACATATAATAAAACTAAACCCAAAACCAAATGTTTGTATCCGTCTGCACATTTAGGACAATATAACAATAGTAATCCAACAGCAAACATTTGCACGGTAGTTTTGATTCTAGTCATATAACTCACCGCAACACTTGTTCTTTTGCCAATATCGGCCATCCATTCGCGCAATGCTGAAATTGCAATCTCTCTACCGACAATAACTACAGCTGGGATAGCAACATAAGCCTTACCCAATTCAGCAACAATCAAAATTAAAGCAATAGAAACAATTAATTTATCAGCTACTGGATCTAAAAAAGCTCCAAATCTAGTTGTTTGATTTAAATTTCTCGCCAGTAATCCATCAAATAAATCTGTTAAAGCTGCAACTGCAAAAATAAATGTTGCAAGTACATGACCAAATTTGCCAGGTAAATAAAAAGCTAGAACAATGGCAGGAATTAAAAAAATACGGATAAGTGTTAACAAATTAGGAATATTTTTCTTCATCTCTTTCTCTGAACAATTTAAATTGTACGTTATTGCATTTACTCATGCAAATGTTCATAAATACGCTTTGCCAACGTATGCCCTATACCTTCTATCTTCATCAAATCTATTATGCCAGCACTACGTAATTCTTCTATACCTCCGAAATATTTTAGTAAAAGTATTCGCTTTGACCTACCAATACCCAAGACACTCTCCAATTCAGATTTATAACGTTGTCTCCTCATTCTTTTTCGATGACCACTAATCGCAAATCGGTGCGCTTCATCACGAATTTGTTGCATTAGATGTAAGCTAAGATTATTAGGTGCTAAGATAAGAGGCTCTTCTCTACCATAAAGATAAATCTTTTCTAATCCCGGCTTTCTACCCTCCCCTTTAGCAATCGCCAAGAGTACCACATCTTCTATCTTTAAACCTTTTAATACTTGTAATGCTACTCCAAGCTGACCTACTCCTCCATCAATCATAATCACATCTGGCAAATCTCTTAAATCGCAGTAACGTCGTAGTAATACTTCGTGTAAAGCACTATAATCATCGTGAGCTAAACTCATTCTTATGTTAAAGCTCCGATACTTACTCTTAGCTGGACCATTCTCATCAAAAACTACACACGAAGCTACCGTAGCCTCTCCCATAGTATGACTTACATCAAAACATTCTATTCGCCTCGGTAACACCGATAGCTCAAGAGTTTTCTTAAAATCTAGTAAATATTCTTTATAATTTAGAGGTGCTCCATTGTGGATTTTTACAGCATTAAGAGCATTAGCCTCTGCCATAACAATCAACTGTTTTTGAGCTCCTTTAATACAATTAGATATTGTTACTTTACGATGAAATCTCTCACAGAAAATTTTAGTTATATTTAAACGATTAGGTAATTTTATATTAAGCAAAATCTTGTCTGGCAATGTGCCAGTAATTTGATCTTGAAAATAATAATGCATAATAAAAGCAGATAAAATATCTTCCAAGGATTCTGTAAGATCATGGCTTCGGGGGAAATAGTTCCTATTACCAATCACTAGGCCATTACGGATAAATAGTACATTAATACCAACAACTTTTTCTTTAGCTACAATAGCAATCACATCATAATTACCCCAAGCTTTGGTAATTGCTTGTTCAGCTTGCACTCTACGAATGCTAGTAATTTGATCTCTATAATTTGCTGCCTGTTCATATACTAATTTAGCCGCTGCCTCATCCATAAGCTTCGTCAGTTCTTGCACTACATAATTACTTTTGTTATGAAGAAATTCTTCAACTAACTTAACTTGCAAGGCGTAGATATTCTTATCAATATAGTCGACACACGGTGCGCTACATAACCTAATCTGATAAAGCATGCAAGAACGGGAACGATTACGCATAAAGCTATCTTTACAAACTCTGAGACGAAAAATCTTTTGTAACATGTTAAAGACAAAACGTATGGCCTTAGCATCAGGAAAAGGACCAAAATATTTACCATGAGATTTATTAATCGTGCCTCGGTAAATTTCAAGGCGAGGAAAATCGTGTTCTGATAAAACTAAATATGGGAAAGATTTATCATCTTTAAATAAAATATTATAATGAGGTTTTTTAATCTTGATTAAATTACTCTCAAGAAGTAGTGCCTCATTTTCACTTGGTGTAATCATAACCTCGATATTTTTTACTTGTGACATAAAAATATCGGTTTTAAGGTCTACGGGTCTTCTAAAATAACTTGAAACCCGTTTTTTTAAATTTTTAGCTTTACCAACATATAAGATTATTCCTTTATCATCATACATCTGGTAAACTCCAGGTTTGTTAGGTAAAGACTGCAAAAACTGTTTGGGATTAACTAACATATGTTTTTATATTCCTGATAAAGCAGTATTGGTATTGAGAAGACAATGTTAACTCTAAGCATCATGTAATAATCTGGCGGAGAGAGTGAGATTCGAACTCACGGAGGACTATGTCCTCAACGGTTTTCAAGACCGCCGCTTTCGGCCACTCAGCCATCTCTCCAGCACCGTTAGAGATTATAGTAAAATAGCTAACCAATAAAGTATTTTTTGCTTCAATTTAAATCACATTTTCAATCACTTGTCATACCATGAAATTTTGGTTAAAATGCTTTAAAATTAAATCAAAGTTGAGGTGAAAATGCAATTTGACAATCCAGAATATGTAGTCTTAAGCCAAAAAGAAGCGATTTTATCTGTAAATCAAATACTATGGAAAACTTACTTTCTTTTAAGTCTAACTCTACTTTTTAGTGCCTTCACTGCTTTAATCACAATGGCGGGATTGATCCCCTATGCAGGACCTGCTTTTACTCTCATTGGAATGTTCGGTTTAATGTTTCTTGCTCAAGCTTGCCGTAACAGTAAGTGGGGATTATTTACGGTTTTTGCTTTCACTGGTTTCATGGGATGTACACTAGCGCCGCTACTTTCTTTCTACATACAATCTTATTTTAATGGAGGCGCTTTAGTTATCACATCTCTTGGTAGCACAGGATTTATTTTCATTGCTCTCTCAATTTATACCTTGATCAGTCGTAAAGATTTTAGTTACATGGGTGGCTTTTTATTTGCAGCAATTACTGCTGCATTTTTAGCATCTATCGCAAGTATATTTCTAAATATACCAATGTTACCAGTACTGGTTTCTTGTGCTTTTGTCTTAATTAGCTCCGGTTTGATTTTATTTCAAACCAGCCAAATTATTAATGGTGGTGAACGCAACTATATAATGGCGACCATCTCTTTATATGTGTCACTATTTAATTTATTTATAAGTCTTCTTAATATTTTAAGCTTTTTTGCCGGTAGTCGACGGAGTTAAAAAATATATGTATGCAAGGATAGGGACTCGCATAATTAATATTGTTTTAAGTCTACTTTTAAGCGGTATTAGCTTAGCAGGTGAGTATTCTGTACCTGGGTCAGGGGATGATCTTATTGGCCAAAACTATACTATAACTATAGCACCTCGAGATAATCTAACTAAAATCCGGCAACAACATGACGTTAGCTATGATGAATTACTTGAAGCTAATCCACAAATTGATTTTTATAAATTAAAAGTAGGGCAAAAAGTAATCATTCCAAAACAATTTATTTTACCTAAATTTCGTAAGGGAATAGTAATTAATATCCCAGAATTGCGTTTATATTATTTTGCCCCTGACGGTAAACATATTCACACCTATCCTGTCGGGTTAGGACGTGAAGGCTGGCGCACCCCCTTAGCAGCTACTAAGGTAGTAAATAAAACCGAAGATCCTGTATGGCGTGTACCAAATAGTATCCGTCAATATGTCTACGAAAAAACCGGTGAAGTACTTCCCGATGAAGTACATCCTGGCCCTAAAAACCCTCTAGGTAAATACGCTCTTTACTTGAACAAACAAGGATATCTCATTCATGGTACTAATGTACCAACAAGTGTTGGTACTTTTATTAGTTCAGGGTGCATGCGCCTTTTGCGTGAACCAATAGAAACATTATATGAAGAGGTACCAATAGGAACTCCAGTACACATTATTCATTACCCATATAAAGCTGGATGGCACAATAATAAACTTTACCTTGAATCACATCAACCCATCAATAGCTATGCAGCCCAGCCAGTTTCCCAACTAAATAAGTTAAATGTTGAATCAGTTATCCACGATGCTGTTCATTTACGCCCAACTAGAATCAGTTGGAACACAGTTTCTAAAAATGTCAATAAGCATCTCGGGATTCCTGAACAAATAGGTTACGTACTCGATTGAACATATTAATTTTATCCTAATACTTTTTAAATATACTAATGTTATACTTAGTTTGTTTGAAAATTGAAAATAAAGGATAAAAATAATGAAAAAAACTTTTATTGTTGCGCCCTTATTGTTAATTTTTTCTAATTATTGCAATGTAGTTGAGGCCTCTAATAAACCAGCAGTTTTAGAATTAGAAGTCAAAGCAAAAAATATTGTCATAAAAACTACTAATCTTAGAGTAAAGGTACTCGAGCTTGCGATGATAGCATTTTACAATTCTCGAAAACTTGGGGTACCTACAAAAAGACCAATTATAACAGTTATTGATTATTCTCTACCATCAACTGAAAAACGATTGTGGGTCGTAGATATAAACCAAGAAAAAGTCCTACATGCTTCAATGGTTGCGCATGGAAAATATAGTGGTGAAAATTATACTACTAAATTTTCTAACAAAATTGGCAGTCTACAAACGAGTATCGGAGTATTTCTCACCGAAAATACCTATTTTGGACGTGATGGATATAGTCTACGCATCGAAGGACTAGAAAGAGGATTTAATGATAATGCTAAAGTTAGAACTATAGTAATGCATGGAGCTCCTTATGTAAGTAAACAATTTATTGCAGCTGCCGGAAGAGCTGGGCGCAGTTGGGGATGTCCTGCTGTAGAAAAATCACTAGCAAAACCTATTATAAATACTATCAAAAATGGAACATTAATCTTTGCTTTTTATCCAGATAACAATTGGCTACATAATTCAATATTTATAAATCGACGAGCTTAAATACTTTCTTTTATTTTTGGCATATAACGCGCAAGAAAAATCTCTAAATCCTTTACTTGTTCTTAAATCGTCTAACATTTTCTGCTTTCCATAATAAACCAAGATTAGAACAAATTTTTCTCTGCAGTTCCATATCCGAAGTAAGTAACGCCGCATTAATCCTACCATCATCTAACAAAGTATTCAAAAAAGGCTGTCAATGTCAGATTTTGAGATTACATTTTTAGACATATTATCTAGCATATGCTTCACAGATCTCAAGTGGTACATCTGAGGTTAATTGTTTAGGTAACATCTTTATGCCGTTTTTAATAGCAGTATTACGTAACTCCACTTCAGCATAATGACTTGTTACTAATATAGATCGCTTCATATTAGTCTTCATAATAATATCTATCCCATTTATATCTTGCTTTAGTAACTCATAGTCAGTAAGTAAAAATATCTTCTCTTTTTCAGGAAAAGCATTGATAAAATCAACGGCTCTATTACCAATAAGAAAATGCTTTACCCGGACACCACTTAAGAAATCTTTAAAACGGTAATCCCAAGCTCCATGCATAGATCTATCATCATCTAAAATAATTATTGTGTCCCCTTTGTTTACTTTAATCTTTTTTGCTATCCAATCAGGAGCTTCAATTTTTGGGAAAGTCAGAATCATCCTACTCCCCTCTCCTAATTTAGATTTAATAATAAGCTTACTTTGATTATTTTTTATAGTATCCAGTATCTGAGTAAGTCCAATACCATGTCCTCTTCTTTTATCAGTTGCCACATGGTCATTACTTAAAATTTTATCGATTATTTCTTTCGACATCCCTTTACCATTATCTTGTATTATAATCTTGACCTTATCCTTATCCTTATCCAAACTGAGATCTAAATGTACCGTTCCTTTTTTCCCTTCTAAAGCTTCTACCGCATTATTAACTAAATTAGATAACATCCTTCTAAAAATAGATGGTTGTACCTTAATAAAAGTAAATATACACTTTCGACTAAATTTACTGGTGAATTTAACATTTATTTCTTTATACTGGTATCTTTTATCACTCAATAATTGAGATAGAACCAAAGAGACCATTACTGGTTGTTGCTCCTCCACTCCAGGTACTGCACCACCTTTTTCATATCTATTTAATAGGTTACTAGCAATGTCACTAATATTCGCAGCTGCATCTCGTAATGGTATCCTGATTTGTTCAGGTATATTTTTATCATATACTTTTAGCATCATCGCTAAGCTGGCTAGTGGTGAACGGATATCATGGACTACTTGGTCAGCTACTTTTTTAAATTTATCTTGCTCAGCAAGTTTGATTTTTTGAGATTCAGTTTCAAGTTTTAAACGTTCAGCATTTTTCTCTGTTGTAATATCAACTGCAGTACCAAGAATTCCAATAATCTTTCCATCCTTATCGTATAAGGGGGCTTTAAACTCAGTAAAATACTTGGTTTTTCCAGTAGTAAAATCCCTGATTTGTTCCTCTTGAGATAATACTTTTCCTGTATGCATCACCAAATTGTTATGCTTTACTATAACATCTGCCATTTCATACGGGAGAATATCATATGCTGTCTTGCCAACCTCCACTGTAGTACCACCAATAGCTTCTAAATTTAATTTATTGGCACCTAAAATAGCATTATTCTCATTTACCCAACAAAGAGGCACAGGCACAATATCAGAAAACTTTTCTATAGTCTCGTATACCTCTTCCCTAGCAAGTCCTATACAGCTTTGTACAACAATAAGTAGAACTGCTAATGGGGACTGCACATCATGTGCTGCTTGATCAACAAGTTTTCTGAACTTTTCTTGTTCTCGTAGTTTGACTTTATGTTTCTCACTTTCAATACGCAAGCATTCTGCTTCTTTACTATCAGTTACTTCTAGTGAAGTACAAATAACTCCAATAATATGTTTGTCATCGTCAAATAAAGGTGCTCTTGTTGACAGAAAATATCTTGTCTTTTTGGTTGTTATATCTGTAATCACCTCTTCAAATAGTAGCGCTCTTTCCTCCTGTATTACCCGTAACGTATGTTTTATTAAAATTTCAGCGACATCTCTAGGATATAAATCATATAAAGTCTTGCCAATAACTACTTCTCCAGATGCAGCAGCACCAATATTTTGATAAGCTAAAACATTAAGCCCAATTACAATACCATTTAGATCCAACCAAGATATTGGAGCTGGAATTAATGAAGAAAATCTTTCAAGACTAGCAAATATATTTAGTCTACTTGCTTCTTTTTCTGCTGTAATGTCAACGGAAATACCAATTGTTCCAATAATTTCTTTATTACTGTCATCATATAATGGAGAAATAAAAGCATTAAGATATTTAGTAGTAGCAACCTTATCAGTCACAATTTTTTCCTCTGCGACAACGGTTCGCTTAGTTCGTATAGCTTCTTTATTATGTTGTACTATATCTTCCGCTACTTTTTTCGGATAAATATCATAAGGAGTTTTATTAGCAAAATCTTTTTCACAAGATGTTTTTCCTGTACCTTCTACAACAAATTTATTAACCCCCAAATATTTTTGATCAATATCAAACCAATACATTGCAACCGGAACAATATCAGCAATTTTTTCAAGATACTCCAATGTATTAGTTTTGTTATCCATTTTATCTCTCTTTAATAAGCCCTGTAGAATTAATATAATTATACAAACCATTATCCGTAATCTTTAACCACTCAAAATTTAACAATTTTAAAATATATTGAGTTTTGTCCTGTAAAATCTCTATGGGAATAGTACTCTTTTCTTCCCACCAATCTAGCCAACCCTGATGTAGTAAGAACTTTACTATTAAATCATGGTACTCCTTCTTGTTAATATGTTGAGTCACATAATCAATAAATTGGTCAACAGACAATATTTTAAAGTCTTTATTTTTTAATACAATATCCATATCAAAAAAATGCGGATTAAATACATGATATGTTTGATTATTTAACTTCTCTTTATCGAAAATCTTTACTATCGCTTCGGCAGTTAAATCTGTCGGTGAGATCTCTACAGTATTAATAACTTCTGTACTACGTTTTACCGTAAATAAATATTTTAACCAATTATAAAAGGCGTTATCGTCTATATTCTCTTGCGCTCGATAATTCTTTAGCATAAATGCTAAATTACCAATACGATAAATATTACAGTTTAAACCTAAATATTGATATTTAGTTACTTCATGCTCACCAAGTAACTTCGTCTGAGCATAGACATTATTAAATATTTCAGAAGGAATTGGTAAATCATCTTCAGTACAACTCGTTATTACTTCATTTAATACTGGGGCATATTTCAATACCCCAGTTGTGGATATATAATGAAAATCTTTTAACTTCGTTAACTTGGTAAATTCAAGTAAACCAATTGTCGCTCTGACATTCGCAGAATAAAAGGTATCGTATTCCCCATAGTGTTTTACTAATGCTGCCGTATGTATCACACTATCAATTTTAGTTGTTAAATCATGATAACCTTCTGATGACATCCCTAATTGTTCTTGCTCAAGATCGGCCTTGAATACGAATACTCTCTTATTTATAATATCACCTAGGCTCTGATCAAAGTAAAATTGATATTTCTTATTTATCCTTTCTATTGCCTCTGATTGGGAATTTGCTCGTATCAGTAAATAAACCTTATAATCGGTCAATGTTAGTAGTTGATTTAAAATATTACATCCTAAATACCCTGCCGCACCAGTCAATAAAACATCATTAATTGGTTTTTTTATTGATATATCTGCCTTAGACAACTCTTCTATCGATTGCTTATAAGAATCTAAATCCTGCCACTTATTATTACCAATAACCACGTTACTGTCTTGTCTCTTTTGATAAGCTATTTTTACTTGTTCTAGTTTATGCTGTAAAAAATTCTTACCAAACCCAGAATTTTTAGCAATCTTCCTTGGGGTCCTTAAATTAAAAATATCTGCTATTTTAGTATCAAAGTTAGTTTGTAATATCGATACCAATTTTATTGCTAATATCGAATTACCACCAAGCGAGAAAAAATCATCATTAACCCCAATCTTTTGAATGTTTAAAGTTTTTGCAAAGGCCTCACAAATTAATTGTTCCTGGGTATTCTTTGGTGCTACATAACTACTATCATCTACAAAATCAGGTTTAGGTAGAGCTCTTCTGTCTAATTTTCCATTCTTATTAAGTGGGAAGGCATTTAAGTAAACAAATACAGCTGGGACCATATAGCTAGGTAATTGTTTTAACAAGCATTTTTTTATATCTTGTTCATTCAATTTGTTATCTGCAACATAATATGCAGCCAGATATTTATTACCCGTTTTATCATCCTCATTCACAATTACTACCGATTGTCTAATACCTGAATAATTCGCAAGGGCGTTCTCTATTTCACCAAGCTCTATACGATACCCTCTTATCTTTACTTGAAAATCATTACGTCCAATATACTCAATATTACCATCTGGCAACATCCTAACCAGATCCCCAGTTCTGTATACCCTAGCATTTTTATTTCTTTCCCTCTCTTCTTCGGTTTGGAATGGATTGGCTACAAATTTCTCCGCAGTAAGTTGTGGCTTATTATTATATCCTCGAGCTAAAACTTCTCCGCCAATAACAAGTTCACCTACCACACCTATAGGTAATGGATTTAGATTACTATCCACAACATAGCATTTAACATTATTGCATGGCTTACCTATTGGAATATTATCGTATGGTTTATCAATTACAAAACTAGTCGCTTGTACCGTCGCTTCTGTTGGTCCGTATCCATTTATTACACGATAAGGTTGTACAATAAATTTATCTAGCTTTTCCCCAATAACCACTAAATCAGTCAAACTATTATTTTTCAACTCAAAAAAGAACTCTGCAAGTTTAGTAGGTAAAAAAGCATAATTAACATTATTTTTATGAAAAAATTCATTTATTTTCTCTGGATCAAACTTATCCTGATCTGGAATGATACACAGGGTTCCACCACACAATAATACGGGATATACCTCAATAACTGAGGCATCAAAACCAAGCTGCGCGCATTGGCTACCAATACTTTTGTCATTTAATTTATGATAATCGATCAAATAAGTTATATAGTTAACAACACTACGGTGCTCTACCGCTACCCCCTTAGGATTACCAGTAGTTCCACTAGTATAAATTATGTAGATTAAATTCGTGCTAGCAACATTTGTTTTAGGATTAGATATGTCCTCTTTTGATAAGATATCCTGTATTTCAATAGAATCTATCTCTATTATCTGAGTTCTTTTCTTTACATGCCTGGCGGTGTTTTTACCACAAATAACTATTTTCGCTTGTGAATCTTCTAAAATGTAATTAATTCTTGCACCTGGATGACCTGGATCGATAGGCACGTAGGCTGCACCAGCTTTTAATACAGCCAATATTGATATTATTATTTGTTCGTTTCTATCTAGGATTATAGCTATAGGTTCATCTGGCTTAATATCATTGTTCCTTAATATATAATTTGCTAATTGATTGGCTTGATTATTTAGTTCTATATAGGTTAATTTTTTATCTCCACATACTAAGGCTATATTGTTAGGTGTTCTTAACACTTGTTCTTCAAAAAATTGATGAATTGTTTTATCTAAAGGAAAGATTTTTTCCGTACGATTATAATCTAATATAATCTGCCTATACTCTTCTTGATCGAGATAATTTAGGGATCTACTATAAGGATTATCTAATACTTGCTCAATAAAAAAGAGAAACTTATTTAACAATTGCTGAATCGTTTCTTGGCTAAATAATTCTCCTGCATACTTTAATCTAAGTATAATTTTTTGTCTTTTCTCATATATGATAACAATAAGTGGATAATCTACCTTATAAATCTCCTGTATGTCACTAATACTTAAATCACTAGTACATTTTGGTGGAGGATAATTCTCATATACAAATAAACTATCAAATAACCTCTTACCATCTGTCTGAAGCCTAGACAGATTCACATTACTTCTACTATTCATTTCATTTATTGAATCTTGAATATTCCTTATTTGTTCTATAATGTTTAATTCATTATTATGTGTAAATATATGAGGAAGCGTATTTATAAACAACCCCACGGAATTTTCTATATCATCTACTGGTATATTTCTTCCTGAAACTATTGTACCCACTACGGTAGTATTACTTGCTCCATATATATGTAAAATTTTATGCCATACATATTGTAATATTGCATTTACAGTCACTGCATTTATTCTACAAACTTCCTTTAATTGAGCTAATCTTGAACCAGTTATTTCTGCATATTGTTCTTGTTCTTGCTTTACTTGCAAATGACTTTTTATATCTGTACCACGCGCTGAGGGCTTTAACAACGATTTCAAATCCGTCTCTTCTTCTATTTGCTTTAAATAATTACCCCAATATTCATGATTTTCATCTTCATGTTCCTGTAAATACTTTTGAACTACTAGATAAGTTTCTTCTTCAATTACAATCGGTGATTCGCCTCTTACCAATTGAGAATATGCTTCATGTACATTATCAAGTAATAATGAAAGGCTCCATCCATCTAGAATTATGTGGTGCATACTACAGACACACAAATACCTGTTCACATCCATTTTAATCAAATAAATTCTAATCAAATTTCCATTATGTAAATCATAATATTTTTGCTTGTCTTGGTTCAGAATATTCGTTAATTCTAATTGCTCATCAATTTGTTCTTTCCTATACTTTTCAGTTAGATCTATATACCTATAATCTAACTTCTGTTCTTTATCTATAACTTGTATTAGCTTATCACCCCACGCAAATCTTAATCTCAGACTTGGATACTTTCTTTGCATTAGTAGCCATGCTTGCTCAAAGCAATCTTTATTTATTGTGGTACTATAGGTCCAAATAAACTGGGACGAATAAGCATCATCTGCTGCCCCTTGTCTTATTGCGTGATAAATAAATCCTTGTTGTAGATTATTAGCTAAATAAACACTACTTAAATCTATATTGTTTAAAAACTTACCATTCGTCTCCTTTTCTAGAACTAGCTCCCCTTTGTGAATTGCTTGTTTTCTTAATATATTATTAGCCAATCGTTCAATAGTGGTATTATTAAAGATATCTCGTATACTTACACTTAAGTTCAACTGTTGTCTTATTTTAGATACTATCTGGATACTTGAGATACTATCACCACCCATATCAAAAAAGTTATTTGTTATCCCAACATATTCGATTGGCAGATTTAACACTTGAGCATATATCTTACATAGTTTTTCTTCTAATTCATTTTTTGGCGCTACATATTTTATTTGACTTACTAGTTCAGGTTCTGGTAAAGCTTTTCTATCTACTTTGCCATTTACTGTAAGAGGAAATTTCTGTAAATAAACAAATATATTCGGGATCATGTAATCAGGAAGCTGCAATACTAAATAATCATGCAACTTTGTTTGATCTAATTCACTATCTGCAGTGTAATATGCGATTAAATACTTACTGTCTCCTTTCGCTTTTACCATTACAACCACTTGACTGATATATTTTAATAATTTATTTTCTATTTCTCCCAACTCTACCCTAAACCCTCTGATTTTAACCTGATCATCATTTCTACCTATATACTCTAAATTACCATCTGGTAGCATCCTTACTAAATCCCCTGTCTTATATAACCTACCGTTTTTACTCTGTAGCTTCTCCTCTTTAGTTTGGAACGGATTAGGGATAAATTTCTCTGATGTTAATTCAGGGTTATTTAGATAACCTCTTGCTATTCCATCTCCAGCAACATATAACTCACCTGTTGCTCCTATGGATAATATATTTAAATCCCTGTCTAATATATAAGCTTTTCTGTTAGTTATCGGTATTCCAATTGGTACAGAATTTGCATAAGCAAAACTTTCATTATTAATATTTAAAGTACAACTAAACGTAGTATTCTCAGTAGGGCCATAACCATTAATAATCTTTTGGGGTCTATGTATAGTATTCATTAATTTTAGTATTAACTGCTTATTTAATGCCTCACCTCCGACCAGCAAGTATTTAATATTCCTAAAAACATTTTCATCTGCTGTAAACAGATGATCAAATAAGGTTTTGGTCAGCCATAGGATTGAAACGTTATTCTTAATTAATGTCTCTGAAAGTAGCTCTATATTTCCAAATAAGTCCATCTTGTTTTCTGGTATGATTAATTTTGCACCGTTTAACAAAGGAGCCCAAACTTCCAAAGTCGTTGCATCAAACACTGGACTAGAAAATTGAATAAATGTATCATTAGAACTAAAGTCTATATAAGTAACATTCTTCACTAAAGAAACTGGACCTCTGTGCTCAATCATCACCCCCTTAGGCTTCCCTGTTGTCCCTGATGTATAGATTACATAGATAAGATTAGTACTTGTAGTTGTTGTGATGGGGTTAGTATCCTTTTGTGCGGCTAACTTATCTTGGCTATCTTTATTACCAATAGCCAATATACCAAGAGTGTTATTGTGAGTGTTATTCTGGATGTCATTTTGGGTCTTATTATTTGTTTTACCGTTCGTTTTACTATTTGTTCCATCTACTGCGTCGCTTCTTGATTCATCTCTTGTTCCAGTTCTCGTTTTTATAATCTGTTGTAATCTAATCTTGTTCTTATCGTTAATTAAAACTACTTTAGTCTTAGTATCATCCAAAATATAACCAATTCTCTCATCCGGATAATTTGAATCAATAGGTACATAAGCACCTCCAGCTTTCAATACCCCTAGCATCGCTATGATCATATCCTCACTTCGATCTAAACAAAGAGCAATTAAATCATCCGGTTTTATTCGGTAGCTGGTCTGTAGATAATGTGCTAATTGGTTAGCTCTTCGGTTTAACTCTTGGTAAGTTAGTCTAGTGTCTTCGTATACTATTGCTATATTGTTTGGTGTCCTTTCTACTTGCTCTTCAAATAACTGATGGGCAGTTTTATCCCTCGGATAGTCCTTATCTGTATTATTGAAATCTATTACCAGTTTCTGATATTGTTTTTGGCTTAAAATATCCATATATCTTAAGTCTTTGTCTTCTATCTCTTTTCTGTCTTTAGATAAGATATTCTCTAACGTATCTAAGATACTATCTATTTGGGTGCGAATATTGTTACTTCCTTGGATCTCTAGGGTATGGGCTTTCGGGTTTATCTTTATCACCATCTTATGCTTATCTATACTTGTAACTTCTCCTACTGTTATCGCAATATCGGTTAGTAGTTGTAGATTATATCTATAGCCAAAGTCCTTAGGTATAACTAAGCTCTCTTCTTGTGCTTTCTTTATATAATCTTCAAGCTCTCCTAACTTATTGTTTTTAGCTAATATATCTTTATGTACACATATCAAGTTGCGTCTATCTACTAATCCTCTTAAGTTCTTAGGTATTGTTTCTTCATCTAAATATAAAGAGGCTATAAAGTCATCACGGAAGTAACGTGTTAATATGAAATAAACTGGGGTAAGTATTCTAGTTTGGGTTTGGTTAAGAGCTTCGTGGGCTTCTTGATCTTTGTGATCTTCGTTATCTTTGTGAGCTTTATGATCTTCTTGAGCCCTGGAGCTCTGACTCTGGCTTTTGCTCTTCGGGATAGTTATTTTATTAATATAACTTTTATCATCAGATGTATTAGATGTATTACTAACATTAGTAAACACTTTTATTGAAGTATCTTCATAATCACTAAAAAACTTCAAAATTTGTCTTTTATGCTTCCTTTCTAATACCTTAATACCTGATAAATATTGTAGGTCTTCTGGAGTAAGCTGGTATCTTGTTGATATATCGTTGATTGTGATTTTAAGATCGGTTTTATTCCCATATATATCTTTTACTTCATTGAACAATATTATGTCTTTATTGTCCCTTAACATTACATCTTTATTGTCTTTATCATCCTTATCATCTTTACCATTACCATCCTTAACTAACTCTATATTAAAATCCTCTACTATGTAAAAATTATCATTTAGCTTTACCTTTACAGTAGCTACCGGGTTCTCATAACCTTCTCCTAAAGTTAATCCTCTGCTTAATCTAGAGATATATTTAAATATATCTACGGAATCATTGCTTATATCGTTATTGAGTTTATTTTCATCATTATTACTGTCATTGTTATTTTCATTCTTACTATTATTTTCATCATTACTGCTATTACTTCCTATTCCTATATCTACTCCATTGATAATCCCATAGTTATCGGGAACACTTTTTAAACCATAATATGATCTGTTAGTTAGATCCTGCTTAGAAAACTTTAAGCTACCATCCTCTATCTTAGTCTTAGCTACTATCTCTTTAAATAAATCTACTAAACGCTCACTACATTTCAAATTAAGAGACATAGCTGTCTCATCTCTATCGATATTAATAATTGCCTGGGCGGCAATATCGCCATCATCTATCCCAGGTTTAATCTGATGTAATGTAACTCCATGTTTCTCCTCATCATTGATGATCGCCCATGTCGTACTATTAATACCAGCATATCTTGGGAGTGGACTATCGTGATAATTAAGAGCTAATAAGATATTCTTATTCTCTAAGAAAAACCTTGGGATTAAATATGGATTGATAATACTAAAAAGATAAAACTTCTTCCTTTCCTTGATCTCATCTAATTTGGAGCCAGGTAATGTCGCAATAGAATTACCCTTAGCCCAAGAAATAACATTTTTATCATCCGATACAACAAATATAATCTGCCAATCATTATCTATTAAATGCTTAACACATTGAACACAAAGATTGGTCTCACCTATTATTATGGCTCGTTTAACTTTCTTGCTTCCCTTCCCTCTTCCTCTCCTTTCTTTAATATCTTTGAGATTCGTTATCATAAATGAAATTCTTTTGGAATTTATATATTCACATATAAGTATTAAGCCATAAATTTAGTTTATAAACAAATAAATAATGAAAATGGCTTTTCATAGTCCTCTAATAGGTTGAAACCCCCATCTTCCAGATGGGAGAGACTTCAGTTATATTGTAAGGGTGACTGAATATACCCATAAGCCACATACAGTGTATCACCATCGTTACC
>JAISFD010000028.1 GCA_031263815.1 Coxiellaceae bacterium | reverse complement strand
CCGTTAAGGCCGCAGTCAACGTAGTCTTACCGTGGTCTACATGTCCTATCGTACCTATATTTATATGTGGCTTAACCCTCTCAAATCTCCCCATCATACTTCTTTACCTCCTATAGATTCCTATTCATTGGAGCCCACAACCGGAATCGAACCGGTGACCTCTTCCTTACCAAGGAAGTGCTCTACCGACTAAGCTATATGGGCACTCTCTATATCTATGACCCTTCGCTAAAATCAAGCGGGCGATGGGAATTGAACCCACTCTATCAGCTTGGAAGGCTGAAGTTCTACCATTGAACTACACCCGCAAAAGACTCATTTTTGGAGGGGGTAGGATTTGAACCTACGAAGGCGTAAGCCGGCAGATTTACAGTCTGCTCCCTTTGGCCGCTCGGGAACCCCTCCTCCCTTTAGGAAAATGAAGTAGCATTCTCTCTAATTAGAATTTTATTGTCAATGAAATTGCTAGCTTTGAATTAGTAATTTTTCTATTTGTCAAGTGGATTTTATAAAATGCTCAAAAGACATCTAAAAATCATAAAAATTAACTGTATACCCTGTTAATCCTATGGCGAATGCCCCAGAGTAATTCCCACCAGGATTTAGTGATTCTAGCGTCCAATTTTGATCTGAATCATCATCCAGCAATAGTTGGACACACCCTTCTTTACTAGAAGAAACTTCAACAGAAAATTTATCAAGTTCCTTAAACATGCCAACCCCCTGTGCTTTAATAACTGCTTCTTTTCTAACCCAACAATTAAAAAACGCTTGTAACTGCTTATCTTTTGGTAAAGCAAATAACTTTTCACTTTCTACTTTAGAAAAAAATCTTTGAGCAATATCAGTAAAATTGTAGTCAACGCGCATAAATTCCACATCAATACCGACTGGAGTATTTAAGGCAAAAATAAATAAAGCTATTTCATGAGAGTGAGAAAGATTAAATTGTAGAGGTGAAGACTCTAAATATAACTTACCATATTGATTCTGCCGAAAAATTATCTCCTGTGGCTGTAAGTTTAAGTATTTGGCCAATAAAGTACGCAAAATACCCCGTGCAATAATAAAACTACTGGCTGCATTATTCACCATAAACTTAGCTGCCCGCTCTCTTTCTTGCAAATTAAGTATTTTTAAAAATTCTAAGATTTTTTCCTGAGGATATTTAAGTGAAGCACGCCAAACATGTACTTCTTTGGTTCTTAAATCTGGAAAACTCTGTGATCGTTGCCACGGCATTAAGATAAACACATTTTAATTTAAGTCAGATTTTGGCAATAAAATCCAATAACTGCCTGGACTTTTCATATGCCCGGCAACAAAAGCAGCTCGATTACCACTCCCCCAATAAATATCACCACGAATAATCCCTTTTATGGCGCCTCCAGTATCTTGGGCAATTAGCAAACGATGAAAAGGAAGTAACTTTTGTGAGTGTTCGCTTGGGATCATTGTATCAAGCCAAATCGGAACTCCTAAAGGGATATAACGTTTATCTACTGCTAGCGAACGTTCCGGAGTTAATGGAACCTGCTCACTACCCAAAGGGGATTCATTTTCTAAGATCTTAAAAAAAACATAAGAAGCATTTTGGTTTAAAATAGTATCTGTCTCTCTTGGATGTTGCAATAACCAAGAACGGATGTCCTGCATTGAACTATTTTGTGGCGTAAGGTCTCGGTTCTTTATCAGTACCTTACCAATAGAAGTATAAGGACGTCCATTAGAAGCAGCATAATTAATTAAAAATTGTTTTCCATGTGGTAGTTGCACTACGGCCGATCCTTGAATATGAGCAAAAGCAAGATCTATCTCGTTATCACACCAAGCTAATATTTTAGTGTCTTTACCAATTGCACTACGCATTATATTGGCTCTACTAGGGTAAGGACGAACCTGCTTATCTTTTAATTGCCCAACAATGGTTCTTCCTGATAGTGCTTTATCAAATAAACCTAAATTCACCTTCACCCAATCACTGGGAATAGCATAAATTGGATTTGAATAATGTTCGCTCCACTCTAAGCTGCCATGTAATTCTGGTAAATAATAGCCAGTAAATAATCCTTGGGTATTAAAATTATCACGGACCTGATAAGGCTCAAACCAAAACTCAAAAAATTTTCTCGCCCTTAAATTGTCATAAGATTTAATATCTCCTACAGCCTGACAAACTTTCTGCCATTTTTCAACTTTACCACTTTGCGCAATTGAGAACATGAAAGGTCGGCTAGGATCTAGTTTCGTAATAGCCTCACAAGATCTTTGAAAAGACGCTAAAGCTTTTTTATGTTCATCTTTTTCCCACTCTGGTAAACGATTAAAACTAGTTTTAATTAAAACTAAATGATGCTCAGGCAATCTGTGATGACAACCACTTAAAAACATAGTGATTAGAATAAGAGATATTAAAACTATGGTTTTATCTTTCATATATTAATTAACTAGTGATCTATTTATCTAAAAATGAACTCAATTAAAAAGATCTTACACTCTACTATATAAATAAAACTGACGTAATTTCTCTGGAAACCGTTCAATAGCATATTTCAACATAATACGTGGCATGACGCGGCAATATCTAGATAAAAAATTATTAAGAATAGCAAAATCACATTTACCAACCTCACGTAACATCCAACCCGTGGCCTTATAAATTAAATCTTCGTCATCATGTAACAACTTTTTAGCAAGTTTTAGAGTTTCTTGATAAAAATGCTTACGAATAAAATATAAAGTTGATACTATTGCAATTCGCCTTTGCCACAAATTTTTTGATCTAATTAATTCGTGCAAAAAAGATTTCTCTTTATCAAATAAATAGGCTCCTACTATATAGGGTGCACTCAAATCAACTAAATCCCAGCTATTAATTCCCGCAATCATTGTAAAATAAAAATCATAAATTTTTCTTTGATCAGCCAAACTTGCTTTATTATATTTCAAAACTAAAATCAAAAGAGCAAGTAACCGCTCTTCGTGCAATTTTGATTTTAATAAAAATCGCAGATCTTTTAACTGTAACGATTCGTGATAATCTTTAGCTAACAGGCGTTGTTTGGGAACTGTTACTCCCAAAAACTTATCACCATACCCATATTCACCTGGCCCAGTTTTAAAAAAACGTTGTAAAACTATAGCGTTAGCTGGACTAGCAAGCTGATGCAAATCGCGACAAAGATCTTTTAATAAACTCATAACGGCTTACAAGAATTTTAATATACTTAGCTAGAAACTAGCATTTGCTTTCGCCTCCCAAGTTAAAGCGAAAAACAAAATTGTAAGTCCACAAGAAATCAAAAGTAAGACAAAACCTCCGTCCCAACCTAGTCTATCAACAATGTATCCCACACCAGCGTTAGCTAGTACTGCACCACCAACATAACCAAAAAGACCAACCAAACCCGCTGCTGTTCCTGCTGCTTTTTTTGGCACCATATCCATCGCTGATACATAAATCATTAATATTGGGCCGTAAATAGCGCATCCAACTACTATTAAAGTAACACAATCAGCTAAATGATACCCCCTTGGAACGAACCAATAAGCCAATATTCCTATAGTAACAATAAACATAAAAATGATACCAACAGGAGCACGTCGAGTATGGAAAAACTGATCGCTAAGCCAACCACCCAAGACTGTACCTGCAATACCCGCAAATTCACACAAAAAATACGCCCACCTACTAGCACTAGGAGTAAATTCTTTGGCCTGGGTTAAATAAGTTGGTATCCAATTAATCACACCATAGCGAATAATATATACAAACATATTAGCTAATGCGAGATACCACAAATATTTATTTACAAAAACATATTTAAAAAGAATCTCTTTAGTTGACAATTCTTCTTCGTAATTTTTACTAGTACTGGTAATAATGTTCTCATAATGGTGCTTTTTATGCTCTTCAATTGGTGGTAGTCCTTCCGATTGAGGAGTATCACGTACTGTCAGCCAAACAAAAATAGCTATAACCAAAGAAATAATTGCCGGAAAATAAAAAATACTATGCCATGAAGCAAAAATCATAAGCCCCAAATTTACAAGGAGGGCAACTAACCCCCCTCCTATATTTACCGCAGTACCCCACAGTGCTGTTTTAGTCCCTCGTTCCTTTTTTGAGAACCAATGCACTATTACTCGAGCTGACGCTGGCCAACCCATCCCCTGACACCAACCATTAAAAAACATTAAGATAAACATGAGAGAAATACTGGATAAAATAAAATTCGTCCCATAAAAAAGATTAATTAGCGCTGAGATAATTAAACCCACAGTCATAAAATATCGGGGATTGCTGCGATCAGAAACTGCCCCCATGATAAATTTACTAATTCCATAAGCTAATGGCAGAGCAGAAAAAACTAAACCAAGTTGCGTCTTACTAAACCCCTCTTGCAACATATATGGCATAGCAAGAGAAAAATTATTACGTAAAAAATAAAGACTCACATAGCCAAAAAAAATTCCAAAGAATACCTGCCAACGCATTAATTTATATTTAGCGGTAATTTTCTCTTGCGGCAACCTTGCTATATGAGGTGCCGGACGAAACACTTTTAACACTCTTTTCATCTGTACTGTAAAATTTTAATAAACTTTAATATTTTAATTATACCAAAATTTTTTCGACTTTAGTTATACAACATTGCAAAACTTGCAGCTAATTGAAAGTTATGTTAAAAATCAGGGGAAAATTTGTTAGCCACCCTCTATTGCAATTGCAGGAATAGAAAAACATGAGAATACCCATCATTGCCGGTAATTGGAAAATGAATAAAACTGTAGGGGAGGGTATGGCTTTAGCTCAAACATTACACCAGAAAGTAAAAGAGTTTGAAGCTGAGATTGAAATTATAATTGCACCGCCATATACATCTCTCAACAAAATTGCAGAAACCCTCAAAGATTCACTCATTAAAGTTAGTGCTCAAGATATGTTCTGGGAAGATGCTGGGGCTTTTACCGGTCAGATCTCTGCTCCAATGTTAAAAGATATAGGAGTAACCCATGTAATTATTGGCCACTCCGAAAGACGACAATTTTTTTATGAAACAAATACAACAGTCAACAAAAAAATCAAAGCCGCATTAAAACATAATTTAATCCCAATTTTTTGCATTGGTGAAACTTTGGCCGAGCGTGAAGCTGAGAAAGTAGAAGAAATAATTACAACTCAACTAGCCAGCGGCCTTACGGATATTACTCAAGATGCAATTACTAAAATTGTGATCGCCTATGAACCAGTGTGGGCAATTGGTACTGGGAAAACTGCTACTTCAGAACAGGTAGAGGAGGCACACATAATGATCCGTAAATTACTCACTAAAAAATTTGGCGAATCTCATATTGATATGGTTAGAATTATATATGGCGGTAGTGTCAAACCAAATAATGCGCAAGAACTTCTCTCAAAACCTAATATTGATGGTGCACTTGTTGGTGGCGCAAGCTTAAAAGCAGAAGATTTTATTAATATTATCAAAAGCGCGATACTAGTGTAATTTTAGATTTAATTTTATTTTAGTTAGGATAAAATTTATTGCTATCTGCTTCAACCTTCAGATTTATTATGGGTAAATTTTTGTGAAAATACTTTGCGTAATTCCAAGCAGAATCGGTTCAACAAGACTTGAGCGTAAGCCATTATTAACCATTCAAGAAAAACCCATGATTCAAATGGTTTATGAAAACGCTAGGCAATGTAAAATTTTATCTAAAGTCATTGTCGCAACCGATAGCTCGGAGATCGCAGATGTAATCAAAAACTGTGGTGGCTATGTAGAAATCACAAACGCAGATTTTCATACCGGTTCTGACAGAGTAGCAGCAGTTGCAGAAAAATATAGTGATATGGATATTATAATCAATCTCCAAGGGGATGAGCCCTTCATTAAACCTAAAATGCTGGAACAATTAGTATCCCCTTACTTAGTAGGAGAAGATCCTGAAATGGCCACTCTGGCATACAAATTAGATATGAAAAAAGATTACAATGACCCCAGTATAGTTAAAGTGATAACTAATTTACAAGGATATGCATTTTATTTTTCCCGTTCTCCAATTCCATATCTTAGAAATCAATATCAAAAAAATCTACCTGTTTATCACCATATGGGTATTTATGCTTTTAGGCGAGATTTTCTATTGCGATACACGAAATTAACTCAAACTCCCTGTGAATTAGCTGAGGCTTTAGAGCAATTACGTGCTTTAGAACATGGCTATCGCATCCGGGTTTCTCTAACTGAAGAGAAGACTCTCGAAATAAATACGCCGGAAGATTTAGCATTAGCACAAAATTTTAAATACAGCTGATTTGACCAATTTAAACATTATCGTAAATCAGTCTTGACCATTATACGACAATACGTGTAATGGTCAAGTAGATGGAGAGAATTTACGAAACCATAGTGCAACAACATTTCAAGCAATATAATCAGATGCTATTTTTATCTGGGCCACGCAGGGTTGGCAAAACTACCATTAGTCTTAGTGGAAAAAATTTAACATCCGATTTTTTATATCTAAATTGGGATAACCAAAAACACCGACAAATTATCATATCTGGCGGTAAAAATATATCTTCATTGCTAAATCTCGACAAACTACGAAAAGATGAAAAAACAAAACCGATGGTTGTTTTTGATGAAATACACAAATACCACAAATGGAAAAACTTCCTCAAAGGCTTTTTCGATACTTATGGCGAAAAACTTCATATTATCGTTACCGGCAGTTCAAAACTAAATATCTTTATTAAGGGGGGGCGATAGCTTAATGGGGCGCTATTTTCCATATCGGATTCATCCATTTTCGGTTGCAGAATGTATCAGCACCGATTTAATTACCAAAGAAATTCGTAAACCCAAGCTGATTGATCGCAAACTATTTCAAACTCTCTTCAATTTTGGAGGGTTCCCAGAGCCACTGGTAAAACAAGATAATCAATTCTTTAACCGCTGGAAAAGATTACGTAAAGAACAACTATTTCGTGAAGATATCCGTGACCTAACCCGTATCCAGGAAAATTTTCAACTGGAAGTGTTGGCCGAACTGATCGCACAACAAACGGCACAATTAGTAAATTATTCAAACTTAGCTAACGTATCGGTTGATACTGTCCGTAGATGGTTTAATACCTTAAATGCTTTTTACTACTGTTTCACAATTAAACCATGGACAAAAAATATTAGTAGATCCTTAATCAAGGAACCCAAAGTCTATCTTTGGAATTGGTCGTCTATAACCGACAAGGGTGACAAAGCTGAAAACTTTGTTGCATGCCATCTACTCAAAGCAGTACACTTTTGGACCGATTATGGTTTTGGTGATTACGATCTATATTTTTTGCGCGACAAAGAAAAAAGAGAACAAGTGTGTCGCTATGCTCACTATAGATTTTTAGCACTCACTCCGTTCTGCTAAAAATCGTCAGCTACCGCAGACTACTCTCCTTCGCTTCGCTCTCCCTGGCTCGCAGCGGTGGATTTTTTGGTTACTAAAAATCATAAACCGTGGTTTATGGTAGAGGTAAAAAATTCTAGTAATCCATCCTTGAGCAAAAGTTTATTTGTCTTTCACCAACAAACTAAAGCTAGTCATGCCTTCCAAGTTGCATTTGATATGAAACCAATGTTACAAGATTGTTTTGCTTATCACGAACCAATTATAGTTCCCGTACAAACTTTGTTATCTCAGCTAATCTAGCATACTCACTACTGAATATATAATAAGCTTGACAAATATAAAACCATCCCCACCATAATCTATGGAAGGAGAAAACAATGCGCTTAGAAAAACTAACTGACAATTTTCGTGAAGCTTTGGCTGAGGCTCAGTCAAAAGCGGTCATTAAAAACAACCAATTCATCGAGCCGATTCATTTGATGTTGGCTTTACTTGAACAACAAGGGACTGTTTACAACGTCTTACAAAAGTCCAATATTAATGTATCAAAACTTCAAAATGCTATTGATAAAGCTATAGACAACTTACCCGAAGTTGAAGGGGTACCTGGTGAAGTTCATATCTCAAATGATCTTTTAAAATTACTCGACGTAACTGATAAGCTTGCTAGCCAAAAAAAAGATAAATTTATTGCTAGTGAACTATTCTTACTTACTGCTCTCGATGATAAAGGGATATTAGGGAAAATTCTAAAAGATTTAGGAGCCATAAAAAATATCATCGAACAAGCAATTAATGATATCCGAGGAAATGAAGGGGTAGAAGATGCCGGCGCTGAAACTCAACGTCAAGCTTTAGAAAAATATACCACTAATATTACAAAACGTGCAACTGCTGGTAAATTAGATCCAGTTATTGGTCGGGATGATGAGATTCGACGTGCTATTCAAGTGTTACAAAGGCGTATCAAAAACAATCCAGTTTTAATTGGGGAGCCGGGTGTAGGTAAAACCGCAATTGTTGAAGGACTCGCTCAACGCATCATTAATGGTGAAGTACCGGACGGTCTTAAAAATAAACAATTGCTAGCGCTCGATATGGGCATGCTAATCGCAGGAACAAAGTTTCGAGGAGAATTTGAAGAACGTCTAAAAAGTGTTATTAACGAAATAACTAAAGCTAGCGGACAAATCATCCTCTTTATCGATGAGCTACATATGGTTGTTGGGGCGGGAAAAGCTGAGGGTTCTATGGATGCAAGTAATATGCTAAAACCTGCTTTAGCACGAGGAGAATTACGCTGTATTGGCGCCACTACTTTGGATGAGTATCGTCAATATATTGAAAAAGATGCGGCGTTAGAGCGTAGATTCCAAAAAGTTTTAATAGATGAACCAAGTGTCCCAGACACTATTGCAATCTTACGGGGACTAAAAGAAAAATATGAATTACATCATGGCGTTGATATTACTGATTCCGCTATTGTTGCTGCAGCAACTATGTCTCATCGTTACATTACTGACCGTAATTTACCCGATAAAGCTATTGATCTAATAGATGAAGCAGCAAGTAGAATTAGAATGGAGATGGATTCTAAACCAGAAAACTTGGATCGCCTAAATCGTAAAATTATTCAACTAAAAATTGAACGGGAAGCCCTAAAAAAAGAGACTGATGATGCATCTAAAAAACGTTTACATGATCTTGAAAAACAACTAGATCAATTAGATAAAGAGTATCTTAACCTCGAAAAGATTTGGCAAAAAGAAAAATCAACTTTACAAAGAGCTCAAAAAATTAAAGAGGAACTTGATCAAGCAAAACTTGAAATGGAGACAGCACAACGTAAAGTAGACCTTGCCAAAATGTCAGAGTTTCAATATGGTAAAATTCCAAACTTAGAAAAACAGTTGCAAGCAGCACTTGTAGCTGAAAAACAGGAACTACATTTAGTACGTAACAAAGTTACAGAAGAGGAGGTAGCAGAAATAGTATCAAAGTGGACCCATATTCCTGTAACCAAAATGCTCGAAGGAGAGAAAGAGAAGTTACTTCATATGGAAGAGGTATTACATAAAAGAGTAATTGGCCAAGATGAAGCAATAGTAGTAGTCGCTAATAGTATTCGCCGTTCCCGCGCTGGACTTTCTGATACTAATAAACCTATTGGATCATTTATGTTCTTAGGTCCCACAGGGGTAGGAAAAACCGAGCTCTGTAAAACTTTAGCTGAGTTCTTATTCGACACTGAAGAAGCAATGGTAAGAATCGATATGTCAGAATTTATGGAAAAACATACTGTTGCAAGATTAATAGGTGCTCCCCCAGGGTATGTTGGTTATGAAGAAGGTGGCTATCTAACAGAAGCTGTAAGACGGAAACCATATGCGGTAATTTTATTAGATGAAATTGAGAAAGCACATCACGATGTTTTTAATATTCTCTTACAGGTATTAGATGATGGCCGCTTAACTGATGGGCATGGCAGAGCTGTAAACTTTAGAAACTGTGTAATTATTATGACTTCAAATTTAGGATCTCAACAAATTCAAGAATTAGCTACATCCAGTTATGAAAAAATAAAAGCTTCAGTAATGGAAGCAGTGAGTAAACACTTCCGCCCGGAGTTTATTAATCGGATTGACGAGATCGTAGTATTTCATATCCTTGACCAAAAACAGATTCGCGTAATTACTAAGAACCAAATTGAACGCTTAAAAAAACGGTTAGAAGCACAAGACTTATACTTAGAAGTAAGCACTAAAGCTCTAGACTATCTAGCAGAAATCGGGTTTGATCCAGTATATGGTGCCCGTCCCCTGAAACGTGCCATTCAACAATATCTCGAAAATCCTCTTGCTCAAGATATTCTACAAGGTAAATTTAAACCTAAAGATAAAATTTTTGTTGATCGGGAAAATCGTGGTTTGACATTTAACATTTAAATGAATGTCCTGAGCATTTGAACAGCGGCCATAAATAAATGGTAGTAAGATCAATGAGAAAAATGGCAGTAATACTTTTATTATTAATTGGTGGCATGCTGAATAGTACTTATGTAGTTGCTGTAAAGTATTCTGATAAAGAAATTGACGATTTCTTAATAGAGAATGGAGAATCAGTTAAAAAAGCTGGTACAGTAAATGATGGTGAAACTGTCTTGCATAGACTTGCGATGAAGGAAAATCTTTCTGGCGAACAAGAAGTAAGTATGGAAGACATGATAACAAGTATAGTTAATCGCTGGAAAATAAATATTAATAGCTCACACGTGGTAGAGGGTACGTCTTTGCATCTTGCTGTATCACCCAGAGATCAATCATCCGTAATATCTCTAATTAAAAACGGCGCGAACGTCAACGCAGTAAGTAATAAAGAAACTCCTCTACATAGGCTAGCAAAAAAACTAAAAGAACCAGCAGCAGATACCAGAAGATATGATGATTTGTTACTCCGTATCCCAATTTTAGCCCATCACATTAAGCAAACTGACATTTGCAATAAAGACATTTCTCTGCAGAGACTGGTGATGAAATTGGCAGCAAATGCGGAAGATGCTAAGAGACATAGTTATCTGTTAAATATCCAAATTTTAGTTGATTTAGTTGATCAACTTTCAGAGTTAGAGAAACAAAAGAATAAAACTTATGAGCTTGAGATTGAGATGGTAAATGAATTAAGAAGAGAAGCCGAGAATATTAAAAGACGTCGTATAGAGATGTATGAACGCTTGCTAAACGATATCCAAGTTTTAGTTAATTATGATGCGTCACCTTATGTTTTTGATAATGAAGGAAATACACCATTACATATACTTTTTAAACCTCCTATTGAGTCTCAATTTAATGACTTCTACTACCAGGTAGCAATAGTAAAAGCAGTGAAAATCTTAATTAAAAAAACAAACAAGCGTGTCGCTATGCTCACTATAGATTTTAGGCCATCGTGACCCCTAAAATCAGTTCGCATGGCCGCGATACATTGTTGTGCTTCGCACACCGCGGCCGTCCTGCGGCTGAAAAACGCTACATTAACTTAAC
>JAISFD010000001.1 GCA_031263815.1 Coxiellaceae bacterium | reverse complement strand
GCATTGCTGGATCAGGGTTGCCCCCATTGTCCAATATTCCCCACTGCTGCCTCCCGTAGGAGTCTGGACCGTGTCTCAGTTCCAGTGTGGCTGATCGTCCTCTCAGACCAGCTACGGATAGTCGCCTTGGTAGGCTATTACCCCACCAACTAGCTAATCCGACGTAGGCTCATCCTAAAGCGAAATCACGCACTTGAATGCGTGACACCTTTGCTCCGTAGAGAGTATGCGGTATTAGCCCGCCTTTCGGCAGGTTATCCCCCACTCTAGGGCAGATTCCTACGTATTACTCACCCGTCCGCCACTTTACTTGAGGGTTGCCCCTCTTTCACGTTCGACTTGCATGTGTTAGGCATGCCGCCAGCGTTCAATCTGAGCCAGGATCAAACTCTTCAATTAAAAAAGTTTGTATTGTGCTGACTAAGTTTTATGTTAGCCTTCACAAAATTTTAGCTCGAAATGAATTACTGTTTTGAGTCACTCATTATCGATAATAAATAAAAATTACCATGAGCGCCCACACAAATTGTTTCTATAAATTTTAAAGAGCACTCCTACAAAAACAGGTAGGACGATAAATTCTACTGACTTAGAGCATCATGTCAATAACTTTATACACAATTTTAAATATTTTTTTATAAATGTGATTATTATACCAAAACCAGCTGTAGCTAAAAACCCTATAGTTGGATATTTATTCAACCTTAACACCAGAATACATAGCAAAAACTCTATTAGTTTTACGATACAAATCTAATTTAGCCACCATCCTTTTTGACAAAGCAAAAAAACGACCCCGATATTCCCGTGCTATCATTTCACCAGATGGCAACTTAACTTTTAAAGGATCATAATGGACACCATTAATACGAAATTCATAATGTAAATGAGAACCAGTTGCTAAGCCACTCGCCCCAGCATAACCAACAATTTCTCCTTGCTTTACATACCTTCCCGAATACATATTCTTTGCAAATTTAGACAAATGGGCATACAAAGTACTATAAATACCATTCCGTATTATTATAGTTTTACCATAACCACCTTTCCTACCAGCAAATTCAACTTTGCCATTACTAGTTGCTTTAACAGGAGTGCCAACACGTGCCGCAAAATCAACTCCTAAATGGGGTCGAGTAAACCCTAAGATAGGATGAAATCTAGAAAAAGAAAATCCAGCAGTAATTTTTCTAAAACTTATAGGGTAACGAACAAACGATGGTTTTATATTATGTCCATCTGGAGTATAAAAATTAGTATGCCCATGGGGATCGGTAAAACTAACAATATGATGCATTTTACCAGCCTGAGCTAACTCTACCGCAACTATCTCACTATCACGAACTTTTTTACCATTAATAAGCTCATATTCTCTATAAAATAATGCAAGCTTATCACCACTACGAAGTTTATTAACATTAACTTTATAATTTAATACATCGACAACCTGGGCTATTAGCTTACGGGGAATACCAGCTTGCTTTCCAGCGGCATAAATAGAGCCACTAATAGTTGCTGCTACATACTTAACTGTGCTAGTTGGTTCAATGTGATGCTCTTTAACTTGCCATCGATTATTAACTAAAGTAACAACTAACGTATTTAAATTGTCAATATCATAAGTTAAACTTTGAATTTTAGTTCTGGTAGGATCAACCAATAAGCTCAATTTATGCCCTGGACGTAAGTTATTTAGAGCATAAGCCTTCTTTAACTTTAAAATATTAGTAACTGCATTTACATCCTTAATACCAAAACGCTTAAAGACTTTTGATAAATTATCATTTTTAAATTTAACAACAATTGCTAATTTTACCGGCACACTACTCGTTGTAGTATTAGTTGCAAGACAAAGACCACGATCCTCATTGAAAGCAGTATTAGTTGCAAAATTAGCCCGAAACGCTTGCTGAAATATTTTTTTATCTACTAGAGAAAAGGAAATATGAGCATTAGATTCTTGAATAAAATGAAAAGCAAAAACGCTACCTATAGCAGTAGCGACGCATAAAATGATTCCACACAAAATTAACCACGGATTCCTAGAAATCACCTCCTTCCTTGCAACACAACCATGGTTACTTGTATTATCTGGTGATATATAGTCCAAATAAACTCCCGAACAGTTGGTTACTTAACCTTTATAATTTTATCAAAAATTGAATTCAATTCAATTTATTTTTAACTAATTGATTAGAATACAAAAAATTAAGCCTACTAGGTAAAAACGAAAAATAACATAATTTATTAAAATCATATATATTATATATAATGGCAGACACTAATATACTTTTAAATAAAATAGATGCCCTAAGAAGTAGCTTAAAAGCTCTTAGGGGGTATCTTTGACTACGATCTTAAAAGTAAACGCCTAGCCGAAATTTCAAAAGAATTAGAAAACCCTAGCAATTGGGATAATATTCAAAAACGACAAGCTCTTGGCAAGGAACAAACACAACTGGAAACATTTATAAAACAAATAGATAACCTTGAATCCTGTCTCAAAGACTCTAAAGACCTACTACAACTTGCAATAATAGAAAATGACGATAAAACTATATTAGAGATTGAAGAAGATACAATAAAACTATCAAGTCAAATAGATACACTAGAATTCCAACGGATATTTTCCGGCCCTATGGATCAATATAATGCGTATTTAGATATCCAAGCTGGTTCTGGTGGTACTGAAGCACAAGACTGGACAGAAATGTTACTTCGTATGTACCTACGCTTTGGTGACCAACATTACTTCAAAACGCAATTACTTGAAGTGTCACCAGGAGAAGTAGCTGGTATAAAGAGTGCAACTATAAAACTCACCGGAGATTACGTTTACGGATGGTTACGTACAGAATCTGGTGTCCACCGTTTGGTAAGAAAATCGCCATTTGATGCTAACCATAAGCGACACACTTCATTTGCATCAGTCTTTGTTTATCCAGAAATCGATGAGGACATAAAAATCGAAATTAATCCCGCAGATCTTCGCATTGACACTTATCGAGCACAAGGTGCTGGTGGGCAACATGTTAATAAAACCGACTCCGCAATCCGAATTAAACACAATCCAACTGGTATTATTGTTCAATGCCAAAGTGAACGTTCACAACATCAAAATCGTGCTCAAGCTATGAAACAATTACGATCTCGGTTATATGAATTAGAACTTAAAAAACAAGAAGATAAAAGATCAGCCCTTGAAGCATCTAAATTAGACATTACATGGGGAAGCCAGATCCGTTCATATGTTTTAGACGACTCTAGAATCAAAGACTTACGCACTGGCACTGAAACTCGTAATACTCAAAAGGTGTTAGATGGTAACTTGGATATTTTCATTAAAGAAAATCTACGAATGAAATAATCGGTATTGATTTATTGCATTATAGTTTCTATCAATTAGGAGCTTTAGCCAAACAGATTTTATTAATCTCATAGGACAATTCTTCCAAAACCTCTAGAAACTTACCACGTTGTTCTTCTAAAAGTTCTTTGGCAATCGTACGGTAATATTCAATACCCGTACTAAAATTCTTTTTGACCTCAGCTAATTTCCGTTGCGACCTAGCTGGCAAACCTAAAGAAGCATTTCTTACTTCATTCAATAGATAATTAACTTGTAATTGTAACTCATTAATAAAAACATGAGGACGTTCATCATTAACTAACAATGAACATCTGCCATAAATATGATCGATCATCTCTTTTAAAGTAGCAATCTTTTTAAAATTAATAATATTAGGACCAGGACAAATTGCAGGGGTGACTTTACTATCAATATTTCTTTTCTTTAGAACCCCACCACCCAAATCACAACAAATACAAGATTTACTCAAAACATCCTCCTGACGAGCTTGAAGTTTTTCGTTTGGCAAATCACTTTTCTCCAACTCTTGTAACTTAAAAGTTTGATATTCACGAGAAGCCATACAAATTGGTCTGTTAGTAAACTCTTTACTAAATCTGAGATATCCTTTAACACAATTACTACCAGGATTATTATTTTTAATTCTAGCCAAACATATTTCTTCGCTAGGTGAATTTCTTAAATTCCAAAAGGGGACACCAAGAGGAGAACTAGAACTCAAAATTACATCCTCAGCTTTAGCATTTAGTAACTTATCTAGGGTCACATCATCAACATTAGTCACTTCTGGTACTAACAAAAATGGAGTACCCCAACCAACAGCGTCAAGACCATAATGTTTCATCAAAAACTCATGTTCATTATGAGTACCAACCCCTCCCTGTACTGTAATTTTTATTTTTTGAGGAATATCTGCACAAAACTTTTTAATACTTGTGACTGCAATTTTATAAAAACTAAAGAGAGTTTCCATTAATTCGTTTTTACGCTGCTTAAACTCCGCCAAAATTGGTCCCAATAACTGACCATCATTAACAAAAGCATGGCCTCCACAATTTAATGGTGATTCAATTCTATATTCAGAAACCCAAATACCCCGTTTAGCCAAATATTTCCCCTGAATCGCAGCAGAACGATAATCACTTACTTTTAGACAAATTTTCTTCTCGATGTGTGAATTTTCATCTGGGAAAAAATCAGCAAATTTAGCAATATACCCGTACAAACTAGGATTAAATCCTGCAGAAAATACCACGGTAGAGCATAAATTGCTTTTAGCATAACCCCGAAGAGCAGAAGCGGCGTCAGAAAATTCATATGGCAAAGTTGTACCGTTAGAATAATTTTCTTTATCTAATTTAGTCATGATATTAACATCAATTTTACCCGCCGTAATTGCTTCCCGTAGTTTTCTTTGAAGTTCTTGTTTCTCTTCAGCATTGTTCTCCTGCAACATATTATCATATAACTGCTTTAACTGATGATCAGATGGCAATAATTCAAAATAACGACTAATGTCACTATCGGGCTCGAAAGGAACATTTTTGATGATCTCAATTTGTTTATATACTAACTTTTGTAATAAATTTAGATAGGCAGTAATACGCTTGGCTCTCGCATCTTCTTCATCTGAAGTAATAGGTTCATATGGTTCGTTATATTTTTTACACCAAAACTTTCGCATTTGCTCAATCAATACATCATCAGTCAAAGATATTACTGAGGAAATACCATATTTCGCCACGAACAAAGGAGTATCGATTGTAAAACCAGTGCCCATAACTGGGATATAAAAATTATGTAATATATTCATTTGTCGCATGTTTAAACTAGCCAATTTTTTGATTGCTGACTTTGCTAAATCTACAACATTATAATTCAGTTAAAATACATTAACCTCTAAAATACATTAACCTCTAGAAAGCAAAAGATTATGCGGTAATATTGTATTGTTAATTTTACAAGAATCAAATACAATTTAATATAATTCAAACAACAAGGTTAAAAATGAATGTAAGTAAATTGATTGGCAGTACTATGATCTTCATTGGCACTATCATTGGTGCGGGCATGCTCGCCATGCCATTAGTAAGTGCTTCCTTAGGTTTCATATGGTCATTAATTCTCCTATTAATATTATGGGTAGCATCAACAATAACTGGATTATTAGTTGTTGAAGTAAACTTAACTTTGCCAGCTAATTCATGTAGTTTCAGCTCTATGGCCAAACATACTTTAGGAAATTTTGGTAAAGTTATTACCTGGGTTTCATATTTATTTTTGCTTTATGCCATAATAGTTGCGTACGTAATCGGTGGTTCTAATCTTATAGCAAGTACTATTACTTTCCTATTTCATATTCAAATCCCAAATTGGATCTGTGCTATTCTTTTTACTCTGATACTAGGTATCGCAGTATTCTGGAGTACGAAGACTGTTGATTATTTCAATCGCAATTTAATGAGTCTCAAAGGTTTGTTACTCTTAGCTACTCTAATCCTTATTGTACCTCATATAGATATAAATAAATTAATTATATCTCCACATGTGACTCAGCTTAAATATTTATGGGGTGCAGTACCTGTTTTTGTTTGTGCTTTTTGCTACCATTTTGTTATTCCCAGTCTAAGAATTTATATTGGAGATAAACCCTCGCAATTAAAAATGCTTGTAATCATAAGCACCACTTTCTCTCTAATAGTTTATGTATGGTGGATTGCTTCGGCATTTGGTGTAATACCATTAACAGGAGAAAATAGTTTCATTAGTATTGCCCACGATCCAAAACCACCTAGCGAACTCGTGCAATTAATTACCCTTCTTGTTAACAATAAATGGGTAACAACTAGTATAAATGGTTTTGCCAACATCGCTTTGACAACTGCTTTTTTAGGAGTAGCACTGGGACTATTTGATTTTTTAGCAGATGGTCTGAAGCGTCCTGACACTAGATTTGGACGCTTACAAACTGCAAGCTTAACCTTCATACCCCCACTAATATTTGGCGTGCTTTATCCTACAGGATTTGTTAAGGCTATAAATTACGCTTCCATATCTGTAGCCATATTATCGCTTATTTTACCGGTAACAATGACCTACTATCTACGAAAAAATCAAGAAGTTAAATTTTTATATAGAGTTAAATGTGGCAACATAGGCCTGATCCTAATTTTTTTACTCGGAATAGTTACCATTATATTAGCAATACTTTTTGCATTAAATTTGTTACCAGAAATCAAATAAATTATGCCAAAAATTGCTCATGATTATACTGCAGATACTGCTTTAACAATGATTAAACGTGGTACCACAGAAATTCTTTTAGAAACGGAATTACAAGAGCGACTCTTTCTAAAAAAATCACTAACAATAAAAGCTGGTTTTGATCCTACAGCACCTGATCTCCATCTTGGTCATACCGTATTAATAAATAAAATGCGACAATTCCAAAATTTGGGACATGAAGTAGTATTCTTGATTGGAGATCTCACTGCAATGATTGGCGATCCAAGTGGTAAAAACATTACTCGCCCTCCACTTAGTAAAAAAGAGATTTTAGCTAATGCTAGTACTTATAAAGAACAAATCTTTAAAATTCTCCTCCCAGAAAAAACTAAAGTTTTATTCAATTCTCAGTGGTTACAAAAAATTACCTCAATGGAGATGATTAAACTTGCCGCTACTTACACTGTTGCGAGGATGCTCGAACGAGATGATTTTAATAAACGTTTTACAGAAAAGAAACCTATTGCTATCCATGAGTTTCTTTATCCTCTTTTACAGGGTTATGATTCGGTAGCTATTGAAGCAGATGTTGAACTTGGTGGTAATGATCAAAAGTTTAACTTACTTATGGGGCGAGAGTTACAGAAACATTTTGGTCAAAAACCACAAATAATTTTAACTATGCCTCTTTTGGAAGGACTCGATGGTAAACAAAAAATGTCAAAATCATTGGGGAATTATATTGGGATCGCTGAACCCCCTCAAGAAATGTTTGGGAAACTAATGTCAATTTCTGATGACTTGATGTGGCGTTATTTTGAACTTTTAAGCTTTCGCTCACTAAGTGAAATCGCTGCTTTTCAACAAGAAGTAACAAATAATATGCTAAATCCCCGTGACGTCAAAGTAAAACTTGCCCTAGAAATTGTTGAGAGATTTCACAGCAAAGCTCTAGCACTTAAAGCCTATGAAGAATTCAATGAACGTTTTCAACGTAAAACATTACCAGCCGATTTAAAAACTACAACTTTTAGTATCAAAGCTGATGCAATCCCTCTTGGCAATCTCTTGAAGTTGGCGAGTCTAGTATCAAGTACATCCGAAGCCAATCGCTTAATTAAACAAGGCGGTATAAAAATTGATGGTCAAAAAATCACGGATTATGCTATTCGCATTAGCAAAAATACTGAACATACTTATCAAGTTGGGAAACATAAATTTGCAAGAATAAAAGTGCTATTCTAAGAAAAGGTCTTTCTAGAATAGCTAAAGATATTTTTTTCTGCCTTTAACCTCGAGTACTAATTTGGGCACGAGATAGCCAGATAGTTTTTTTTGCATCTCTCTATAAACCTCTTTAGCTCTCTTTATACCAACATAAAAATGTGTAGCACCTTTAACCTTATCCATAATATGGAGATAATAAGGGATCACACCACTAGCAAACAATTTTTCGCTTAAGGCGATTAAGATCTTGGCATCATCATTAATATTACGCAGTAACACCGATTGATTGAAAATAGTTACATTTTTTTTACGTATTACATTTAAAGCTTTTTTAACTGCTAAATTAATCTCATTAGGATGGTTACAATGAATAACCAAAATTAATGGGGACTGCGAGTTAAACAATCCTGATCCGATTCTCTCTGGCATCACTATTGGAATTCTACTATGAATTCTAATTTTTTTAACATGCGATATATTAGACAAATTATCTATAATTTCCCTCAACTCTTTAGCTGCTAACATTAAAGGATCACCACCACTTAGAATCACTTCACTAATAGTAAAATCACGTCTAATGTAAGAAAAGACTTGTGACCAATCTATCACTTCCTCACGTAAATACCTCCGAAAACAAAAACGGCAATTGATTGCACACCTATTAGTAACCAACAATAAAACCCTGCCATAATACTTATGAATTAGGCCAGATAGTGGCGAATATTTCTTTTCTCTAAGCGGATCGAAAGTATATCCTGGGATATTTTTATATTCACATTTTTGGGGCAATATTTGTAATAACAAAGGATCATTAATATCATGTGGCTTAATACGAGAAACAAAACTTTTTGAAACCAATAAAGGAAAATCTTGAAAATCACGCAAAAACTTGGTATGTAACCCTAAAGATATTTGGTGAGATAGCTTCTGTAAATCGGTAATCATATAAAACTATTGATAACGTATAGCTTCAATAGGCTTTAAATAAGCAGCTTTTCTAGCTGGATAATAACCAAAAAATACTCCTACCCCACTTGCAACGCCAAGAGCTAATAAAATCGATTGTAATGAAATAATGATATTTAAATTAAAAATCTTATTAACTAACAATGCACCGCTAATACCAATAAAAATTCCTACAACACACCCTGCTAACGAAATGACCAGTGCTTCTAACAAAAACTGAGACAAAATATCTCGACGACATGCGCCAAGAGCTGATCTAATCCCAATTTCACGAGTCCTTTCCGTAACCGAAACTAGCATAATATTCATAATTCCAATTCCACCAACCACTAATGATATCGAAGCAATCGCACCCAACAACAATGATAAAAGTTTAGCGGCCTGCATCGCTATCTCTGCAACCACAGTTAAGTTTTGGATATTAAAATCATTGTCCATACTCCTTGCCAAGTGGTGACGTTCTCGCAAAAGATCGGTAATGGGATTAATTAATTCAGTGAGAGCTGTTAAAGACGAAGCTTGAACCAAAATAAAACGTACTGTTCCCTGAAATTTAGTACCAAATAATTTACGCTGGGCCGTAGTAAGAGGTACAAAAACAGCATCATCGTGATCTTTACCATCTAAACTTTGACCTTTAATACTAAGTAATCCAGTAACTAAATATGGATTTTTTTGGATCCTAATAATTTTACCAACTGGATCTTCAGCTCCAAAAAGAACGTCTGCCACAGTTTTACCAATAAGAACTACTCTATTAGCAGAACGAACATCAGCATTAGTAAAACATTCTCCATATTCAATAGGCCATTCTCTAATATTAAAATAACTAGGAGTAACACCAACTACCGATGTTGACCAATTATTTGAGCCATAAACTATTTGTAAATTCCCATGCACCATAGGCGAAACTGCTAAGACATGAGGCAGCCCGGCTATAGCTTCAGCATCCGCCTGGGTTAAAGTAGGTATTACTCCTGTTCCCATTCTCATCCCTCCACGACTGGTAGTTGAACCAGATAACACTACTAGTAAATTACTCCCCATAGAAGAAATCATTTTATTGATAGAATCTTGTACACCTTCACCAATAGCACCCATTAATACTACTGCGCCAACACCTATCATCATCCCTAACACAGTCAAAAATGTTCGCAAACGATTAGTGATCAAGGCTTGCCAAACTTCTATAAGTAATGCTTCAAGCATTAGTTATCCTGTTGTTTAACTTCATCATAAACAATTTTGCCATCAAACAATTTAAGTTGTCTCTTAGCATAAGAAGCAATATCTGGCTCGTGAGTAACCAAAAATATAGTAATCCCTTCTCTATTTAAAGCAGTAAATATATCCATAATCATACAGCTATTTGTTGAATCAAGATTACCTGTCGGTTCATCAGCAAGAATTAGTTTGGGATAATTCGCCAAAGCTCGAGCAATCGCAACTCGTTGTTGTTCCCCTCCAGAAATTTCATTGGGCGTAGCACTTAACCGATGTCCCAAACCAACTTTTTCTAATAAACTCTTGGCTCGCTTTAATCTTTCTGACTTACTTACTCTGGCATATATCATAGGTAGCATAACATTATTTTCTAACGTTACCCGCTGTAAAAGATTAAATCCTTGAAAAATAAAACCAATTGTCCGATTACGAAGGCGCGCTTGTTGATCTTCACTAAGTAAACTCGCATCTTCACCATTAAGAAAATAATGGCCCGAAGTAGGAAGATCCAAACAACCAAGAATATTCATGAGAGTAGATTTACCAGAACCGGAAGGCCCCATTAAAGCAATAAACTCCCCTGCCACAATCGACAAATTTATATTTTTCAGAACCTCTTGAGATCCAGCAGGAGTTAAATAATTTTTGTTAAGATTTTTTAAGGCAATTAAAATTGAAGTCATTAAAATACCTTGACTTTAAACGATGAATTGCCGCCATTTTCTTTAATATACCCCACCACCAAATTATCACCTTCTTTTAATCTATCTGCAGTTACTTCAGTATAAGTATTATCACTTATACTAAGGCCGCAAGTTATCGGCTCTAATATCCCATCAACTAATTTATATACTGTACCCATTTCAGATGACAACTGTTTATTATAACCTTTGACCTCCCCATGTTTGGGCTTAAAACGCAAAGCAGCATTGGGAACTAGTAAGGCATTTTTATGCTCAGTAATTTTGATATTCACATAGGCCGTCATCCCTGGCAACAAAACCCCTTCTTTATTCTCTACACTAACTACTACATTGTAAGTAACAACATTTTGTTGAATTGTAGGAGCAAGCCGAATTTGTTTTACCACTCCAGAAAAACTACGATTAGGAAAAGCATCAACACTAAAAGTTACTAGTTGTCCTGGTATAATACTCCCGATGTCTGCTTCAGCAAAACTCGAATCAATTTGCATCTCACTAAGATCTTGAGCTATAAGAAAAAGAACGGGAGTTTGAAAACTAGCTGTAACCGTTTGCCCAACATCAACCTGACGATTAACAACCACACCAGAAACTGGAGAACGAATTGTAGCATAATCCAAATTGGCCCAATCTTTAGCTAATTTCGCTTGGGCCAATTTTAACTCTGCGGCATTTGATCTTTGCACTTGCAGTAATTGATCCCACTCCTGTTTAGAAATAAATTTATTACGGTACAATGAGTGGCTACGTTGCACATTAGCATCTGCTAAAGCTGAATTAGCCTGAGCTTTATTTACTAGAGCGACACTTTGTGCCACTTCGGTTTTTAATAAGGTAGAATCTAGTTCCAATAAAACTTGTCCCGAAGTTACATGATCATTGAAATCGGCATAAATTTTTTGCACCTTTCCAGTAATTTGAGTACCGACATTAACTAAAACAACGGGATTGAGAGTTCCGTTTGCCGAAACAGTTTGGACAACATCACCACGATGTACCTTTTCTGTACGATATTGTGTAGTCTCTTTACTAAGAATGCGGCCGTGCCAAAAAAAAAAATAACCTATAATAATGGAAAAAATTAAGAAACTGCTTAATACAATGAACTCTCGTTTTTTAAAAGTCGTCATTTTACTATAAAATTTGGTACCATCAAAATATTATCCGGAGATGGTTTAGTAGCTTTTTGACATAAATTTCTTAAGAAAAAATTTCTCAAATTCTACAAATACAAAAACACCCAATGATAATAAAATTATATATAACCACTGTTTAAAGTTAATGGCAGCTGTACCAAAAAACTTCTGCATAAGTGGGAGATAGGTAAAAGATAATTGCAACATTAATATACTAGCAATAGCAATTAAAATCAGCTTACTATTAAATAAAGTTTTTACATTCCACATGGGACCAAACAATTTACGACAGTTTAAGAGATACATAGCTTCACTAAAAACCAACATATTAACGGCAATCGTTCGAGCCTCTATAATACTTACCCCAAAAAAATGATATTGCAGCATAAATAACCCAAAAACACAAATTACAAACAATATAGTAACAAATATAGTGCGCCAAACTAAAAAACCGGAAAGTATTGCAGCTTGAGCCTTCCTTGGCGGACGTCGCATCACATCCGATTCTGGTTGTTCAAATCCTAAAGCAGTAGATAAAACCACGGTCGTAATCATGTTTACCCATAAAATCTGTACGGGGGTAACTGGCAACATAAAACCTAGAACAATAGCTAAAACTAAAATTAAAGCTTGAGCAGCATTAGTTGGTAACATATGGAGAATAACTTTCCTCAAATTATCATAAACTATTCTTCCTTCCTCAATCGCATGTACAATAGTTACAAAATTATCATCAGCAATTACCATAGCTGCAGACTCTTTTGTGATCTCAGCTCCTTTATGCCCCATGGCAACTCCAATATTAGCTTTACGCAAAGCTGGAGCATCATTAACCCCATCACCCGTCATAGCAACTAACTCTCCATTGGTTTGCAATGCCTGAACTAAACGTAACTTATGCTGAGGAGAGGTACGAGCATACACATTGATATCTTTGACAACTTGGGCAAGTTCACTATCACTCATCTTATCAATATCACTACCAGTTAATACTCCAGAATGACTATCGATACCAACTTGGGAAGCTATAGTTCTAGCAGTAGCTGCATGATCTCCCGTAATCATTTTGACCTTAATTTTTGCACTATTACATTGTTCTATAGCTTGTGCTACTTCCGCACGAGGTGCATCCATTAACCCAAAAATTGCAACTAGAGTTAAATTCTCTAGGGCATCCTCAAACAACAAAGTTCTTTTGTCAGGCGATACTGCACGTACAGCAATCGCTATCACACGATAGCCGAGCTGAGCAAGAGTGTTGATATGTTGTACCCAATAATCATAGCTTAATGGTCGCCCTTCTCCATTGATTCGCTCATAGGTACATCTCGTCAAAATATCTTCAGGGGCACCTTTAATATAAATAGCAGCTTTATTATCATGACTATGATGTAAAGTTGCCATAAACTTATGTTCTGATTCATAAGGAATTAGATCAGAACGCGGATATTCCTTTTGCAAAAGTTCTAAATCAATCTTAACTTTACCCCCTAATTCTAATAAAGCCTTATCAGTAGGATTACCATGAATATGCCAGCGATCACGTTCATCTTTAGAAAATCTTGCATCATTACACAAAATAGCTGCATTAATTGCTAACCATAAACCAGCATGATCACGTAAAGTTATAACTTTCTTATCGAGATTAAAAACTACAGTACTATCATCGGTAACATCATAACTATTCTGTGAAGTAATAATATGCTGCACAGTTTGTTCATTACGAGTCAAAGTTCCAGTTTTATCAGTACAAATAGTACTAACTGCCCCCATAGTTTCTACTGCTGGTAACTGACGAATAATCGCTCGACGTTTAGCCATCCGTGTAACACCAATAGCTAGAATAACAGTTAAAATAGGTGGTAATCCTTCAGGAATAGCAGCTACTGCTAACCATACTGCTACCATAAATAGCTGCTCTACTGAATCGCGCCAAAATAAAACTCCAACCAAAAAAGTAAAAGTTGCTAATACCAAAATAGCTAAAGTTAACCATCTACCAAAAACATTCATCTGCCGTAATAATGGTGTAGTAATTGGTTGAATACTTTTTAGTAACCCACTAATTTTCCCAATTTCGGTATGGATCCCTGTTGCAACCACTACTCCCGTACCTTTACCACAAATAATTGTGGTACCACTATAGGCCACATTAATGCGATCACCTAGAGAAGCATTAACCGATACAGGTTCCACATTTTTCTCAATGGCATGTGATTCACCGGTTAAGATTGCTTCTTGGATTTGCAAATTTTTTGTTTCGAGTAATCTAAGATCTGCTGGTACTTTATCACCACTTTTGATTAATACGGTATCTCCTTTAACTAATTCTTTAGCCGGAATTATAAAATGCTTACCATCACGAACAACATTAGCTTGAGAAACAAGCATATGACGAATAGCTGCAATTGCTTCTTCCGCCTTGCCCTCCTGAATAAAACCGAAAATAGCATTGATGACAACTACCCCTAAAATAACTCCAGTGTCTACTAAATACCCAAGCAATAGAGTAATGGCAGCAGAAAATAACAAGACATAAATTAAAATATTATGAAATTGACGTAAAAAACGGATAATTATACTTGGTGGTTTAAATAACTCTAATTCATTAGATCCATCAATCTGCAACCGGTGTTTAGCTTCGACCGTTGATAAACCTGCGATACTACTTTTAACCGCAGATAATACTTGTGAATTATTTTGTGCATGCCAATTATTCTTTTCCATAAGTTCTCAACAATATTACAATTTTAATATAACACAATATTCAAATAAATTAATAGCCCACTATTAATATTAGCATTGTAATAAAAACTAGAGACTTAAATAGCACTTGCATTTATTTATTTGAATACATAATGTATCATATATTTTTGTATATTTCAGAGGATTTTATGTCAACAATATCTACAAATGAATTTAAAAATGGAGTAAAAGTAATGCTCGATGGGGACCCTTGCAATATTCTTGAAAATGAGTATGTGAAGCCCGGGAAAGGACAAGCATTTAATCGAGTTAAACTCCGTAACTTAAGAACCGGTAGAATTTTAGAAAAAACTTTCAAATCTGGAGATACCTTAGAAGTCGCCGATGCACAAGATGTCGAATTACAATATCTTTACAACGATGGTGAGATGTGGCACTTCATGTCACCTACAACTTATGAACAATATACCATTAATAAAAGTATTATTGGTGACGATACCAAATGGTTAAAAGAACAAGATATTTGTTTGGTTACTCTGTGGAATAATAATGCTATTGCAGTCACTCCACCAACTTTTATTACTCTTAAAGTAACCGAAACTGATCCCGGTTTACGTGGAGATACTGCAACTGGTGGTAGTAAACCAGCAACTCTTGAAACGGGAGCAATAGTACGAGTGCCACTATTTATTAATATTGGAGATATATTGAAAATCGATACAAGAACTGGCGAATACATAGCACGGGGGAAATAAGATTAAGAACCGATTGTTATTACGCGCAAAAATTTTGAAGAAAATTCGTCGGTTTTTTAACAGACGTAAAGTTATTGAAGTTGAAACTCCCCTACTCCTTCCAACAACAAACCCAGCGCCGTATCTCGATAGCTTCTACTGTGATGGCTCATATCTTCAAACCTCACCTGAGTTTGCCATGAAAAGATTACTTGCAAGCGGCAGTGGCGATATTTATCAAATTTGTAAAGCATTTCGTAAAAATGAAGAAGGTAGATTACATAACCCAGAATTTACTCTTTTAGAGTGGTATCGCATTAATTTTGATCACCGCGATTTAATGGCAGAGGTAGATGATTTATTACAATATACGATCAATACGCCAAAAGCTAAGCGCTATACTTATAGAGAGATCTTCCTAAAATTACTCAGAATTAATCCCCATATAAGTACACCTAAACAATTAAAATCACTGGCCAAAAAAAATAATCTGAGAGTTTCTAAACTTGATAATGATAAAGACATCTGGCTTCAATTATTATTTACTCATTTAATTGAACCTCATTTAGGAACACAAGAACCAACCTTTATCTATGATTATCCAGCATCTCAAGCAATGTTAGCCAAAGTTCGCTGGACAAAATATAATCTTGCTTCTCGATTTGAGGTTTATTATAAAGGAATTGAACTTGCTAATGGTTTTCATGAATTACATGATTCTCAAGAACAAAACGAAAGATTTAAAAGTGATTTATTAAAACGTAAAAAACTAAAGTTGCCTTTGGTACCTATAGATGACAATTTTTTAGTAGCATTAACAAAACTGCCTAATTGTTCGGGTGTTGCTTTAGGCATTGATCGTCTACTATTACTTGCAACAAATGCACAATCATTAGACGAGGTTTTATGCCTGCGTTAAATAGTACATTAGTACTACACATTAAATCGAAAATGCACCACATCCCCTTCATGCATCACATAATCCTTGCCTTCTAAACGTAGTTTACCAGAAGTTTTCGCACCACTTTCACCATTATATTTAATATAATCATCATAGGAAATTACTTCAGCGCAAATAAAACCTCGGGCAAAATCACTATGAATAACCCCTGCTGCTTGCGGAGCGGTTGAATTCTTAGTTATCGTCCAAGCACGTACCTCTTTAGGACCAGCAGTAAAAAATGTTTGAAGACCGAGTAGGTTATATCCTGCACGAATAACTCGATCAAGACCTGACTCAACTAAACCGAGATCAGCCAAAAATGCTGCTTTATCATCTTCATCAAGTTCAGTAATTTCGGATTCAATTGTAGCACAAATTGGTATTACCATGGCATTTTCCTTATAGGCCTGTGCTTCAACTATAGCAAGATAGGGATTATTTTTCATTCTATTATCATTAACATTAGCAATATAAAGTACGAGCTTTGCTGTCAACAAATGAAGTTCACCCAAAGTTTTTATTTGCATATTAACACCAGAAGAACGTACTGGAATCCCTTGTTCTAAAGAAGCTTTAACTTTTTCAAGTATTACTAATTCTATACTCGCTTCCTTAGCACCACTCTTTGCCACTTTAACAACTTTATCAATTGCTCTTTCTACCGTAGCTAAGTCTGCCAAAATTAATTCTGTATTAATGACTTCGATATCAGATTTAGGATCTACTTTACCAGCAACATGAATTACATTGTCATTACTAAAACACCTTACTACATGTGCAATTGCTTGAGTCTCACGAATATTAGCTAAAAATTTATTACCCAATCCCTCCCCTTCAGCTGCTCCTTTAACAAGGCCGGCAATATCAACAAATTCCACCACTGCTGGTATTATCTGTTTTGGATTGACAATGGCGGCTAATTTTTTTAACCGAGCATCAAGTACTGGAACCACACCAATATTGTGATCAATAGTACAAAACGGATAATTCGCCGCGGCTACTTTGGCTTTGGTTAATGCATTAAAAACTGTGGATTTACCAACATTGGGTAAGCCCAAAATACCACATTTAAAACCCATAGATTTTTATCTCGTAAACAAAGTCACATCGGTAATTGCAACTGCGGATCAAGCTTTAGTAACTCTGTTTTAAAAATGTTTTGGATCTTAGCTAGATCAGCTGGTGTATCTCCTTCAAACCTCATTACTAAATAAGGACTTGTATTCGAAGGACGAACTAAACCAAAACCATTATCATAATCAACACGTAATCCATCGACAGTGTTAATCTTACCATTTGAGAATTTAGCTTCTTTGATTAATCTTTCTACAAACTTAAATTTCTGTTCTTCAGCAATCGGGGCTTTTAGCTCTGGAGTATTAACACTATCGGGTAACGCTGCAAAAGTTTCACTACAACTCATCTTACCTTTAGTTAAGATCTCCAAAAATCTGGCTGCAACATATATTCCATCATCAAACCCGAACCAACGTTCTTTAATAAACATGTGACCACTGAGTTCTCCGGCCAGTAAAGTACCCAACTCCCTCATCTTAGCTTTAATCATTGAGTGACCAGTCTTATACATTAATGGAACACCACCATGCTTAATAATCTGATCGGCTAAATGCCGCGTACATTTCACATCAAAAATAATCGTAAGTCCAGCATGTCGACTTAGAAAATCGATAGCAAATAACATTAATAAACGATCGGCATTAATTATCTCTCCTTTTTCCGTAACTATACCTACTCGATCAGCATCTCCATCAAACGCTAAGCCAACTTCCGCTTGATTTTGTTTAACGGCAACTATTAAATCTTCTAAATTTTTAGGTACTGAAGGATCAGGATGATGATGAGGAAAATTACCATCTACTTCACAATAGAGTTCGATAACTTCACATCCAAGCATACGAAATAATTTGGGTGCAACTAAACTGCCCACCCCATTACCACAATCGATAACAACCTTTAAGGGTCTAGACAACTCTAGATCACCAACAATCCTTCTTAAATAATCATCTAGAATCTCGATTTTATCTACTTTACCATTACCTGATCTAAAATTTTGCTGGACAATTCGTTGATATAATTTTTGAACGGCTTCACCATATAAAGTCTCACCACCAATAACTATTTTAATCCCATTATAATTTTGGGGATTGTGACTACCGCTCAACATAACTCCAGATTGGGATTCCATAATAGCAGCTGCATAATACAATACTGGTGTCGTAGCTTCATCAATATTAACTACATTACAGCCACTAGCTAAAATTCCTGTAATCAAAGCTTGCAATAATGGCGGTCCCGAAACTCGACCATCACGCCCCACAGCGACAACATTTCTACCACGTTCTAATGCTTCACTGCCAATAGCCAACCCTATAGTATAAATATTATCAGTAGTAAATGTTTCATCAACAATCCCACGAATGTCATAAGCACGAAAAATTTCGTTAGGTATAGAATTTACGATCTTATAATTTGCCATAATTAATGTTTCCCTGTATGTCCAAAACCACCACTACCACGTTTAGAGATTTTAAATTCATCCACAACTTCAAAATTAGCCTGTAATACCGGGACAATTATTAGCTGGGCTATTCGTTCTCCTGGTGCAATAGTAAATATTTCATTACCTCTATTCCAACAAGACACCATAATTTGACCATGATAATCGGAATCAATTAAACCAACCAGATTACCAAGAACAATCCCGTGTTTATGCCCTAAACCAGATCTAGGTAAAATCATGGCAGCATAACCTGGATCTTTGATATAAATAGCAATTCCCGATGGTATTAACTTTACCATCCCCGGCTTTAGAAGCAAAGCATTATCAACGCAAGCACGTAAATCTAGTCCAGCAGAACCACAAGTAGCATATTGTGGTAATGGATATTCGCCGCCGATTCTTTTATCCAACACTTTCAATTGAATATTGATTGCCATAACCTGATTTAGTCTTAAGGATCAAAAAATGTTAATTATACGATATTGTCATAACATTTGGTTAGAATAAACTATATTCCATGTCTTTGGTTAACGGAATAGCAAGTGATGTAAAAAAAATTATCTGATGCAGAATTGCTTGCCCTTTTAGTTCCTGGAAAAATAAAAGGAAGAACCGCCATGGATCTATCTTCTGCTTTACTTAAACAATTTGGAGGAATGCGCAATCTATTTGATGCCAGCAAAAAACAAGTCTGCAATTTCCAAGGTATGGGTAAAACAAAATATACTAAATTACAAGCTGCTTTAGAAATTTCACGCCGTTACTTAGAAGAACAAATTGCCAATACTAATTATCTCTGATGCTGAAACAGTTTATCTTTACTTGACGGCAAAATTACGAGCGCTGCGAGCCAGGGAGAGTGAAGCGAAGGAGAGTAGTCTGCGGTAGCTGACGATTTTTAGCAGAACGGAGTGAGTGCTAAAAATCTATAGTGAGCGTTAAGTTAATGTAGCGTTTTTC
>JAISFD010000056.1 GCA_031263815.1 Coxiellaceae bacterium | reverse complement strand
GAAAAACGCTACATTAACTTAACGCTCACTATAGATTTTTAGCACTCACTCCGTTCTGCTAAAAATCGTCAGCTACCGCAGACTACTCTCCTTCGCTTCGCTCTCCCTGGCTCACAGCGATGGAAACAGCGATTTTTAGTGCTAATTGTAAATTGTATCATCTAAAAATAGACGTGGTATTTTATGATGTTACTACCTTTCATTTTGAAAGTACCACTAAAGATGCGCTAAAAGACTTTCGAGGTAGCTCTCGATGCGCTAGAAAAGCGTTTTGGTATTCGTAATATTATTATAGTGGCGGACCGAGGTATTAACAGTGCTCTAAATTTAAAAGGGATTAGAGATAAAGGATATAATTATATTGTGGCTTCTAGGATCAAGAACTTAAAAAAAGGGCTTAAGGAAAAGATATTCACCGACGATGGATATATAACAACTGGAAAAGAGAAGATATTGTTAAATATAAAGTTATTGATTACATTAACAAATTCAAGCATGAAAAGCAGAAGTATCAGTTAGCTGAAAAATTAATTATTACCTATTCAAAGAAGCGCGCTCTAAAGGATAAAAAGGACCGAGAACGCTTGCTAGAAAAAGCTGAATTTTTATTAGCCAATAAATCCAAGATTAAAGCTAGCAATAAACGGGGTGGGAAAAAATATTTACAAGCGGTAGGCGGTACTGACTGGGTATTAGACAAGGGAGCGTTAGCTAGAGATGAAAAATTTGATGGTTATTACGCTGTTCAAACTAGTGAACCGAACTTAACTGCAGAAACTATTTTAGGAGCTTATCATACGCTATGGAAAATAGAAGAAAGTTTTAGGATTATGAAATCTACGCTTGAGGTTAGACCGATATTCCATTGGACTCCCAATCGTATCAGGGGACATTTTGTTCTTTGCTTTTTAACTTTTTTGTTAGAAAGGACGCTTGAAATAGAGCTATGTAAAACAGGTTTAGCGGTATCACCACAAGTAATTCGTGATACCATGAACGGCATGCAAATTACCGAGATGCAGTATCATGATAAAAAATATTTCTTAAGAAGTGATTTAACTGAACTTGGTAGTAAAGTGCTTCATACCTTGAGCATCAGGCCTCCTAGAAACAGTGGTCCTATGGAAAATTTAAATTTGGGGTAAAAACTTCGTTGTTGTGGCAAAACAATTAGCCCATAGCTTCTCCGGCCTTTACTGACGCCAATTTTAAATCTGTACTGATAAACTCAGGAGGGCGTGACAAAACTACTTTTTGATCCCAGTTCTAAGAAGATTCTTGGTGGAAGTATTGTTGGACCTAATGCTGGAGAATTAATTTCTGAAGTGACGTTAGCAATTACACATAGTGCTACTGCAGAAGAGATTTCACATGTTGTTCATCCCTATCCGTCTCTTTCAGAGACTATTATGATGGCAGCCGAAGTGTTTTTGGGGACAGTAACTGATCTTTATCCTAAAAAAATATAGCATAGCTAAATTTACTTAAAATTATTAGTTACTGGCGCCAATCTTTGCACTAAAAAAGCTTAGAAATATACTAATTAAGAATATAGAGACTCCACAGCTAACTGCCAATCTTACGAGATTAATCCCATGATCTTGGAGAATCGTTAAAATTATTTGGGTTAATAGTAAGGCGAGCAAATTACTGATTAAACTAAGCCAAGCACACTGGTATTGTGGGATTATTTTGTTTATATTGTTTTTAAGTGTAACTATCTTCGCATAAATATAGCTTGTGCCACCTATTATAAGTAATATATTTAGACTGAGTAAAAAAGTAAAGAACCGAGATAAATTACTCAATAGATCTAACCACTTATGTCCACATTCAATCCATTCTGTATCGGCTTTCACAGTATCAACTTCTGAAATGTTATTTAATTCTTTAATAAATTCAGTAGTGATGTTGTGCGTTAACATTTTTACTTGAGGATAAACAGTAATAACGTTGGGTAAGGGGTTTTCTTTAAAGTTAGATAATAGGGTTTTTAAAATGGTATTTTCAGTGAAAGTTTTTATTCCCTCAGTAGATGGGATTAATTCAGCTTTGGTAACTAAAGGGTGTAATTGCAATTTTTCTAGGAGGGTCTTTGCTTCTTGTAAGTTAACTTTCTTTTTAAGATATAGAGAGATTTCAGTGCTTTCATTCCATTTCTCAGTTAACGGCCCAATGTTTTGCCGTAAGATATAAAAAGTTATAACTAGAAATAAAGCCAGGGTCATTAGCAAGATAATAATGAAGCTTGTAAATGGCGTACGAAAAATTTGTTTTAAGCCTGTAGTTATAGCAGATAAATAATCTGGAGTTTGATTAAATTTAAATATTTTTAACATCTTTATTCACTAAATAGTACATTAACAAATTTTTTAGCGTCGAATGGTTTTAGGTCATCAATACCTTCGCCAACGCCAATAAAGCGGATAGGAATTTTAGTCTCCTTGGCAATAGCAAAAATTGCTCCACCTTTAGCTGTGCCATCAAGTTTTGTGATACAAATACCAGTTATCCCAATAATGCTATTAAATTGTTTAGCTTGATTCAAGGCATTTTGACCGATAGTCGCATCTAAAACCAGTAGTATCTCATGGGGGGCAGTAGCATCAATTTTTTGTAAGATCTTTTTTATTTTTTTTAATTCTTCCATGAAGTTCTGATGAGTATGTAGTCTACCCGCTGTATCTGCTATTAATATATCCATACCGCGTGATTTGGCGGCTTGTAAAGCATCAAAGATAACAGCTGCACTATCAGCCCCAGGTTTTTGTGCAACTACAGGGACATTATTACGCTCTCCCCAAATTTTCAATTGTTCAATTGCAGCAGCTCGGAAAGTATCACCCGCTGCTAGCATAATTTTATAATTGTTATTGTGGAATTTTTTGGCTAATTTACCAATGGTTGTTGTTTTTCCTGAGCCATTGACACCGACGAGTAGAATAACAAATGGTTTAATATTAGGAGAGATGATTAGTTGTTGATTGCAGAGCTTGAGAATGTTTTCAAGATTGATTTTAATAGTTTCTAAGGCTATATGGGGAGTGATATGTTGAGTGTGTTGTAACTGAGATTTTAATTTCTCGATAATCTCTTGCGTCACTGTTACTCCGACGTCTGAAGTTAGTAATTTAGTTTTTAGTTCTTCAAGTGTGTTTTGATCAATGCTAGTTTTGGTTGAAAATATCTCAACAATACTACTAAACAAGGCATTATTTTTTTTGAGGAATTTAAACATATTATCTAATTTTTAAGCTGAATATTAGGTTTGAGCTTATGTCTAGTTTAAATTCTACATAATATGAAATGGAAGGCAAGAAGATAGAGGATAAGAAAAAGTAAGTATACTTATGGTAAAATTTATTACATTTTTTTTAAAAAGTAATTTCAGACTCATTTTGGCATTAGAAGATACTAAAATTTATTTTTTGTAATATGCGATCAACTTCTACTTTACGTATTATCGGAGGTGAGTGGCGAAGCCGTAAAATTAGTTTTATTCCTCTAAAAGGGGTAAGACCTACTACCGACGCTAGACGTGAAACGCTATTTAATTGGTTAGCTCCCGCGATTGTTGGTGCTAACTGCCTTGATCTTTTTGCTGGTAGTGGTGCTTTAGGATTTGAAGCACTTTCTCGTGGGGCAAGACATGTAGTAATGGTTGATATGTCGATTAAGATTATTAATCAATTAAAAGCTAATGCCAAGTTATTGCAAGCAGATGACATAGAATTTTATTGTCTGTCAATTCCTAATAGATTAAATAAAATTTCTAAACAAATTTTTGATATTGTATTTTTAGATCCCCCCTTTCATCATGATTTAGTTAAACCTACTTGTGAAAAATTGGCTATTACTGGTTACTTAGCGAAAAATGCTTATATGTACATAGAATCTGAGAAGGACTTAGATATCAGAACAATAATACCAAATTCTTGGCAAATCTTACGTAAAAAAGTATCTAATCTTGTAGCAAGTAATTTACTCACGCTGCGAGCCAGGGAGGAGCGAAGCGAAGGAGAGTAGTCTGCGGTAGCTGACGATTTTTAGCAGAACGGAGTGAGTGCTAAAAATCTATAGTGAGCGTTAAGTTAATGTGGCAGCCAATGAAATAGACTCCTCTC
>JAISFD010000032.1 GCA_031263815.1 Coxiellaceae bacterium | reverse complement strand
AAAAACGCTACATTAACTTAACGCTCACTATAGATTTTTAGCACTCACTCCGTTCTGCTAAAAATCGTCAGCTACCGCAGACTACTCTCCTTCGCTTCGCTCTCCCTGGCTCGCAGCGGTGGATTAATTTTTTATTTACTAAAAAAATCTTTAACTGCATCAAACCAACTACGAGAAATTGGACTATGCTTTATCCGATCTTTAGCAAGCAATTCATCGAACTTACGCAAAACTTCTTTTTGTTCACTACTAAGATTAATTGGTGTCTCTACAATTATTTTACAAAACAGGTGCCCTTGGCCACCACGTATCCCTCTTATTCCCTTACCTGACAAACGGAGTACTTTCCCAGATTGAGTTTCAGCAGGAACTTTAAGTTTAACCTTACCCTCCAAGGTAGGAATCTCATATTCCTCACCGAGAGTGGCACCAGCAAATGTCACTGGAACCTCACAATATAAATCTAACCCTTCCCGCTTGAATATTCTGTGCGGTAAGACTTCAATTTCCACATATAAATCTCCTGATGAAGCACTTCGAGAACCAGCATTTCCTTCACCAGCTAAACGCACCCGATCTCCTGTATCAATACCTGACGGAATTTTAACAGATAAAGTTTTTTGGATTTGCTCTTGTCCTCTTCCATGACATTTAGGACACGGATCAGAAATAATTTCACCACTACCACGACACACATGACAAGTTTGTTGAAGAGAAAAAAATCCTTGCTGCATATAAATCTCACCACTACCGCCGCAAGTTTTACAAGTTACCGGTTTGGAACCTCTACATGCACCTGTGCCATTACACTCATGACAATTAGTCAGCTGTGGGACTTTGATCGTTACTGTAGTTCCAAAAACTGCATCTTCTAAACTAATTTTTACATGAGCAATTAAATCTACACCTCGTTCAGCATGTTCTCTCCTTCTCCCACTTCTAGCACTACTACCAAAAATATCCCCAAAAATATCCCCAAAAATATCATTAACATTAACATTACTAAAACCACCAGCAGAACCGGCTCCTCCATCTCTAGCTGCATTCTCAAAGCCTTCATGTCCCAATCGATCATAAAGTGAACGCTTCTTATCGTCAGACAAAACTGTATAAGCTTCTTGAAGCTCCTTAAATTTGTTTTCAGCCTCCTTATTATTGGGGTTACGATCGGGGTGAAATTTCATTGCTAAACGGCGATACACTTTCTTAATCTCTTCACTAGAAGCACTTTTAGCAACACCTAAAATATCGTAGTAATTTTTTTGGGACATTTGAATTTCTACTTCTTCTCATCTTTGACTTCAGTAAATTCAGCATCTACCACTTTTTCTCCACCTTGTGAACCTTCTGATTTAACGTCAGCGCCACTACCAGTAGGACCAGCACTAGCCTCAGCACCAACAAAAGCTTGTCCTTTTTTTGCATAAACCTTTTCAGCCATTTTCGATGATGCATCAAGTAGATCTTTAGTCTTCTCTTCAATTACATTCTTATCATCACTATTCATTACTGCTTTAAGAGCAGAAATAGCAGCATTAGTTTTCGTTTTTTCCTCCTCTTGAATCTCGCTGCCTAAATCCTTCATAGATTTTTCTGTAGCATGAATCATACTATCAGCGTGGTTACGTACTACTACTAATTCTTGGAATTTACGATCAGCTTCTTTATTCTCCTCTGCATCTTTTATCATCCGCTTAATTTCATCTTCAGATAAACCACTTGAAGCTTTAATTACAATTGACTGTGCTTTACCAGTTGCTTTGTCTTTAGCAGAAACATGCAAAATACCATTCGCATCAATATCGAAAGTTACTTCAATTTGTGGTACGCCACGTGGAGCAGGAGCAATATCAGTAAGATCAAATCTACCTAATGATTTATTGTGTGATGCCATTTCACGTTCCCCTTGCAACACATGGATTGTAACTGCAGTTTGACCATCAGCAGCTGTAGAAAACACTTGAGAAATTTTTGTAGGTATCGTGGTATTTTTCTCAATCAGTTTTGTCATTACACTACCTAAGGTTTCAATCCCCAATGAAAGCGGAGTTACATCAAGTAATAGCACATCTTTAACCGTACCAGCTAAAACTCCTGCTTGGATTGCCGCCCCTACGGCAACTGCTTCATCAGGATTAACATCACGATGTGGCTCTTTACTAAAAATATTTTTTACTATCTCTTGAACTTTGGGCATTCTAGTTTGGCCACCAACTAAAATGACCTCGTTAATATCTTTAACATCAACTCCAGAATCTTTAATTGCAGTGCGACAAGGCGCAATAGTTCTCTCAAGCAAATCCTCAATCAAGGCTTCTAATTTGGCTCTAGTGATACGAATATTTAGATGCTTAGGCCCAGATGCATCAGCAGTAATATAAGGTAGGTTTACATCGGTTTGCTGTGTTGATGAAAGCTCAATTTTTGCCTTCTCTGCCGCTTCTTTGAGCCGTTGTAACGCTAAAGGATCTTTATGCAAATCGATGCCACTCTCCTTTTTGAATTCATCAGCAAGATAATCAATAATTCTCAAATCAAAATCTTCACCACCTAAAAAGGTATCCCCATTAGTAGCCAATACTTCAAATTGATGTTCCCCATCAACTTCAGCAATCTCAATAATCGAAATATCAAAAGTACCACCACCCAGATCATAAACTGCAACTTTTGTATCTCCTTTCTTTTTATCCATACCATAAGCTAAAGCTGCAGCAGTAGGTTCATTAATAATTCTTTTTACCTCAAGCCCAGCTATTCTTCCCGCATCTTTAGTTGCTTGACGTTGTGAGTCATTAAAATAAGCAGGTACGGTAATCACTGCCTCTTTAACCTCTTCACCTAAATAACTCTCCGCAGTTTTTTTCATCTTAATTAGTACTTCCGCAGAAATCTGAGGAGGAGCCATCTTCTTACCATGAGACTCTAGCCAAGCATCACCATTGTCTGCCTCGGTAATCGTATATGGCACCATCTTGATATCCCGTTGCACTACTTCATCTTTAAATTTACGTCCAATTAAGCGCTTTACTGCATAAAAAGTATTTTTGGGATTGGTAACCGCCTGCCGTTTAGCTGGTTCCCCAACTATTGTTTCGTCATCTTTAGTAAAAGCGATTATTGACGGGGTTGTACGGTGACCTTCACTATTCTCAATTACCTTAGCATTACCACCAGATTCTAAAACTGCTACACATGAATTAGTTGTGCCTAAGTCAATGCCTATGATTTTTGACATAATTTTTCTCCAAAAATGATCTTTTTAATAATATTAATGTGGGGGATAATACGATTGTTTTCAAGAATTAAATACAAATAAAACTGCATTTATAATCAAAATGTTACAATAAATTACCCGATAATTTTAGGAAAATTCATAACCATGAAATATAAAACTTCTAGCTAATATTATAGCTTTTTAAAAGCCAAACAGGTATTTGTTCCACCAAAACCAAAAGAGTTAGAAATAACTACCTCTATTTTTGCTGGGCAAGCTTTATAAGGAACAAAATTTAAGTCACAGCCATCGTCTGGATTATCAAGATTAATAGTTGGCGGAACGATTTGGTCACGAATGGCTAAAATAGATATGATAGCTTCTACAGCACCTGCTGCACCAAGTAAGTGCCCTATCATAGACTTAGAAGAACTAACAGGTATTTTATAAGCGTAATCTCCAAACACTTTTTTTATAGCAATCACTTCAGCAATATCCCCAGGTAAAGTAGAAGTAGCATGAGCATTGATATATCCTACATCCTCTCTATTTATCCCTGCATCACTCAGAGCATTCTGGATTGATAATGCAGAACCAACACCATTTTGATCTGGCAAAGTAACATGACCTGCATCATCACTCATCCCATAGCCAGCAAGTTCAGCATAGATCTTAGCATCACGCCTTTTGGCATATTCATATTCTTCAAGAATTACCACTCCTGCACCTTCCCCTAAAACAAAACCATCCCGATCACGATCCCATGGTCGACAAGCTTTAGCTGGTTCTTCATTCCGCCTTGACAAGGCCCGAATAGCAGCAAATCCCCCTATCCCAAGGACTGTTGTTGCCATCTCACAACCACCAGCAATCATAACATCAGCATCACCACAGTTAATAAGGCGCGCAGCATTTCCAATATTATGAGCTCCTGTACTACAAGCAGTAACTATAGATAAATTTGGACCCCTACATCCGTATTTGATCGCTACTATACCAGGAGCCATGTTAGTAATAGCATAAGGAATAAACATCGGGGAGATTTTTCGCGACCCACCTTCTAAAAAAGCCTCATGATTTCTTTGAATTGCAAGTAACCCACCAATTCCTGCACCTATAGAAACTCCAATTTTATTAGCATTTTCGTCGTTAATTATAAGTCCAGAGTCATTGACGGCTTGAGTTGCAGCAGCTACAGCAAATTGAATAAAAGCCTCTGTCTTACGTGCATCTTTTGAGTCAAAATACAGTAATGGATCAAAATGTTGAACGGCAGCAGAAATTTTCACTGGAAATTGTGAGGCATCAAAAGAAGTTATAGGCCGCACCCCACTTTTACCAGCTAAAAGTGCATCCCACGTCTCCGTAACATTTAAACCCAATGGGGTTACCATTCCAAGACCTGTAACTACAACTCGGCGTAATGTCATTGCGCTTCTTTGGCATGAGATTGAATATATTCTATGGCTTGTTGAACTGTGGCAATTTTTTCAGCTTCCTCATCAGGAATTTCGGTACTAAACTCCTCTTCCAAAGCCATAACCAATTCGACCGTGTCTAACGAATCAGCTCCCAAATCATCAACAAAAGATGATTCATTAGCAATTTCACCCTCGTTAACACCCAATTGTTCCGCGATAATCTTTTTAACACGTTCTTCTACAGTAGGCATACTAAAACTCCCCCACATTTAAAAAATTAATAAAAACACAAATAAGCGTCTTAAGTTTATTCAAAAGTAATCAACTTGCAAGCAATATTTTTTACAAAAAAATCAATCTATTGACTTGATTCACAAGTATAACGTCCTCAATACTTAACACAGAAAAACTAATATTAATTTTAAAGCATAAACATACCACCATTCACATGGATAGTACTTCCTGTAATATAAGAAGCGTTTTCACTAACTAAAAATTCTACCGCATTAGCCACATCATCTGGATCTCCTATCCGCTTCATTGGAACTACAGACAATATTTTTTCTCTTTGTTCATCAGTTAATCTTTGAGTCATATCAGTTTCAATAAATCCTGGGGCAATACAATTCACTGTGATGTTACGTAAAGCTACCTCTTGTGCTAAACTCTTACTAAATGCTATTACTCCAGCCTTTGTTGCTGTATAGTTTACTTGACCAGGATTACCTCTATAAGCGACTACTGATGCAATATTAACGATTCGACCCCATCTTGCTTTTAGCATATCACGAACAGATACCTGACTTAAGTGAAAAACCGCAGTAAGATTAGTAGCTATTACTTGATCCCACTCTTCCCGAGACATTCTCAGCATTAAATTATCCCGAGTAATCCCTGCATTATTAACCAATATATTGGGTGCGCCATATTTTTTAGTAATTTGTTGATAAACATTTTTTATAGACTCCTGGTTCGTCACATCCATAACTAACCCCTCCCCCTGCACACCAAGCTCCTTTAAAAAAGTGGAAATGGTATTCACGTATTCTTCGTTATAATCAACTCCTAAAGTAACCGCTCCTGCTTTAGCAAGCTTTACAAGAATGGCTTTACCAATCCCACAGCCGGCACCGGTAACTAACGCGATTTTATTCTGTAACGACATATTTTTATTCTCATTAAGTTAATTTGTTAAATAGTTCAATATTTTCTGCGGTTCTCCGATAAAATCAACAATAATTTCACCATTAATTCTCTTATTTAAACCTGTTAAAACCTTACCTGGCCCACATTCCAAAATATATTTCACTCCACTCTTCACAATAAATTGAATAATTGCAACCCAATGTACCGGACTATATATTTGTCTTATGAGCACGTCTCGAATCTTTTGCGGATCATTATAATAAACCACACTTGCATTGTGAATTACAGGAATTTTGGGCAATGCAATAACTGTTTGCTGCAATAGTTCCGCTAGTTTCTCAGCAACAGATTTCATCAAAAGACAGTGGGATGGAATACTGACAGGTAAAATCTTGGCGATTTTTGCACCCAAGTTTTTTGCAATTTCAATTGCACGGTTAGCTGCGGCAAGATCACCGGCCAACACCGTCTGACCAATAGAATTGTAGTTGGCTACAACTAAAACATCATTTTGCCTAGCACTGTCACAAACTTCATTTATCCTATAATCATCTAAACCAACAATTGCAACCATGGCACCCTCACCATGATAGGCATTTTTCATAAAACGCCCGCGCGCCTGAACTAACTTAATGGCAGTTTTAAAAGCTATAGCTTCACTACAAACTAAAGCAGTATATTCACCTAAGCTGTGTCCTGCCAAGAAAGAGGGCTTAGTTTGATTTTTAGAACACCAAACACGCCATACTGCAACTCCTGCTGCTAATAAAGCAGGCTGGGTAAACTCTGTTCGATTTAACTTTTCTTCTGGACCATTTTGAGCTAAATCCCAGAGATCATAATCAAGAACAGTTGAAGCTTCATAAAAAGTATCTCGTACTAATGGATATTCAACAGCAAGTTCCTTAAGCATACCAATCGTTTGTGATCCTTGTCCTGGGAATACTACGGCGTACTTATTTTGCATATATCTCTCACTATTAATTGGTACTATCTTTTAGTACCTCACTAATGCTGCACCCCAAGCAAAACCAGCACTAAATGCTTCAAGTAAAAGTAAATCCCCAAGTTTTACTCTACCATCACGTACACCGATATCTAATGCTAAGGGCACTGAAGCAGCTGAAGTATTCCCTTGCTCTTCTACAGTTAAAATAACTTTTTCCATCGGCAATTCAAGTCTCCTAGCAGCTGCTTCAATAATACGTAAATTAGCCTGATGGGGAATCAACCAATCAATATCAGATTTACTAACATTATTAAATTTCAGTATCTCCTCAACAACCTCCCCTAATTTAGTAACTGCAACTTTAAATACCGCATTCCCCTGCATTTTAATATACTGTCGCGAAGGGGAATTGTAAACATCACCTGCTACATGAAGCAACTCACCATAACTACCATCAGTATGAAGATTAGTAGAATAAATACCTGGTTTATCATCAGCTCTAAGTACCACCGCACCAGCACCATCAGAAAACAAAATACAGGTAGCACGATCCGACCAATCGATAAGTCTCGTCAAAGAGTCAGCACCTACTACCAAAGCACTTTCAATCGCGCCAGTACGAATATACTGATCAGCAATACTCAAAGCATAAATAAAACCGCTACAAGCCACATTAACATCAAAAGCAGGACAAGTAGTTTTGGTTATACCTAAAAGACGCTGAAGAGAGCTGCCAGCATTGGGGAAAAATAACTGTGGCGTACACGTTGCCATAATAATCATTTGAATTTTACTTTTATCAATTCCAGAGGATTCTATAGCTCTTCTTGCCGCTATTTCTGCCATAGAAGTGGTTGTTTCTTCGCGCGACATAATGTGCCGACGTTTAATTCCGGTACGTTCAACAATCCACTCGTCGGAAGTATCAACAATTTTAGCTAAATCTTCATTGGTAACAGTCTTGGTAGGTAAGTAACCACCTGTACCAACAATGCGAGAGTATTTCATATTAAATGGTAGTTCCTTGTTCTTGAAGAATTTTTGTTAATTCATCATGAATTTTTTGTGGAACATTTTTTTCGACCTCAATTATGGCATTTTCTAAAGCACACACAAAAGCTGCAACGTTAGCACTACCATGGCTTTTTATAACAATTCCCCGTAATCCTATTAAGGCAGCACCATTATATTTCCCAGGATCAAGATCTTTTTGCAACTTCTTTAACATCGGAAAAGCAAGTAAAGCAGTTAGCTTAGTAAAAATATTACGTAACATATTTCTTTTGGCATAAAATGTTACAAGTTTCAACGCACCTTCAATGGTTTTTAGGACAATATTACCTACAAACCCATCACATACCACAACATCAACATTACCTCTAAAAAGTTCATCACCTTCAATAAAACCTACATAATTTACATTCTTGTTCTTTGTCAACATATGAGAAGCAAGTTTAATCTGTTCATTACCCTTAATTTCTTCGGAACCAATATTTAGTAAAGCAACCTTAGGAGCTAGAATGTCATTTATTACTTTAGACATAACTGTTCCCACAGCAGCTAATTGACAAAGATAATCGGCAGATGAATTAATATTAGCACCCAAATCCAATATGTTAGTATTTTTATTAGGAACCATCGTTGGGAAATAAGTAGTGATCGCCGGTCGATCGATACCGGGCAAAGTTTTTAGAACAAATCTTGCGGTAGCAACTAGAGCCCCTGTATTCCCTGCACTAACACAAGCTTGGGCTATTCCTTCTTTCACTAAATTGATCGCTACTCTCATTGAAGAATCTTTCTTAGTACGCAGAGCTTTAGCCGGCAACTCATCCATTAAAACTTCTTCAGAGGCATGTTGTACTCTAATGCGGTTCTTTAGTGTTGAATCAGCATAAGAAGCAATAGTGGTATCTAATATTTCTTGATTTCCTACCAAAATTAATTCTACATTTGGATGTTTGGCTAATAAAGAAAGAGCAGCAGGAATAGTGATCTTTGGCCCATAATCACCTCCCATCGCATCAACTGAAATTGTGATCTTTGCCAAGGCTATTACTCTTTTTTAACGTTATCAGATCCTTTAACAGGTTTTGGCTTAATTACCTGGCGACCACGGTAATATCCATCCTTCGTCATGTGATGACGACGGTGGGTTTCACCTGAGGTACTATCGGATGAAAGTGTTGGCTCAGTTAAAGCATTATGGGCACGACGCATCCCGCGCTTAGATCTTGTTACTCTACTCTTTTGAACTGCCATTTTGCCTCCAATATCGAATAAATCAAAACATTAATTAAAAATAGATACTAACCGTACAGATAATCTATGTCAAAAAATATAAAAAAACCTTAAACTTAAACTACAAATATTTGCGACAGAATGTTTTGTAAACTATCACTTAACTTTGTTAGAAAATTCACTTCTTCCCCTGTTCGCCAACAAAAACTTATCTTTTTAGCATGTAAAAACAATCTTCTTAAGCCTAATTTTTTCATCATACTATTAAATTCTGCATCTCCATATTTCTTATCCCCCGCAATTGGATAGCCTATAAAAGAAGCATGCGCCCGAATTTGATGAGTGCGCCCAGTCTTTAGCTCAGCTTCAAGTAAAGAAACATCTTTACCCACTTTTAATGGTCGAAAAATAGTTATTGATTCTTTCCCACCATTATTAACCGTTACTATCCGCTCACCAGATTTTACAACACTTTTCAATAGTGGCATGTCAACAATACGTTGGCCATTCTGCCAATTACCCTTGACCAACAACATATATTTTTTTAAAATTTTTCCATCGTTAGTTAATTTATGTAATTCACGCAAGGCACTTCTTTTTTTTGCTAAAATTAAGCAACCAGAAGTATCACGATCAAGCCTATGAACAAGCTCTAAATTTTTTAAATCACTACGTGCAGCTCTTAAAATCTCAATAGCCCCAAAATTAATACCACTACCACCATGAGATGCAATGCTAGCTGGCTTATTAATCACAAGTATTTTACTATCCTCAAAGACAATTGTACTAAGTAATAATTTAACCAAATTATGGCCAGGCTTATTCTCTACTGACATCTCCACCCAAAAAGGTGGAATTCTAATAATATCATCTAGCTGCAATTTATATGATGGTTTAGCTCTTTTCTTATTAACTCGTACTTCACCAGAACGTAACATTTTGTAAATACGGCTTTTAGGAATATTTTTGAACTTATTAAATAAAAAGTTATCTAAACGCTGCTCCACTCTTTCTTCATCAATAATGAGAGTAGTGACTTTACTTTGTCCTAATTTATTAGGCTGTAATACTGCTAGCTTCATATTTAATTATATATAGTTAGTTATTAGCTATAACGATTTATTGTTTATATCTGCAATTTTCATTTATATTAAATATTTTCCACTATAACAATCAAAAAGTTAATCTACGAAAGATTCTCGACAGCGAGAGCTAGACTAGAGCGAATGAAAGAATTCATCCTAAAACTTTCGCTGCGAGCCAGGGAGGAGAGCGAAGCGAAGGAGAGTAGTCTGCGGTAGCTGACGATTTTTAGCAGAACGGAGTGAGTGCTAAAAATCTATAGTGAGCGTTAAGTTAATGTAGCGTTTTTCAGCCGCAGGACGG
>JAISFD010000031.1 GCA_031263815.1 Coxiellaceae bacterium | reverse complement strand
AAAAACGCTACATTAACTTAACGCTCACTATAGATTTTTAGCACTCACTCCGTTCTGCTAAAAATCGTCAGCTACCGCAGACTACTCTCCTTCGCTTCGCTCTCCCTGGCTCGCAGCGTCAGAATAACACTGCCCTTAAGAGACCTCCCAAAGTAAAATGTAAATCCCAGAAAGTTGAAGCTACCCTGCTTAATACCTCCTCTTGCCGCTAACTTTGAAAATGGTACTAACTTCGTCTTCTCCTTATTCAGACTTAATCCATATGTGTTCAACCTCTGTTCTAGCGCCGCCTTTACCTTTCCCGCCTCTTCCTCATGTAAACAGACTATTACTATATCGTCTGAGTAACGGAACATTTTAACCTCATAGCGTGGCATAATCTCTTCTTCATACCATAGATCTATCAGATAATGCGCATACATATTTGCTAGCACTGAACTACAGATGCTCCCTTGGAAAACTCCTTCATCGCTAACTATAAGCTCTTCATCCGCAAGTATCCCAGCTTTAAACATGCGGGCTATATAACGGATAAACTTCTGATCGCTTATCTTGCTTTGCAAAATATCTAGCAGTCTTTTATGATCTATGTTTCCAAAGAAGTTTGATATATCTACGTCTAACACTACCTCGGTTTCATGCTCAAATAGATAACCTTTCAAGATCTTTGATAGCACTATGACAACTCCTATTAGGCCTAAATCCATAGGAACATCTCTTGAATAAAGGCTCATATATGCTCTCCAGTACTCTCTGCATCATCTTTTGGACTATCTTATCCTCGAAGTTACTTATTCCAAGTGGCCTTGCCGCTCCTGGCTTATCTTCTTTTGGAACCAGTACCTGTCGCACTGGCCCAGGTCGATATGCCATTCGTTTCATCCTCTCACCCAAGTCTTCTAGGCTTCCTTCTAGTTTTAGCTTATATATGTCTTTGTTTACACCATATACTCCCAAAGCTTTCTTTCTATCCAGCTCATGAAAGCACTCTCGCAGTGCTTGCCTATTGAACAGGTGCATTAGATTATTAAACACCTCTCCTGGCTTCTTTTGCGACACTCAGCTATTCGTTTCAGTTTCGTTGTCGTGTCCAAATCAACTCCGCGTTTGATGTCACGTTTCACTTCCACAATTGCTACTACCCAGCATCCTTCCCTCCACAATCATTACTTGCTTCATCGGTACTATTACGCTTCTGACTACCTACAAATCATCTTGACCTCCTTCGCTTGCGCTTGTTAGTCAATACTCAACTCCCTTCTAAGAATTTGCAGATCCTCCCACGTTCACCAATATACCTTTATCATATGCCGTGCTCTCAGACCTCGGGAATATCTTTAGTAACTAGCTCTTCTTTAGTTACTAATGATGTTGCCTTCTAGATGTGTAACTCTATCAGCTATTCCTCAATTAAACTTAACGTGGCTCAATCACTTCAACCTTACGGTTTACGGCCCATAACATCTATGTCTACGCTTAACTAAGGTTGTCACCAACATTAGCTCAAGACTCGAATACTAGATGCGGGAGCTTCCGTTTCTTAGGTAGGACTTTCACCTGCTAGTATATCTAGCGCTTCGTGGCACACTACACGGAATTATTTATAAGCTCTCTGCTTGGGCATAAATCAGGAAGAATAACAACCCATTATTCTGCAGCTGAAATAGGTAACCTTATATCAGCAGCAAATAAAGCTTATAATTCTAGGCAAGGATCAAATGGGCCAACTTTTACATTACTGAAGCAAATAAGCTCATTACCAACAGCGTTTAATATTGATGCGGAACTATTAGCAAAATCATTAGATTGCGCTAGAGTTGGGACATAAGAAAAAGTTCAGGTCCCGCAAAACAATATAGGTGAATCAAATAGATATGTGGAAAACCAAGCCAGAACTGGCGCGCTCGGAGAGATTCGAACTCCCGACCCTCTAGTTCGTAGCTATGAGTTTATTTTCCATTTGCTTGATTTTTTTTAGATTTTTAACATGGGGCGTTCACTACTTTTGGCATATAACGTGCAACAATGCGCAACTGATTCACGCAAAATTCACGCGCACGATACGAAGTCGCACGAACAAAATACAAGCATACCACCTCAGTAATTATTTTATTTTCCTCGAATATAGGATGTAAATAAATCATCTAATGTTGCGACACCGCTAAGAGTACCATCTACATAAAAATTACTTTTTATCCCATTAGCGGATATAAGCGCTAAGAATAATTGCTTATTAGTTCGTGTTTGTTCTCTAAACACAGCTAGCTTGCGTTTTAATGAAGCTACATATTCTTTTGTGAGGATAAAAGGTTCCCTGGAGTATTTAATCTTACAAACTGTAATCGAGTCATCATCACGATCAAATAATAAGTCGATTTGAGCTCCATGTTCCGGTGTTTCTTTTCTAGGAGCATAACGCCAAGCATTGGCAAGCGCACCTGATGGAATGGATAAAGCTTCCCTTATTTCTGCGATATGATTATAACAAACTAGTTCGAAAGCATAGCCTAACCAGCTATACCAAGCTGGAGTTTGCTGAATACTTTGCCAATAACCTTTTTCTAACGCTTTTTTTTGTAATGACTTTTTAATTGGAGCTATCCATTTGAGATAAAAAAAGACGTACTCATCGGTAAGACAATAATAAATTCCCTGTCTTTTATGTAAATAAGGAGTAAAAGCCATGATAAAATCAGCTTCTTCAAGTTCTTCTAATCTTTTAAGCCCTCTTTCGCCTAGTAGTGATTTATCTAGTCTTTTTAATAGTTCTCGTTTGCCTATACCATATGAATGTTTACTAAGCTCCTGGACAATTTGAATACAAATATCTGAATCATCAAATAATGAGGAAAATAAATGGTCAAATTCATTCGCTGCGAGCCAGGGAGAGCGAAGCGAAGGAGAGTAGTCTGCGGTAGCTGACGATTTTTAGCAGAACGGAGTGAGTGCTAAAAATCTATAGCGAGCATAGCGACACACTTGAGTTTTTGCGAGATTAAAAAGCTCTAAATATCATAGATTACAAAGGTAAAGGGAAAAACGATTGTTTGGTTCATAGTTAAAATAAATCGCGAAGCAATCACGAATTGTTCATAATCCAGTCTGTATATAAATTTACCGCCAATTACTGCCATTTTATGCCAAGTTTGCAATACAACCATAACTTAATAATCATTAGATCATATAAAGAAAAAACCCTATCTCTAAACATGTTGTAATAAATACAACATATATACTTGTTTGTTTTTCGTATTGGCAGCAATTAGCGACAATAGATAATTGCAATTAATCTTCTTTTGACAATTCTCGATAAACAAGCAATATGCGAAGTATGATAGCATAGCGCAAGATTCAACTTTTCTGCTAAACTTTTCAAACAACCGGCCACCTGGCTAAAAGATATAGGGTCGCTTTGTCAATACCTTGATTTCATTATCATTTGAACCTGGAAAACGTACTAATCTTGTATAGATAACAGTGAAAAATCCTGCAAAACTCCCGCAAAAAAGCAAAAGAAAAATTTAAAGAAATCGCTGGAAACCAAGCTGGTATTGGCGCGCCCGGAGAGATTCGAACTCCCGACCATCTGGTTCGTAGCCAGATACTCTATCCAATTGAGCTACGGGCGCAGGCTTAATAATCACAGCTTATATTACAAGCATTTAACTCGCCTAAATCAATTTGTGGAAGTTTTGTGGGGATTAATTCCTAAATTTTCCTAGATTGAGGATTTATCCCATAAATTATCATCATAATATACAAAGCATTATTAAATCTGTCTAGATTTTTAGCTCGAGCATATGTCAAAAAACCTGGTGCTCTGACTAGCTGCAATTAGAAAAACTTAATACACATCTTGAATCCATTGTAAAGCCTCATCGAGTTTATTAAGGTATGGCATAAAAGATGTAACTTGAGGTAACTGATGCCTTAATTGAATTTGCCATTCCGACTCAAGTAGTTTTCTATTGTTATGGTTTTTAATTAGTTCAATTTTAGGAAAAGATACTGATCGAAGACCACATTTTTATTGCAGAGTTTGTTTCAATAATACCCTATTTATATTCGGTCTTTCATGTTGAAACATGTGAACCACATCATACAAATCTCTAGCTCGTAACCGTTCTACAAAGGCACGCAGTTTTTCTGCAAATAGCTCCTCATAAGAATAAGCTAGAATCTTTATTCCATTTATTATCTCATAGTCAAATTTTGGAATAAAATATATAGTTTATAAGAATATTATGGGCAAGAATACAGCCAGCATGAGTACCACCTGCATGATTTATCGACTAAAACACATGAGAAAACAGATATCTAAGTCTAGTTTGTTAAGAATTATGATTTAACCTAAAACAAAGTTAAGACCTTTCTGGATGTACACTTTTATAATCAACGATTCCGAAAAATATATCATAATTAAGAATTATTTTGTGATGATGCGTAAGCAATTTTTTAGATGGATATGTTATAGCCCCGAGTTTTCTGAAATATCGTGCTAATCCAAAAGGATTTTTAAACTGAAGTTCATATCTTTGAATATCACATCCCAATAATTTACTGTGTTTTTTACACAGAAACTTCATCTTTTCTAGCGAAGGATATGTAATTGCAGATTTATCAAAAATACGAAAACTGGTATTCAATAAGGTAGAGAAAGCAAAGTATCGACAATTTTTAGAATTCTTTCTTAGAAAAAAGTCGATAGACTCAAACCATTGCATAGCTAAGTTCGAAATTATAAGCGAGTATTTTTTTGTAAAGTTATATGTTTCGGCATCAGCACAAATGCCATAAATATTTAGCTTCACCTGTGCTTTATGTAGCATTTTCTCTGATACATCACATAAAGTATAGTCGGCATTGGGATAAATTTTCATTACCTCTAAAGAAGTATTGCCGGTACCACAACCTATATCTAAAATAGAATTTACTGTTGAATTTCGTAACGTATTTTTTATCATTGAGGAAAGATGAGCAGATGATAAAATTTGTACCTCTGCTACAGAATCGTATGTTTCAGATGCTTTGTCGAAGAAAGATTTCATGGACTACTGCGTCTGCCTTTATGAACCCTAAAATATGTGGGATCCCATTTATTCTTTTAATAACTACATTAGGTATACAACGAAAATTGTCTTCAATGACGGACATAGGAACTATTTTATCTACATCACTGCCGATAATTAATCCTGAGCAACCGCAGTAAGAATAAGATTTTTTCATAGAAATAAGATCCTTTATCCTCTCATCTTTATTAATTTCTTTTGGAACTGGCCGATTATACTGGCAAGCGTCATAAAATATTTTTAATGCCCAAGATGCATCCTTTTCAAACATTTTTATCATACGATCAAGATTTTTTTTGCGTATTATTGTATTACTTCCACAGAAGTTGATAAATCCTTGTAAACCGATTAGAAAATCGAATTTTATATCAGAGTTATTCAATTTTTGAAAACCGAGAGAATGACCAATTCCAATATAGTGTTTATTTGGATCTACGGTAAAATTTTCATCAAAAAAAACAGCTTCGCCATCGAGCAACGAAGTAAGATTACACCAGTAGTCATGTGAAAAGCCAAAACCATGACATAGTAGATACGTCTTCATTACTTTTTCAAAACCTCCAGGAGACGCAATACATCTTCCTCCGTATGAGTGGCGTTAATCGCGAATCTGATGCGCGGTGTTGGGGATGTAGGTGGACGTATTGCTGATGTTACTATTTTATGCTCTAGTAGTTTGTTATGAACATAGAACATCTCGTCTACACAACGAAAAACAACGGAAATAATATTTGTACCGGAGTATTCCACAAATTTTTGAGCAAGCAAGAGTAAACGCATGCGTGTGTTAGTCATAGTTTTTAGTAGGTTCCAATTATATTGGGCAACACCTATGCAAAATGGAGACAACGCTGTTGAATAAATAAATCCTTTACATTTTTGCACAAGATATTCCCGCATAAGCTTGTTGCAAACTACATATGCCCCAGAAGAGGATAAAGCTTTACTGAATGTCCCCATAATGATTGTTGATGACGGATCCCAAACATAATCTGTCGATAATCCGCAGCCGTTTTTGCCATATAATCCGGTAGCATGTGCTTCGTCCAAAAACAACATGGTATTATATTTTTTAGAAAGGTATAGCAATGCATCTAAATCTGCCATATCTCCATCCATTCCAAAAACAGTTTCTGAAACAACGACTCTGTTTTTATAAGATCCGCACTCTTTTTTTAGTATTTCTTCTAATTTATCATATTGTAGATGGGGATATCGCACTAATTTTGCAGGCGATGAATTTAACCCATAATATATACTAGCGTGATTAAGTTTATCGAAGATTACAACGGTTTGGGGAATACACAATGCAGATATTATGCAAGCGTTAGCAATAAAACCACAATTAAAAATTAGAGCTGCTTTGAACTTTTTATCAAAAGCAATTTGCTTTTCAAAAATTTCAAAAATTTCTTTATTTCCGGATAGTAACCTCGATCCAGTACTTCCAGATCCGTAATATTGTGCAGCTTTAAAGCCAGCTTTTATAGAAGCTTCATTATAGGAAAGTCCGAGATAGTCGTTGCTAGAAAAATCCACAAAATCGTTACTGTAGCTCTTTAAACTTCTATATATCTTTTGCGTTTTTAAAGCACTTAGATAATTTTCGATATAATCAAGCATGTTTGGTATATTCTTTGGCGGAGAGGGTGGGATTTGAACCCACGATGGGCTTTTGACCCATACTCCCTTAGCAGGGGAGCGCCTTCGGCCTCTCGGCCACCTCTCCTGTGCAAGATAATACCAGATTTTTTAACCTCTTCTAGAAATTTTCTCAATACATGAGAAATTTGTTTTTTTTAATGGTAAAATTTAAAAAAATATGATAGCTAAAATAGCATTTTATATTTTAAATAACGATTCTTCTCTCAAAGGACGTGCTTTATACACTTGTCGTATCATTGAAAAAGCTTATTTTAATAATCATAAAATATATATTCATACCTCCAATCAAGAAGAAGCACAAAATTTTGATCTTCAACTTTGGACTTTTAGCGATATTAGCTTCATACCGCATGAAATATACAGCTTAAATTCAAACTTAGATGTACCAATAACAATTGGTTACGGAGAGGAGATCACACCAGAACAAAAAGATATCTTAGTGAATCTTACCTCCGAAGTTGTTCATTCGTATCAACATTTCAATCACCTTATTGAAGTAATACCAAATGATGATCAACTTAAAACTCTCGCTCGTCAACGGTTTCAAATTTATCAAAAAGCTGGGTGTCCAATAGAAGTTTTTAAAGTTTGAAACAATACTCACTAACCTTGACAAAGATTATGAGAGTAGACAGAATTGCAAGCTATCAGCTCACGATTTGTTAGCTGCTATCTCACTAGGTTATGGATAAAAAAAGCAGGCTAAAAAGGGGCTATGTAGCTCAGTTGGTTAGAGCGCGGCACTCATAATGCTGAGGTCAGTGGTTCAACTCCACTCATAGCCACCAACAAATTATATCTTGATTTTCTTGAAATTTGTCGCTTTTCTCTGTTAATCTTTCTTAATCTATGAAAAGTAAAATATATAACCCTCAGGCAATTGAAAACTTTTGGTATCAAAAGTGGAGGCAGAATAACTATTTCGCACCAAGCTATAAAGGTACCCCTTACTGTATTACCCTTCCTCCTCCTAATATAACAGGAACACTCCATATGGGACATGGATTCCAAAATAGCATTATGGATGCTTTAATTCGTTATCATCGCATGCGTGGAGATAATACTTTGTGGCAGCTTGGAGTTGATCACGCTGGCATTGCTACGCAAATAATAGTCGAAAACATTCTGCGCGATGAAGGGAAAACCCGTCTTGATATCGGACGAGAAAACTTTATACAAAAAGTTTGGGAATGGAAGAAATATTCTGGTAATACGATTGCCAAACAAGAACAGCGGCTCGGAGTTTCTGGTGACTGGGATAGAGAAAAATTCACTTTAGATCCAGAATTAACTGAAACCGTAAAATATGTGTTTATTAAATTATATGAAGAGGGTTTAATTTATCGCGGTAAACGTTTAGTTAATTGGGATCCAGCTTTAAATACTGCTATCTCTGATTTAGAAGTAACTAGTGAAGAAAGTGAAGGAACACTATGGTATATAAAATATCCCGTTGTAGATAGCAGTGAAAACTTAACTATTGCTACTACTCGCCCGGAAACTATACTTGGTGACACTGCTGTTGCGATACATCCTGAAGATAAACGTTATCAACATTTAGTGGGTAAACACCTTAAATTGCCGCTTACTAACCGGATTATCCCTATCATATCTGATAGTTATGTTGATCAAAGTTTTGGCAGCGGTTGTGTAAAAATAACTCCTGCTCATGATTTTAATGATTATAACATCGGAAAAAAACATAAGTTACCAATAATCAATATTTTTACGCCTCATGCTTATTTCAACGAGAACGTTCCGAAAAAATATCAAGGTTTAGAACGTTTTGTAGCGCGCAAACAAATAATTGCTGACTTAGAAGCTAGCGGTTTACTAGTCAAAACTGAAAAGCATTCGCTCAAGATTCCTAAAGGAGATCGTAGTGGCGTTATTATTGAACCTTATTTAACCGATCAGTGGTTTGTCAAAACCAAAGAATTAGCAGCTCCTGCAATCCAAGTAGTTCTAGATGGTAAAATTAAATTTATTCCTAATAACTGGAGCAAAACTTATTTGCAATGGTTAGCTAACATTGAAGATTGGTGCATTAGCCGCCAGCTTTGGTGGGGTCACAGAACCCCTGCTTGGTATGATGAAAAAAATAATATTTATGTCGGTGAAAATGAAAACGAGATCCGCCAAAGATTCAATCTCAAAGATTGCCCACTTAAACAAGATGATGATGTTTTAGACACTTGGTTTTCTTCAGCTCTTTGGCCATTTTCAACCCTTGGCTGGCCTAAAAAAACTAAAGAATTTAAAACTTTTTACCCTACTTCAGTATTAGTTACTGGTTTTGATATTATCTTTTTCTGGGTAGCTCGTATGGTAATGATGGGATTAAAATTTACCGGTGAAGTACCTTTCAAAGAGGTATATATCACTGGCTTAATCCGCGATAGTCACGGCCAAAAAATGTCGAAATCTAAAGGTAATATTTTAGATCCTATTGACCTTGCCGACGGAATCACTCTTGAACAGCTAATTGAAAAACGTACAAAACATCTTACTCAAAAACACCTGGCGGCAAAAATTATAAAACAAACCCGTAAAGATTTTCCTCACGGGATCGAAGCTTTTGGCATCGATGCCCTTCGTTTTACTTTTTGTTCCCTGGCTACTACCAGTCGTGATATTAATTTCGATCTCGCCCGTCTCGAAGGCTACAGAAACTTTTGCACTAAAATCTGGAATGCTGCGAGATTTGTTTTAATGCAATTAGAAGACTTTAACTACACTAATGATCAACTAGAATACAGTACCGCCGATCGTTGGATCCAAACAGAATTACAAAATACCCTACAAACCATTACTAAAGAATTCAACAATTACCGTTTTGATTTAGTTACACAAACAATTTATGAATTTACTTGGCACCAGTTTTGTGATTGGTATTTAGAGCTAGCAAAGCCGATTTTAAATTCGGATCAACTGAATGATGCTTTAAAACAAGGAACACGTAAAACGCTAATTACCATACTCGAAAGGATACTTCGTATAATTCATCCATTTATGCCTTTTATCACCGAAGAAATATGGCAGAAAATTGCTCCCAAAATGCAGATTAAAGATCCGACAATTATGTTGCAAAAATATCCCGAATTTGACGCAACAAAAATAGATAATACTGCCTCACCTGAAATCGAGTGGCTTAAAAAAATCATTCTCACAATTCGCAATGTTCGTGGTGAAATGAATATTTCGCCAACAAAATCTATACCTCTATTACTAGATAAAGGTACTGAGCTTGATCACATGCGCGTCAACAAATACCAAGATTATCTTAAGACCCTCGCTCGACTTACGTCGATAGCTTGGGTTAAAAACGAAAAAATTCCACCAGCAATATCTACCTTGATAGATACCTTAGAACTACATCTCATCTTTAGTGATACTTTTAACTTTGCTTCTGAAATTACGAGACTTCATAAAGAAATTAACAAGCTTAAAACTGATATAGCAAGGATAGAGAATAAATTAAGTAGCCAGAGTTACTTATCCAAAGCTCCTCAAGATGTGATCGCAAAAGATCGAACTAAACTTACTGAAAACAAAAGTTCTATAACTAAACTGCAAACTAACTTGCAAAAACTACAATCTCTAAAAAATCTCTAAAGCTTTTACCGCCACCTCTTCACCAAAAAATAACCTAGTCTGATGCGCAAAATTTGCAGTATAATCAGAAACATAAAAAGAATGTTGAGGTAGACTCGAGGAGAGTAATTTTTTTGCAGTAAGTTTGTGTTCAACTGCTGAAGCAACAATTTTAGTAGTATCAATAACCTCGACTTTATTTCGATAAAAATTTTCTATTTTAGTTTTAATAATCGGATAATGAGTACACCCCAAAACCAAAGCTTCTATATCTTGCAGTACTGGATTGGATAAATATAATGAGAGAGCAACATCTATAATTCGATGCTCAAAAAATCCTTCTTCAATAATAGGTACAAGTAACGGCGTAGCTAAAGCACACAAATCAATTTCGCGTTCTTGTGAAACAAGTTTCTTACGATATACCTCTGAATCTATTGTAAGCTTGGTACCTATCAAACCAATCCGTTTATGAGAATAATTTTTACTTAAAAAACAAATTACCGGGTCAATAACATTAATAAGTAAGGTATGAGTACCAATATAATCCTGTAACACTTCATAAGCCGCAGCGGACGCAGAATTACAGGCGATTAAAATTAATTTAACATTTTGTGCCAATAAAAAATTAACGATCTCCTTGGTATAGTTTTTAATAGTATGCGGAGATTTATCACCATATGGTAAGTGTACAGTATCCCCAAAATAAACTATCGATTCATTAGGTAATGCTTCAACAAGCGCTTTAGCAACAGTTAAGCCACCAATACCGCTATCAAAAACACCTATGGGTTGATCTATTTTCAAAGTTAATATACCACTAAAAAAAATTCATTGTAGCAAGCCGATTTTTACTTTTGAAGCTTTTATGCTAAGATGTATACATTATATTATGCAGGATTTATAATGAAAACTACTAAATCCATATTTTTCTTTAGCTTATTATTTACTCTCATCGCATGCACATCAACAACCATGATCCCACAAATAGGGAATATGCAAATTATTATCACTAATGCTAAAACCGAAAACGAAGCAGTAAAAATAGCAAACGACAAAGCTCACCGTACTTGCACAGCACAAGGTCAAAAACTAAAAATAATTGATCTTGATACTGTTTATCAAGGAAATGATCCTGATCAAAAAGCACTAGTCAACTTAGCAAAACAGATCTTACCTGCAAATAAAACTTCGGGTTTATTCACTCCAGAAAATTATACTTATAAAGCGACGTTAACGTTCAAGTGTCTGTGAAAACCACAAGTGTGTCGCTATGCTCACTATAGATTTTTAGCACTCACTCCGTTCTGCTAAAAATCGTCAGCTACCGCAGACTACTCTCCTTCGCTTCGCTCTCCCTGGCTCGCAATATTTGTTCCGCAAATTCAACAAAATGCAGTATACTATTAACATGAGTAAGAAAAACCATTTTATAGGTATATTGTTTTTTACAATACTAAATCTTACACAAGAGTGTTACGCTCTTGAGCCTTTAACGACTACAGGTTTAGTTGCAGCAGTGGGAGTATTGGGGGGGGGCATTACAGCATTAGCTTTATCTGGTTCTAGTTCAGATACACCAAGAACAACTGGAGGAAACGAAACAAACATGCAAATACTACTCAACAGATATGTTGAAACTCATTTACTCACACTTTTTGAATCAGTAAGAATATCTACTCCATCTCTTTACGCCGCCGGTTTTGTATTCGAACGTCCATATGGAGAATTTGCATGGCCAATCAATATACCCTTAGTTCATGCATACAATCCTGACGCAGCTGATGCGTTGATCGACCATACTTTGTTTACAGAATTTACTGCAACTATTAGACTTACTCCTATTAGGACGGATTCTACCCCATTAATCATTCAAACAGAGGCTAAACGGTATGATCTAACACAAATAGAAAGATTTATAGTAGTGCAAAATAACCCATGGAGAGATACTGAAAATATACTTTTAAGACCACATCCCTTGGTACATAAAAATGCATCCATTGTTGATTCTACCGATCTAGGTGAGGTGCAAATTTACACAAGTACAGTAACCGCTTATATTGCTAATATAAACGAGGCATTTAGGCTTCTGGGTACAGATGATATATCGACACATACTTCACCCGGATATGCACAAAATAGAATGGTATTTTCTGGACCTGCTTTCCCCAATATAGGCCAGACAAATCCTGCTAACACTACTATCTTTTACACTTTTTTTACTGCATTAAATACTACTACTATTGCTAGTGTTCCAGCTGACCGGCAAATAACTCCTAATGCATTACCTCTAGCTGCAATAACTTTACATATTTTGTGCAATAGGGCAGACCATGATAGGATTAAAGGGACAATTAGGCGACTTGGTGATCAAATAAGTCTAGGAGATTTTTTAGACAATTTAGATAGAGACGGTATTCCAAATACAATTACAGCAGCCATACGTAATTTTGCACAGGGAACAATTTCTGCACCTTAAATTTACTCGCAAGGTATAAACTGTAGCGGACGTGCCTGTAGCTCAGTTGGATAGAGCATTGGCCTCCGAAGTCAAAGGTCGCTGGTTCGAATCCAGTCAGGCACACCAAACCTTTAACCTATATAGCTTTTGGCAAAGCATCTGGGGTTATATCAACTTCAGTAGTGACAACAAAATTAAATCCCTTAATGGATATAGTGTAACTCGACAAATGCTGCTCTCCAACCCTTTTTAAATGCGGGCAGGGAAATATTTACTCTACATCCATCGGCTGCGAGCCAGGGAGAGCGAAGCGAAGGAGAGTAGTCTGCGGTAGCTGACGATTTTTAGCAGAACGGAGTGAGTGCTAAAAATCTATAGTGAGCGTTAAGTTAATGTAGCGTTTTTCA
>JAISFD010000023.1 GCA_031263815.1 Coxiellaceae bacterium | reverse complement strand
GAGAGGAGTCTATTTCATTGGCTGCCACATTAACTTAACGCTCACTATAGATTTTTAGCACTCACTCCGTTCTGCTAAAAATCGTCAGCTACCGCAGACTACTCTCCTTCGCTTCGCTCTCCCTGGCTCGCAGCGGGTGTATGCTGGATAACACCAATAATAAATGCAAAATCAAAAGTTTCCGGTAAAAATGGCAATTCAAAAAGACTAGCTTGAATCACACAAAAGTTACTATAATGTCTATTGTTTTTATAACATGCATCTACAGCTTCAGATAAATCCACAGCAACCACCATCAGAGGCGGCTATATCTGAAAACCTACCAGCCCCACAACCACCATCTAATACAAGTTTACCTTTTAATTTTGCTGGCACAAAACCCGTTTCACCATAAAATCGTCGTCTAGAATGATCACTACGAGGACTATCTATTTGATCTTTGATATGTCTTCCCCACTGTAACCCAAAAGATGAAGCATAGCATTGATCTACAAAACGCGGAATACCATTGCGAATAATATACTCAGTTCCATCGGCTGAACGTAGCACATCAGTGTAAATATCGTCACCATACCATTCTTCAATTTTAGTTATGGTTAAGGATAACTTTGTTTTTGGACATACGAGAATATCTGTTAACCATTTATACATACTATCCTCCCGACTCCCGCATTTTTTGAGTAATTTCTGAGACAATTTATTTTTAAATCAATAGGTTAGTTTTGCTAGGTACTACATTATTTAGCTTTATTTTTTTGCTTTATTTCGTTTTATTACCAATTTGTTTAGCATATTCTAAAACTTTTAACTTACGATTTATATCGCTAAGTTCTTTTCTCGTCATAGCTACTCCTTAGTTAACAATCTAGATTACTTCATATTACCAGATCGTCTACCTAAGTCATAACTTCCATATGGGTCAAAAGAATATCTCTTTTATTTAGCGGTTTGGCTAATGTTAATTAATTTTTCTAATTACAACTATTAGTACTTGCACATAAATATCAATATCTGGCAATTGAAAAGCTAGTTTATTTATCGTATCTTCATATCTCGGTTCTCTACCCCCCCCTCCAATTTTGTCAACTGAGCATTAACTACACGACTTAAAAAATAGTAAGTAGAAGAAAACTTAAGCACATTTTCAATGTGGCCATTTTTAGGCACAAGAATATCAAGTTCTCGCATTTTCAAATAGCGATTATGCCAAGGTGGTTTAATTTTGTATAACCCCTAAAGCATTTCTAAAGATGTTAATTTCTTGTAATCCATCATTAAAAGACTCACAAAGAATCAATATTCCACCTTTCCTCACTTTATTTAATAGAGCAGAAACAGAGATTTTTTGTTCGTTAAGATTATTTAGATTAATCAAAGATCTTTCTGTATATACAGCATCAAAGTAACTTTCTTTAAAAGGAGGTTTAGTTAACTCACCAACTTCAAAAATTATTTTAGAACATCCAGAGTTTAAACTTAACTTCCTCGCTTCTGTTATCATAGCTTCCGAATAATCGAAAGCATACATATGCACATTCCGCATGCTTTTACATATAGATATAGCTGTTATTCCATTTCCACATCCAGCATCTAAAACATATTTACATCCTTTTAATAATTTTAAAATATTTATAATTTCAAGCTGTTTCGCTATAGTATCATTAGTACCAGCCCTAAATGCTAAGTTTGCCCGCGCATTCCAGAACATGAGTCTTGATTGAGTTATGTTTCTTGCGCCTTTAACTTGATTGTATCTCATGATGCCTCTCTACTTTAGACACCTTTATACCTCATTGTATAACAAATAGCTAGTTTCGAAAAAGGTCTGTTATTGAATCCGTGGAAATTACTAGCGAAGAGCCAGAGAGTGTGGGTAATATTAGGCATCTATTTTAGCTCTATTCAGCTACATTTTTTCTATACTTATACCACTCTCTTACATTAAATTATTTCAACATCTGCTTACAATCACTCCAAATATTATCTCTTTCGTCAACAACATGGCTATTTATTTCATCGTAGTAAGTAACTTCTGATCTTAAGGCTGTAAATGGACAATAATAAATATCAAATAAGTACTTATATCCACCATTATATAGTACTAAATAATGATACTTATCCACTAATGCTGGTTGCATAAAGACAGGGACTGGTCTTTCTTCTTGTATAGGCTTCAACAAGTTTCTTCCTTTGCTAGCAAGGATTTTATCAATATTAAAATATTCAACAATAGTTTGAGCAAGATCTTGTGTATCTACAATGGACCTAGAGGTACCATGCTGGTTATCACCAAATTAGAAACAAAGGAACTCGTGTAACTTCTTCATCAGCATAGAATCCATACCCAAATTTTACTTTTGAAGTTATAGTTCCGTGATCCGCAGTAACAATATATTAATGTGTCATTCAACACAATAACTGACTGGATAAATATGCTGGTGTTTTAAAATCAATTTTCGAGAAAATTCTTCACAAGGTGCAACGACCATTTCACTTGCAATCAACAGTTTTTTCGCTTCTAATGCCTTTATTATTCCTTCCTCAAACGCTGCGAGCCAGGGAGAGCGAAGCGAAGGAGAGTAGTCTGCGTTAAGTTAATGTAGCGTTTTTCAGCCGCAGGACGGCTGCGGTGTGCGAAGCACAACAATGTATCGCGGCCATGCGAACTGATTTTAGGGGTCACGATGGCCTAAAATCTATAGTGAGCATAGCGACCGCTTGTAAATTCAAATAAAAATCTTTGACATTCTCGTGGATAGCTCTGAAAATTTGCCCTTGATATAAAAAAACGAAACCATTAGGATCAATATAGGATGACTTTTCAATTTCTATAAAGTTACTGCTATTTTATATTGCCACCTACTTCCTCGCTGTTTGTTACTGGTGTTGTACCGACTCTGTTGCCTACAACATTACTTTCATTACATTCCTTATTCTTACATTTAATACGTCTAAACAGTGATTTTACGTATTTCCATGGTGTCACTACCCACGTAAACACCGCTCCAAAAATAACAACATAAAAAACTTGGTAAATAGAACTCAAAAAACCGGGATCTACATAGGCCGAAGCAATAACAAGCATAGTGAAGCATATTTATTCAGATTTTTCAAATAACCACCAAGTAATATCATCAAAACCAGCGGCATCATTTAAATACCCCCACAAAAATCCATAATCAACTAATTTCACTGCAAAATTTTCCATTAATAATTTACCAAAATCTCTTTTAAAAAGTTTATCCTGTTCACCTTGATATTCGATTGCTATAGGGGTTCGATTAAAATATTCGCCAATTAAAATATATCTAGATGAATAGTCAAATATTTTTTTTATATTAGCCAATAATTGATTGGGATTAATGTGAATCAATACTCCCATAGTAAAAACCAAGTCAAAACTCTTGGGTTCAAATTTTGAATCAAGTATTGTTCCATTAAATTGATTGGCAAATACAAATTTCTTAGTAACGATGTTATAAGCTAATGTGCTAACTTCTATAATAGATGGCCTAGCCCTAGGCAACAAAAATTTAAGTTGTTCTATATTTCGCCCTATATTGCATCCACATTCGAGATAATTTACTATATTTATGGTGATACCATTAAGCATTTTATTCCAACATCGTATGCCCAACTCTGTATTAAAAGATCCGTTTTTCTTTATATATAACTCAGCATATTCATTTGCCCAAAACTTTTCTTGTGTACTACTAAATGACATAGAAACTCCATGAAAGTTAAAATTAATTGCCATCAATCATGGAGCTTATCCCCTTTCCAATAGTAATATAAGCCTCTTTTTTATCCATTTTAAGACTAGCATTTTCCTCAAATTTGATGACCGGGGCTTTTTGCTTATTGCCTGACATTGAATTATCAATTTGAATACTTCTATTCTTCGAGATCCAATCATTATTCTCATTTTTGATCCAAAAATTTGGATTTCTATGCAAATCAAGTACAAATGATAACGATTTATTATCAACACCTAGCCATTCGCACATTAAGTTTGAATATTTTATTGGCTGATCTTGATACATAGCCACCAATTTAATAGCTTCATCTCTAGTCACTCTTTTATGTCTAATCTCTCTACATACATGATCAGTCACTTTTGAATAACCACATTTATACATTTTTGTAAGATCATGCAAATTCATATAGTTATAGCAATCGACAAAATCATAACAGTCAAAAGTCCGTGCAAACTTTGCAGTTCCATATCCATAATTTTTTATCATTAACTCATGCTGCGCTTTTGGATCCCAACGTACGTAATTATTAAGATATATTCCCCGAACACCTACAGCATTTAGTTCAGAATCCTCAGGATACCGGTACTGCCATATATCTTCTTCTTTCAAAATGTCAAACTGAGACAAAAGATCATCAGCCTCCATTCCCATCAAATCATGATCTTTACGATAACGCCTTGTCATTTCAACTTCATGTTCGTGAGAAAACATCCCAACTTGCTCTATACCTTGGTGAGCTCCCCATATGATCAGAGGAATTTTATAACGAACCGTCGTCTGTACAGGAAAAACTGTTTGCCCCGCAATGCAGTGCCAATAAAAACTACCCAATCCTCTCAAGGTAGTTCTAACTATTTTTTTTACTGAAATAGGATTAACATTCTGAATTAGGATATCACAATTAAACCTAATCCTAAGATTAGCAAGATTCCTAACGCCAAGTGGTGTATTCCAATATTTATTATAATTAACCAAAAGCGGATTCATACCAAGCTTGTTCTTGACAAGATACAAAATATAATAAGAATCTTGAGCACCAGAAACTGGGACTATACAATCATATGTTGTGTTACTGCGATATTCATACACTAAGCTCTCCAACTTTGTCCAACGTTCACGCCAATCAAGCATATCTTTTTCTTCATGAATTCGACAGCCAGAACAAATGCCTTTATCATCAATAACTAAACCTAAGGGATGACTGCTATTATACAAGCATCTCTTGCAATATTTAATTTCAGTTGTCATAAACCAAAAATTTGTCTTGATATAAAGGAGATCTTAAAATATCCAAAGCAAGTTGTTTTTTAAATTCCTGTACTGCATGTTCACGATAATTTAAAAAATTTCCTATAGCAACAGCTGAAACTCTATCTTCAATTAAAGCTTTATTCAGTAATTTAGCTGAACTTAATCCGCCAAATAAAATCAATGGATTTTTCATATTCGCAAATATAGATAATAGCTTAAAATTAAAGGCCTCGTGATTTCCCTCATTTTGACAGTCAATTATAATAGCCTCCGATATAATGTCTTGATCCAATAAGCACAACACTTTTTTATTCAAGACAACTAGCTGTTTAGTAATATAATTATACCAATAAGGTCGGCAATCATCGCCAATAATAATTGGAAAGCTAGCGATAACAGCTTGCGCTCCAAGTTTACAGGATATTTCCTTTATTTTATCTGGATTACTATGCAATAAAGCATCAACACAAATTCTATCTGCCCCTGCTTGTATCACATTAACAGCATCATCTAATGATCTAACACCACCTGCATATATAATAGGAGTAGATTTACTGAGTGATCCGATCTTACGAATAAGTTCTAAATCTACACCAAAACCATTTATACTAAGATCGATAACTTGAATAAGAATTTCATCAATACCCCAACGATCTAAATTTTCTACTACGATTTCTGGTTTACCAATAGGCAAATAACGTTTATAGCCAAAAGACTGTACCGCCAACCCGTCACGTATTGTTACTACACCAATGATTCTTTTCTTAAGCATCGCACAATAATTCACTAGAACAACATAACTTTGCTATAACTTTATTCATTAGTTTTAGACCAGCATCTTGACTGATCTCTGGGTGAAACTGGAAACCATAAATATTATCTTTTTTTACTATTGACACAATAGCATGCTGTTTTACCTTGGATATACCAATCACATGCTCTACGGCATTAAACTCAAAAGAGTGATTAAAATAAAAATGTTCGCCGTGACTTCCTTGAACCATAGAATCTTTACCAACAACCTCCAAAGTATTCCAACCAACATGCCACAATGGCTTCGAGATTGGTTGAACTTCCCCAGCTATCAATCCCAAACCACGTACATAAGTATGTTCATATGATGCTTCAGCTAATAACTGCATACCTAAACAAATTCCAATTATAGGAAAGCCTTGGTACGCAAATTCCAAAATAGGCTTAAGCAAGTGTAATTTATGCAGTGACTTCATAGCAGAAGCAAAAGCTCCTACTCCTGGTATTAGCAATATTTTAACATCAATAAATTCTTCAATACTTCTAATAATTCTGCATCTATAACCAAGTTTAGATAACATTCTTTTTACAGAAGAACAATTACCGGCGCCATAATTAATAACACCTATTATCGGTTTATTCACAAACCTACCCCAACTTCAAATTTTCTAACAATTTTGCCATCGCTCTCTATACTAAAAAGTTTTTTGTTAACCGAGCTCCTAACTTTTTCCCAAAAATAATCAACAGAAATACCAATATATTCACAAAAGCTCTTGATATAATCATTACTACAACAATGATCATATTTTTCAACTAGCTCTATTCCTTTGTTACGACTCATTCTACCCAACCTAATTTCCTCATTAACATAATCAGTTGTTCTACCAAAACCAAACTTATAATATTTAATCATTTGATTAATAGTAACCCAATCTTCATCAAGCGAATATACTCCATATAAATCACCAGTATTCACTACACAATCATTTCTAATTTGCAAACCGTTCAGACAAGAATAAACACCATTATTTATTGCTGACCAATCTTTTAAAAACCAGCCCAAATATATAATCTGAATATTATGTTTAGCAAACTCCTCGGCCGTAGGATAACGATATGGATTTAAGTCACTAATTTTGTAGTTCCTTTCTAAAATCCAATCAATTGTGCCCCCAGAGAGAGTATTCATATTTTTTATATTATTACCATCATAGCATGTGCGCCCCAAAGTTTTTAGATCTCCCACCTGGAGACCAGGATTCTCGCCCCATAAAATTAGTGCAATACCATAGTGTATTGCCTGCTGAGGCACACCACTAAATAATGCCAACTCTGTTGACCTACCCCAATTAGTAAATTTTTCAAACCCATGTTTCATTAACTGACGCCAAGTTTCTGGGGCAGGGCTCACAACAGTACAATCAAAACCAAGGTTTATCAAGTTGGAAATATTATTTACTCCTCGCTCAGTTACCTGTTGCGGCGGGTAAGAAATACATACAAGCAATGGATTTAATTTTAATTTGTCCCTCACAAAAACCGCTTGTCTAGTACTATCTTTTCCCCCGCTAACACCAACAATACAATCAAATTTGCACCTTTTATTTCTTGGAATATTTTGTATCAAATCAAGTAATATTGCTTCTCTTTCTTGCCAATCAACATCAACTGTCGCCTGTGTATATATACAAGCTGGACAAATTCCATCTTCAGAAAACAATGTATTCGGTCTTGTATCAGGCTGGAGACATTTTTTACAGTATTTCATTATTTAAGCTAGCTTAAATTACATAAATGCATTATTTGTTCATATGGTAAAATGCATTTCGGAGCATACGGAGGAATAGAAGAAACCACTCTCTTCCCCGCCTCTAAAGCTACTACCATAGCATAAGTTTGGCAACCAACCACGATGTCAGACCAGGCTATTAGCTCGGCCAACGATAAAGACGACTCTATTTTTAAAGATAAATTGTTGTGTTTAGAAACACAATAGTCATATTTCCCCATCTCATCCGCTGGATGCGGTTTAATTATAATTTTTACATCTTTTCCTATTTCCAGTAATTTCATGTTGTCAATAAAAAATTCAAACGCTTGAATTTCTCCTAGTAATTTAGAGCCGCCCCATGATTGGTTTGTTGGCTCCATAACAAACAAGACATTGCAAAAATATTTGCCCCTAGATTCCTCCCTTTTACTATTGCTAAATTTCCTGATTTCTTGTGATTGTAATGCTAAATAATCGTTCCTATGCAATGAGATATGAACCTCAGGTAATATTTTTTTGGCAATTTCCATGGCATATTTATCAGTAACCCATATTTCATCAGGCAATACCTCTTTTCCATCTCTAGAGAACCTTTCTCTGTAATTCGTCCAGTGATCGACAACAGCAATTGACTTAATCTTCTTTTTTTGTGCTAACACTCTGGCATCATGTTCAAACGAACTTGCCCACCCAGTCCCTGACACTAATAGTGAAGTGTTACTTAAAGCATGTCTTAAAGAATTACTACGTAACCTAGGTTTAATATCACAAAAAATCTTAGCTGCTGGACCACCAACGTACAAATTAACGTCGTTAATATATAAATAACCAGTTTTCAACCATGAATAAATATGATTTGCTCCTCCAGCGTCATGAGCCACTATAGCAATCAAAGATACTTATCTCTCATTTGGAATATTACTCGTCTTTTCTATACTTCCTACTTGAAGAACTGATGTTCGATAGATTAAAACTCTGGATACTTAATCGTATCTCTAAAAACAGCATACATAGTGACATCGTGGTAAGCATTGTTCTTAAATATTTGCTTTTTCATCACTCCTTCAATCTCAAAATTGAACATCTTGGTAGCGTTACCCACAACATGGGGATGAAAAGTTCCAGCATAAATTTTATACAACCCAAGCTGTTCAAATCCATGGCGTAATATCAATGACCATGACTCAAGAAAGATAAATGGATTTGCTATTGTTATCTTTTTATCTAACATACATGCAATCTCCGCATGACGATGAATGAAATCAATATTCTGTAAGCTAACAACACCACAAATTTTCGTTTCATTTAAACGATCAACTATCCCTACCACCAACTTACTTGGCTGAGTACAAGATTCTAAAAACTTTTGTTCTTGTTCAAATGTATTAGGAAAATAATGATGTCTATTATATTGACTCAATACCTCATCATTAAACCACCTAACCCAATCACTATCTATTATATCTTGAGAAGATAAGGCTTTAAGTCGTACATGTTTCCCTTCATAAAAAATCAAACGTTCATCAATTGCCATAAGTACTTTTCATTTCTAACATTTAATAAGTTTAGGTACAACCACATTATCAGCCATATTAAGAACAACTCCAGCCCATGAATACCCTGCTCCAAATCCAACTAATAACAATTTCAAACTATCTACAATACCTAGTTCAGAAAAATAATCTGTTATAGTCAACGGAATAGAAGCAGAACTAACACTACCATATTTTTCCAAGGTAGTTAAAAGTTTAGTAGGTGGAATTTTTAATTTCTCACACAAATATTGAAGTACAAGCTTACTAGCTTGATGTAAAACAACACCATCTAGAGTACCAATAGAACAATTTGCCTGAGCAAGTATTCTCCCAACCAAACCTGGAATCTCTCTAGATGCAAAATCAAATACCTCAAGTCCATTCATATATAAATTTTCAGCACTACGTTTATTACCATTACCATCTGAAAAAACCTTAGCGGTTTCAACAGAATGAGGTACACGAAACAAACCTGCAGGAATCATCAAATTTTTAGCCCCACCACCATCAGTACCAAGCTCAAAACACCATGGAAAATTATGATCGCTATATTCCAAAGCAGATGCGGTACCAGCATCTCCGATAATAGTAGCTACGGTAGCATCTAACGGAGACACGACTTTCGTAATAGTATCACCAACTAAAACTAAAACTCTATTTATACCACTGGTTATAAGACTAGCTCCTAACCATAAACCATAAACATAACCAGAACATCCTATATTAACATCAAAAGCAGCACAACTTTTTGATAAATGTAAGCGACTTTGTAAAATACAGCTAGTTGCTGGCAAAATATGATCTGGTGTTTGCGTCACAAAAATTAGCGCTCCAACGCTATTAGGATTCCAACCTAAGTCATTCAGAAGAACTTTAGCTGCCTCAAAACATAAATCTGAAGTACACTGTTCTTTACTAGAGACAAAACGACTTTTCACGCCAACATTGGTCTGGGTTCTTAAAATCTTTTTGCCAAGAACAGATGCCTCGCTCTCTGCACTATACATATTATCTGGTACAGCACTAGCTAATCCAGCTAAACGTATATTTAAAAATTTGTTGCCTGCCATATACCCATATAAGAAAAAATAATTAATCTGCAATCCTGTCACCAAACAAATCCATAAGCTCGTCAACTGTCTGAATTTTTGCAAGATCGGCAGCAGATATTTCAACACCAAAATTTTTTAGTACAAATACAACAAAAGTCACTACACTTAGAGAATTCCAACCTGATATATCAGATAATTTCTCATTTCCCTTAACCGATCCTAGCTTAAGATCTGTTAATCTTGCGAATTCATTCAAAAAAGTCTTTTTATCCACTATTTCCCCTAACTTCACTTTTTTATGTAATAAAAATATTCAATTTTTCTAAACAACTCATTAGTTTGAACTGAGGTTAAACTAACTTATAGATACATACTTCTTGAGTAATTTGATCATTTCCCCAATATTTGATAACTGTGATACCTCAGATGCATTCAACCTAATATTAAATTCTTTCTCAACAGCTATAACAAGAGTAATTTGCATTATGGAGTCCCATTCCTCAATATCAGCTGCCGTCATTCCTTCGTAAATTTTAATACCATAATCATCGAAAACTTCTTGAAATACCCGATTCAATCGCTCTACAATTTCTTTATCTTTCATACCTATACACTCATCTTCATAAAAATCTACTCTTAGTTATTTATATTATGTCACAATTGTTAATATATCGAAACAGGTTCAATAAACATTTGAATAGGTTCAGCTTTATCAACATTCAGCTCCCAAAACGTTTCACTCTGTTTTTCGTTTACCATAACAAATCCTAAACTATTATAATGTTCAGCGACTAGTTTATTTTTCTTCGTTGGCTTATAATGGCCAAGCACTTTAACACAGTTTAGTTCTTTAGCAATAGCTGTGATATCGTTATAAACAAAATGTTCCATACCCCTAGCAATAACACGACAACTCATTACCCACGTATCAACATATAATTCTCCATTCTCACCCTTCCTAAGTATTACTACAGAGATCAATCCATTATCCCCAAAACGATCTTTTAATTTATAAAACCTACATATAATGTTTTTTTCCTCCATCATCTCCATTAGCTCGGTTTCAGTATAGCGTGTCGTTGTCAAATGAAATTGATTGCTTTTATTTATCAATTGAGCAATTCTTGGTAAATGAAACCTATCTAAATAATCAACAAAAGCTTTCATCCTAAGGCTTTGAAGATATTGTGTTAAATCAGTACAACTATCTTTTAGAGTATGACGCAATATATTTTCACGATACATATCATTTCTTGTAACATCATCATTAGAAAAACTTATCAGTTCAAAATATAATTGTTCGTTTAATGTTCGAACATAATACGAGGGATCACCCGGCATTTCTGGTACTGAAACCATGGGCAGGGCATTTCGGACAACATCTCTTTCTACTGGATTATCATCGACAAAAACCATAGAATCCAAACCAATATTTAGCACTTCAGAAATTTTCTTAATATTATCAGGTTTGTTTCCCCAATTAGCCACAAATACCGCAATATCATTCAATGAAATATGCATACAAGGATGTTTAATAAACGGTAATTTAGCATTTTCCTCGTCATTTTTACTACAAACTGCTAGTATAATCCCTCTATTTTTTAACATCTTAATGTACTTCTGAAACTCAGAAAATGCTTCTCCTTCCACACCATCACCCAGTTTAATCCCTTCTAAACCATCATCTCCAATAACCCCACCCCAAAGTGTATTATCCAAATCAAGCACTAAACATTTTTTCGACTGTCCCTTTATTGCTGCTACCAATTTTGCAGCGTGAAATGCAACTAATCCAATTGCATCTAAGGAAAAAGCGTGTTTTGAGTGATACCAATATCTTTCATCAAACCACTTGTGTTTACCACACAGCGATGAAATATAGTCAATATCAAACAACGTGATGCCCGGAAGTAATGAATCAAATAATCTATAATTGTATTTCCTCAGAAAATTAGCACGCCCCCAATTAATATTAGACTCAAAGTTGCCAAAAATACGATCAATTGGTAAATCAGCATTATTCTGTATAATATATGCAGTGGAGTAACGCCGTAAACTAGACCATAATTTAGCAAATCGGTCTATGTTTTCATCAATCTTACTACCAACAAGCTTAACATCACATCCATACGGAAGATCAGTATTAACATCCCTATAGTTAGAAAATATCCACACTATATCGGGCTTAAAAACATACAAATCACTAGACGGGTTTAAAATATTTTGGTCTATCGTATTATATTCTGTAAAATACAATTGTGCATTAAATCCACATATCGCCATCCAAAAACTAAATACATTTGCAAAATGCTCTATTGTACTAGTTGAAACAATAGCTATTTTTATTGGTTTTAATTCTAAACGATCTGTTACAATAGATTTAAACAAAATAGCATATTTATGTTGAACTGAAAAATCTTCTGATGGCCTTGCAATAGAATATAAATGTGCGAAAGCAAGAGAATAATTCTTTCGGCTAATCTCTCGCCTTACTTCATGTAAAACATAAGTTCTATCATTACCCACCATAACTAATAGATTTATCTAATTTTTTTGCCAAACGTCGATATACCAAATTAGTACAATCAAAATCACCGTCAATTTGAATCATCATTGCCTTATTAATATCTGATTGAATCTTAGCAATTTCACTCATCGAATATCCTTGACTATATAAATAAACTAAGTACCATAAACTTGTATCTGGATCAACAAAAACACTATTTTTAATTTTTTTAAACATAGAGATTTTATGTTCATATGCAAGTAAAGAATCCATAGTACTATGTGACCAATTGGCACCATCACCCAATAAATTATGTACTTTTCTTTGTTTATCAACCAAGGTGTTCTTTATATAAAAAAATTCTTTTAATGTATAAAAATCTATTCCCATTGTTTCTATAAAATTCACAGTATTTTTTAAAGTATCTTCTGTCTCACCAGGAAAGCCTATTACAAAAGCTGCCATAATAGTAATACCATATTTTTTGAGACACTGAATACCTTTGGTAAACTCTTCCCTAGTCGCACGCTTATTCATATTCTTTAAAACTTTATTATCAGCAGATTCTATCCCTAAATATACAGCACAACATCCAGATTCTTTCATTAGCTTGGCGATTTCTTCGTCAACATATTGAACCCGTAAAAAAGAAAACCATTTAAAATCATATTTAGTAAACATTTGACATAATTTTCTAAAACGACTAACTGGAACATTAAAAGTATCATCTATGAAAACAATATTTTTAATATTCTTCATCTGAAGAACAGATCGTATCTGTTTTTCTACAATATCAACAGGCATCGCATGAAATCCTTTTGCCAATTCTGGATATGAGCAAAAAGCGCAATGAAATGAACAACCGGAAGAGGCTCTAATCTGAACAATATTTCCTATGAAAGGAAAATCTAAATCTGACCAGTTTACCGCTATATCCTCAACTACAGGAGCATTCCAAACTTTGGGAGTAAAAAGAAACTCGTTATTTTCTTTATTGTCCAAAGAATATATTAAATTATTAATATCTTTGTAATTACCCCCAAATTTTCTGGCCAATAGTAGATCTCTAATATCAATATCAGAATTAAAACTATGAATAACAAAGTTAATTCCATACTTTTTCATAGTTTTTGTTAAAACTTGCTCACTACCCGAATTTACCTCACTATTAACAAAAGCTCCTCCTAAAACTATCAAAGCATCAGAAAACCTCGACTTAATACATTTAACTAATCGAGTAATTTCGTGATAATTCAAATGAAAAGTCGTAGAAATGCCAACGATTGGTTTCAAACTACAACCCTCGTATATCCTGCAAAAAATATCCCACTCAGCATCAAAATTATTAATTACAAAAGTATTGATTTCATACTTCTTTAGGTAATTGGCCAAATTGGTTCCAACGAAACTAGCTAAGTTCCAAATACTAAATAATTTGCGTCTTTCTTCAAAATTGGCCTCAGACCAACATTTTCCAAAACTAATCATATTAATAAAATCAAGATGCGACCTAAAAGCTCCGCGGTAATATATCATCCTTGGGAAAACTAATTTTTTATACAAAGGTAAACGATCTAAAGGAAGAGAAGAATACTGATTATAGTCTACAAGTTCTGACTGAGAAATGATTACAAAATCGTATTGTTCCATACCCATTACTAATTAGTGAACTTGACCATTATTTTAGACCTGACTAATGCTCGTGAAAAATCCGGTGATCTTTCGATTTTTGCATTTAGAACAATAACTTTAATATCAAGTGAAATTTGATCTACTTCTGCATAAACACGTACTTTATCTCCAATATAAGCCGGAACTATAAATTGAGAGTTCATAGATATAATTAAAGCATTTTCACCAGGTAAATGCATACCAATCAATCTAGATAATAGTCCTAACAACAGTACTCCATGAATTACTCTTCCATTAAATCTCCTGCTTTTAGCAAAACGGTTGTCCATATGTAATGGACTATAATCACCCACCAATAATGCAAAATTATTGACCATATCAGAATCTATAAGTTCTTCAAAACTAAAGTTATCTCCTTTACATAGTTCAGTAATGCTATATACAGATACTATTTTATCATTCAACTTAAAATCTCCAATTCACTTCATGTTAACAATTTATCAGTTTAGCTATTCATAAATATGCTAAAAACTTTTACACGAGCACACAAAGTTAACCATATTTTCTTAAGTCTTCAAGATTTGTCCACACCTTTTTAAAAGCTTGGATAATAAGATCAACATCTGGCTCAGAAAAATCGTAAATACACATTCCAAACCCTAGGTAACTTTCATCGTTCAATCTCTCTGCAACAGGGCAAATACCTTTATTATAATTAATCTCTCTATGACATATAGCCCAAGGAAAACCTTTAGAACCATATGCTATTTTTTTCTGATATACCGGCAATAAATGTAAGTTTTGATAACTTGTACTTACTTCAATACCTTCTGCTTGCAAAGCTTTAGCAATAATAGCTCTATCACAACTAGTTATTTTAGAATCTATTACCAACGGATACATATAATATACATGAGAGCAATCGTTATGTACTACTGGAGTTCTTAATCCAGCCAAACTTTTTAACCCATTATTAAGATATTTTGCAAGTTTTTGACGAGATTCAACAAAACTAGATAATTTTCTTAACTGTTCAATACCAATGGCACTTTCAATCTCACCAAGTCGAAAATTATAGCCAAGCATATTGTTGAGCTTTGTTACCCCTTTATCCCCAACAACAGCCTCTGCATGATTGCGTATTAAACGCATCCTATCTGCTAAATTATCATCATCAGTAACAATGATCCCACCTTCACCTGTATAGATATGTTTGTGATAATTTAAGCTATAACAGCCTATATCGGTAATGGTGCCAGCATACTTCCCTTTATAAAAAGCCCCTGGAGATTGGGCCGTGTCTGATATTACTCTAAGATTATACTTACGGGCAATTTGCGTAATTGCATCTATATCAACAGAATGTCCAAAAATATCAGTTGCAAGAATAGCCTTAGTATATGGAGTAATATTTTTCTCTATCGATTTAGGATCTAAATTAAAAGTCTCGGACTCTATATCGGCAAACACAGGTATTGCATTCCAATGTAAAATAGATATAGCAGTAGCACACATAGTCCATGGACTTACAATTATTTCATCCCCAGGTTCAATATCTAAAGCACCAACCGCAGTTATTAATCCTGAAGTACATGAATTAACTGTAATAGCATGTTTTATGCCAAAGTATTTCTCACACGCCCTTTCAAATTCTTGTACCTTGGGACCACCATAAAAATCTTTATCCCAACAACCAAGAAATTGTGAAAGAACACCGCTTTCCATCACTTCATTTACAGCATTCCTTTCCTCTTTACCAATAGTATTATAAGGAGTAAATCTTTTAGTGATTGTTTTATTGCCACCCAATAAAGCAAGTTTATCTGATTTATAGGTCATTCTATCGCCCCAATTTTAAACCTTCTAAATATTTACCCTTCTCCACAATCTGCTCACAAACTAATTGTGCTTGATAAGCATTGGATCCATCGCTTGCAATCTCAGTTTTTTTAGTTAATACCTCATATATATTTTCCATAGCTCGCATCATTGCTCGCTGGTACCCACCAATATATCGATTACCTGCATCCAGTTTTTGGTAACCAATAAATTTCTCATTTTCCATTACCTGCCTAAAATTCCAATATAATCCCCCATCATGCATAATTAACATACCTTTAGAACAAATTAACTGCAATTCAAATAAAGCATAATCTTTAGCATTACTTATAGCCAGATATATTGGAACACCTTGCTCAGACTGCAATAATGCAGATATCGTAGGATCATCATCAAAATAATCAATGATTCTTCTCATGGTATCAACAAGCCGCAATTTACCTAACAAATAATGCAATAAATCAATCATATGTGAACCATTATTTAATATTCCTTTATTGTAACATCCTATAACCGAATGTAACTCACCATAGTGCCTACTATCAAGCTGCTGTTTTAATTTCTCTATTTCCGGATCCCATCTTCTAGTATAGTTAACAGCTAACAGGATTCCGTTTTTGTCACATGCATCAATTATTAATTTTGTTTCTTTTGAGGTAGCTGTTACTGGCTTTTCACAAAAAATTAATTTGGGAGCCAATTTAATAGCTAGCATAACATTATTAAAATGAAACTTTGTTGGTGAACAAATACTAATAATATCTATTGACAAATTAGAGTTTAATACCTCTTCTAAAGAACTAAACCCTCTAGATATACTCCAATAGTCCATAAAACTATGGCGTTTACTTTCATCAGGCTCAACACAAGCAACCATCTTAAATCCTTCATTACGACTATATGTTCCAGCATGTGAACAAGTAAATTCAACTTTATCTCTACCCATATCATAATCACCAGCTATATTGCCACACCCAACAATAAGTACTTTGAAAATCTTGCGCATTCTCAACCTATTAATTCCCATTTCATGGGAGTGCCCTTTCTCACATTTTGATTTACATGATGCCCTAAAATAACATCGTAATATTTTGGAGACAACCCCATGCCTGGACGGATACACCTTAAATTCCTAGGAGTTAGTATTTCCCCAACTTTTATATCCTCTACAATATAGATAGATCTTCTAAAAATTTGTGATTTTTTCTCTTTGTCAGCAATAGTATAATTTACCTGCCCCAACGATTGCCATGCTCTTTTGGTTTCAACAACTAGCATGCTAAACTCCTGTGGTTCTAATGAAAAACTACTATCTACTCCACCATCAGCACGTCTTAAAGTAAAGTGCTTCTCAATAACTGAAGCACCATGAGCTACTGCTGCAATTGACGCTCCAATGCCCATTGTATGATCTGATAAACCTACTTCACAATCAAACATAGCACGTAAATGAGGTATAGTTAGTACATTGCTATTTTCAGGTGAAGCTGGATAAGTACTTGTACACTTCAGTAGAACCAGATCTCGACAACCTGCTTCTCTTGCAGCTTTTACAGCATCATCAATTTCTGCTAAAGTTGTCATCCCTATCGAGATAATTAGAGGTTTGCCAGTTGCTGCTACCTTACGTATTAAAGGCAAATGCACATTTTCGAAAGAAGCTATTTTATATGCCGGAACGTTTAAACTTTCAAGAAAATCAACCGCACTTTCGTCAAAAGGGGTACTAAAACATAACATCCCGAGTTCTTTTGCACGTTGCATAATTGGTGCATGCCATTCCCATGGAGTATAAGCGAGTTTATAAAGATCATGTAAACTTTGCCCTTTCCATAAACTTTCTTCATCATTAATAAAAAACTCTCCACTTTGCACATTAATAGTCATAGTATCAGCAGTGTAGGTTTGTAACTTAAGAGCGTGCGCACCAGCTTTTGCTGCAGCTTCAGTAATAGCTAATGCCCTTTCAAGAGATTGATTATGATTGCCTGACATTTCGGCAATAATAAACGGGGATATGCTTAATCCTATTTCCCTTCCACCTAATAATACTTTTCTAAAAACCCCATTCATATTATAACCTTCTCTATTTTTAACACATAAATTTTATTCATATACTCAAAAAAAACCGGATATCTCTCATTATCTGCTACTCTTAATAAATTAAACTGTGATGCTATACTTTTATATGGATCTAATTTACTATCTTTTGGTGTTCTTCTCTTTCGGTATTCTTCTTCTCTGAAAATATCATTTTGTGGTATTGGAATAATATTATCAAACTCATTAACAGCTCTGGTCATCAATTTTAACTCGACTGCAAACAACTTTTGATTAATCTCTGGAAGAAGTTCGTGGCCCTCTAAATAAAACTTATCTCTTAACCAAATATTGCCTGTATCAACAGCATCTGCTGCCTCTAATAGACAAACATGTATAACATTTTCACCAGAAAGAATAGACCAAATGTGTGGTGACCAACCTCTACCTTTTGGTAAATCACTAGCATGAATAACCAACGATACATTAAATCTTTTTCTATCATTTACGCCAATAATGCTACTACATGAAATAAGAAAAAGAATATCCCCCCCACCCCCCCCCGCCAGACACTCAGACTTTTTGTGGTAAATAGATACGTTATGTCCTCGCTTTATCATAATATTTCGCCACTCTTCCAGTAAGGGATTAATTGGATGGGTCGGATCAGTGATTAAAATAGAAATATTCATTGCAATGTAATTATATTTTCTAATACTCGATCCTTACCTTTGCCATCGACCATATCAAATGCTTTGTTAGACATGTCAAACAGACGCTTATTATCATCGTAAAGTTCATCTAAAGTTTTTGAAATAATTTTGTCAGTAATAACCGATTCATTTCCAAGATACATTGCAGCACCAGCCCTATCTAATTCCTGTACTATCGGAACTTGATTATCAGCAACCGATATAATAACCGAAGGCAAAGCTAAACAACATCTTTCCCAGCTAGTCGATCCTCCTGCTCCTATAGCTAAGTCTGCAGCTAACATTAGTTCCGATATTTTATCAGGTTGAACATGACATGTGTATCCTTTGGTTGCGCAAACAGTTCGTATAGAATCAATACAAGGATGCTCGGCTCCAATAACAACATCTATATTGACACACAATTCTTGATCTAATGAAAAAGCTTTTAATACTTTACTAGTAACATTATTTATATCAATTCCACCAAAAGATACCAGTATATTTTTAATAGGGCCACTCCTAAATTCTACTTTAGAACGCGCGGTAAAAAACTCATCTCTTAATAACGCATATCGTGGGCCAATTAACCTGATAGTGTTTTCTGGTAATTTATAGTCACATAAAAACTCTATATTATTTATAACATTTTGATTTAAAAAAATATCGCATATATGCCGCTTATCAAATAAATCATCAATAACTAGTATCTTGGCGGCACTCCCTTTTTTTATAATATCTTCCCATCTATAATCTAAAGCATAGTGATCTACTATAACCCAATTCCAACGTGAACCAGCAAGAACTTTTAACGTTTCGATAGCATCGAATTCTTGATTAACACCTAACCACCCGACATATTCCAACTCTGACTCTAAAATGCTAGGGTCCTTTCCTTCTAACAACAAAATATCATGCTCACTTTTAACTAGTAATTCATTTAATTGCGGCATTATATGTCGACAAACAAATCTAACGTGGGAACCAAATTTACGTAAAGTATCCGCTAAAGTAAGGCAACGCATGAAATGCCCGATACCAATTTCGAGAGAAGAATCTACCCTAATAACAATATTCATTTATAGTTCACTATTTGTACTTAAAATAACAGGGGCTAGTATCTGTGCTCTATTCCAATCTTCTTGGGTATCAATATCCTGTACACGCCACCTAGGAATAAATATAGGCTTAGAATGACGATCAAATATTCTTTTCCCTTCAAGCCATGATTTAGGTTTTCCCCAGTAAAACTGGCCAGCGTCGTGAAATGATTCTGGTAGATCTTGAGAACGAGCTGTGAAATACTCCGGAAAAAACATTTTAACACCACCTTCTTTGGTTACTTCAAATGATCTAAAAATAGGAGCTGCAAAATCAGTAATCGAGAATACATAATCCCAATCACCACAATTCAAAGCGGATAAACCTGCTACAATATCAGAAAACATAATAAAAGGCGCAGTTGCATAAATACAACAAACAGCATTAATATTCCAGTTATAGTCTTTCATCATTTTAATAGAATGAGCAACTACTTCCGTCGTTCCAGTGTAATCATCAGACAACTCTTTAGGTCTCATAAATGGTATTTCTGCACCCCACTCTTTAGCAACTTGTGCAATTCCCTCATTATTTGTCGATACTATAACATGATCAAAAACCTTAGCTTTTAAAGCTGCTTCAATTGACCATGCAATCATTGGCTTACCATAGAATGGCTTTATATTCTTACAAGGAATACGCTTACTACCACCACGAGCTGGAATAATCGCAACATTCATTCAGTAATTACCTCTTTAACAGCATTGATAACTTTTAGTTGATCATCTTCAGATAAGTCAGGATAAAGAGGGAAGCTAACAGCTTCTGAATAGTATTTTTCAGCCTCTTCACAATACCCTTCATGGAACCCCAATTTTTTATAATAAGGCTGAAGATATACTGGGATGTAGTGTACGTTCACACCAATACCTAGATCTCTTAATGATTGGAAAACTTCTGTGCGATTCTTAGCCATTCTATTTGGGAGTAAACGAACTACATAAAGATGATAACTGTTATAACTTTCTGGAATATTTATCTGCGGCTTAATCGGTAAATTTTTAAGTTGCTGGGAGTATCGGTCAGCAATTTTGCGCCTTTTATCAATAAATTGACCAAGTCGATTTAATTGACTTAAACCCAAAGCAGCTTGAATATCGGTCATTCGATAATTAAATCCTAGTTCAATCTGCTCATAATACCATCCATCTGTAGATACATTTATCATATCTGATGTGTCACGTGTCATACCATGACTTCTTAATAGACGCATTCTTTTTGCAATCTTTATATCATTAGTAAGAGCCATACCACCTTCACCTGTTGTGATATGCTTTACTGGATGAAAACTAAAAACTGTAATATCGCTATATAAACAACTACCCGTTGAGGACTCTTGGTATTTACTGCCAATTGCATGTGACGCATCTTCGATTATCCTGAATCCATATTTTTCCCCAAGATTTGCTATCCGGGCCATTTCACAAGGCTGACCACATAGGTGAGTAACGATAAGTACTTTCGGTAAAACACAATTAGCTTTAGCTATCTCAAGTTTTTCTTCAAGACGATCTGTGCTTATATTAAAAGTATCTGGATTAATATCTACAAAATCAACTTTAGCCCCACAATATCTTGCACAATTAGCTGTAGCTAAAAAGGTAATTGGAGTTGTCCAAACAATATCGTCTTTCCCGATATTTAAGGCTAAACATGCAACATGTAGTGCTGAAGTTGCACTATTAACAGCAACCGCCTCCCTGCCGCTACAATACTTGGCAATAGCGTCTTCAAACAAAGGTACTACTGGTCCTTGGGTAATATAATCTGAACGTAACACTTTAGACACAGCTTGAATATCATCTTCAGTTATTTGCTGTTTTCCATATGGAATCATACGACTTATTAAATTCATTTATACTACTCTGTAGTTCTTTGATTGTTAAAAAATGGCTATTATCCTTAGAACTATATTCAAATCCTTGCTCAACAACTGTGCCTTTTTCACCTATTGCATTAATAATAAAACTGGTCTTACAAAATAAGACAGCAGGACTAATAATAAAATGATCACTAAACTCCAAAGTCAGGTGGGAACTATCACTAGGACACATGATTTCATGGACCTTTTCACCAGGACGAATTCCAACAACTTTTACTGGTATATTGGGTGCAAGAGACTTGGCAATATCAACAATCCTCACAGATGGCAATTTGGGAACAAAAACTTCACCCCCATGCATACGCTCAAAACTCTTTAATACAAAATCAATACCCTGTTGCAAAGTAATCCAAAATCTTGTCATATCCATATGGGTGATAGGTAGATATTTTGCACTACCTGTAAGCAATTTTACAAAATATGGTATAACTGAACCCCGAGAATATGCTACGTTGCCATAACGCACAACAGAAAATCTAGTTAGATTAGACCCAACTGTATTATTTGCGGCAATAAACAATTTATCTGAGGCAAGTTTTGTTGCACCATAAAGATTAATAGGATGAGCTGCTTTATCTGTAGAAAGAGCAATAACTTTTTTTACTCCACTTTCAATAGATGCTTTCACAACATTTCCAGCACCATATATATTGGTCTTAATATACTCCATGGGGTTATATTCAGCAGCAGATACTTGCTTAAGTGCTGCAGCATGAATTACATAATCAACACCTCTCATAGCTTGCAATAAACGATCTTCATCACGAATATCACCGATAAAATAACGCATACAAGACTTATTAAACTCTTGCGCCATTTCAAATTGCTTTAACTCATCCCGTGAGAATATTATCAGTCTGTTCGGTTTACAGCGTTCCAAAATTACTCGGGCACAATACTTTCCAAAAGAACCCGTGCCACCAGTTATTAAAATATTCGCATTATTAAACATTGATGATTACCTCAATCCTTAAAATTACTAAACTTAACCACGCTACCGCATTACCATATTAAAAAGTAAGTATAGTTCAAAATCAAACAACAAAATCGCTAAATATTTCTACAAAATCTATTCTATTTGTAAATCATGGGTACTCAGTGTAATTTGGGTATCTTTACCAAGAATATCCAACAAAATTTCCACCCTTTCCGAACCTTTCAATCTTTGGTAAATCCCCTCTTGACCAGTAAAGGGACCATTAATAATCATAACTTTATCTCCAGGTGTCAACTTACTACTTGGATTAGGCTGCAAACCATCCTGGTTTTCGTTTGATTTCAAAAACTTAATTAAATCCTCCGGTACTAACGCAAACACTCCACCAAAACTCACTATTCTAGAAACACCAATTGTTGAACTAATTGGTCTCCAGTTATCCATCCTGCCCAATTGTAGAAATAAATACCTCGGGAAAAATGCTTCTACAGGCACTATATTTCCCCTTCTACAACGAGGCTTCCTTTTTTGGACTACCGGTAGATAAATTGTATATCCTTGTCGGATCAGATTTTCTTTAGCTTTAAATTCTGACCTTACTTTGGTAAACACTAAATACCAATTGTTATCTTGCTTGCTATTCACAATGAAACTCTTTCTGGTAACCATAACTAAGATTGACGTTGATAACCCATAAATTTGTGAATAACTAAAAAACTAGTTATCTAAAAAAATCATGGGATTAACAATAACTATAATTTCTCTCCTGGTCAATATT
>JAISFD010000033.1 GCA_031263815.1 Coxiellaceae bacterium | reverse complement strand
AGCGTTTTTCAGCCGCAGGACGGCTGCGGTGTGCGAAGCACAACGATGTGTCGCGGCCATGCGAACTGATTTTATGGGTCACGATGGCCTAAAATCTATAGTGAGCATAGCGACACGCTGGGAAATTCTTTGTTAAATATATTATTAATGATGTAATATTGCTCATATGCAGATTGGAAAAATAGTTTCAATAATTGGTGCGATCGTCGATGTAGAATTTCCTGCTGGTTCTATCCCTAAAATTTATGATGCTTTAAAGATTGAAGCAACTGGGCTTATTTTGGAAACACAACAGCAATTGGGTGATGGAGTAGTACGGACAGTTGCATTAGGGCCTACAGATGGTTTACAACGTAGTATGGAAGTAACTAATACGGGTAATCCTATAACTATCCCAGTGGGTGAGGCTACTCTTGGTAGAATCATGGATGTTTTAGGTAATCCTATTGATGATCGAGGTCTGATAGCGTCTAAAGATTTTTTACCAATTCATCGGTTACCCCCTACTTTTGTTGAACAGTCTGGCAAGATTGAATTGCTTGAGACTGGTATTAAAGTTATAGATCTGCTTTGTCCGTTTGCTAAAGGGGGCAAAGTAGGATTATTTGGTGGTGCTGGTGTCGGTAAAACTGTCAATATTATGGAGTTAATTAGAAATATTGCTGTAGAACATAGCGGTTATTCAGTATTTGTTGGGGTAGGTGAACGTACTCGCGAAGGTAACGATTTTTATGCTGAAATGCATAATTCTAAGGTTATTGATAAAGTTTCATTGATTTATGGCCAAATGAATGAACCACCAGGAAATCGTTTACGGGTGGCTTTAAGTGGCTTAACAGTAGCTGAATATTTTCGTGATGCAGGATGTGATATATTATTTTTTGTAGATAATATTTATCGTTATACTCTAGCTGGTGTTGAGGTATCAGCCCTCCTTGGTAGAATGCCATCAGCTGTTGGTTATCAACCAACTTTAGCTGAGGAGATGGGAATACTTCAAGAGAGAATTACATCTACTAAATCTGGTTCTATTACCTCAATTCAAGCAGTTTATGTACCAGCAGATGATTTAACTGATCCTTCTCCTGTGACAGTTTTTTCACATCTTGATACTTCGATAGTGTTATCACGACAAATTGTTGAATTAGGAATATTCCCTGCAATTGATCCCTTAGCTTCTAATAGTCGTCAGCTTGAACCGGTAATTGTTGGACAAGAACATTATGATATAGCCCGCTCGGTCCAAAGTACTTTGCAACGTTACAAAGAGCTACGTGATATTATATCTATTCTTGGTATGGATGAGCTTTCAGATGAAGATAAGTTAATAGTGAATCGTGCACGGAAGATCCAAAGATTTCTTTCCCAACCTTTCTTTGTAGCGGAGATCTATAGTGGTCAGCCCGGTAAATATGTATCGCTTAAGGATACTATTCATGGGTTTAAGGAGATTTTAGCGGGCAATTTAGATCATTTGCCGGAACAAGCTTTTTATATGGTTGGAACTATAGAAGAGGCGGTAGAAAAAGTGCAGACATTGAAATAAAATATTACTAAAATTTATTTTAGTAGAGTATATGAAAGCAACAGTACGTCTAGAGATAGTTAGTCTTGAAGCAGAAATTTTCTCTGGGCTTGCTGAAATGGTGGTAGTGACAGGGATTATGGGTGAACTTGGGATTTTGCCAGGACATATGCCTCTTCTAACTGCGATTCAGCCAGGGCAAATTCGCATAACTTTACAAGGTGGTGTACAAGATATTTATTATATTTCTGGCGGTCTTATGGAAGTACAACTAGATGTAATAACTATTTTAGCCGATACAGTTACACGAGCTACTGATATTGATGAAGCAGCAGCAATTACCGCCCGTGAAAGCGCCGAACGTTTATTGGCCAATAAAACTTCTAATGTAGATTTTACTAGCGCTTTGGTGCAAATAGCACAAGCAACTGCCAAATTGCGTACAATAAAATTGTTACATAAGAATAAGAGTAAAAGTGAGAAGTAATTTGAATAATTGTTTTACTGTGCATAAACTCTTCCCTCGGTAGCTACTTTGGCTCTCTGTAGTAGGTTGATTAAATAAGGTATTAAGTTATGAATTTACACATTGTTATCTTAGCAGCAGGTAAAAGTACGAGAATGCATTCCAGTTTACCTAAAATATTGCACCTTCTTGGTGGAAAACCTTTATTAGAACATGTGATTATAACAGCACAAAATTTACGACCTAAAAAGATTCATGTAGTTTACAATGATGAAAAGGTAGATATTCGAGAGTATTTTAGTCAATACAATGTTAACTGGGTAAAACAATCTAAACGGTTAGGTACTGGTCATGCCGTAATGCAAGTTTTGCCATTTATCAAACAAATGTCGCAAGTTTTGATTTTATATGGCGATGTTCCTTTAATTACTTCTAAAACTTTAGAAGCCTTGACTAAAAACATGCCAATAGAAGGGGTTAGTTTACTTAGTGCGGAATTTTCCGATCCAACTGGGTTGGGGCGTATTATTCGTAATGAAACTGGTGTTATCGAAGCAATTGTAGAACATAAAGATGTAACCCCAGATCAATTGCAGATTAAGGAGATTAATAGTGGGATTTTAGTTACTACTTCTAGCGTTCTACGCGGTTATTTGCCGCATCTTAATAAGCATAATGCTCAAGGGGAGTATTACTTAACTGATGTTATTGCAATGCTTTATGCAGATAATATCTCTATTAATAGTTTGTTAGCTAACGATCCGGAAGAGGTGATTGGAGTTAATGACCAAAGACAATTAGTACAATTAGAGCGTCGCTATCAAAGAAAATTAGCAGATGCGCTCATGGCTCGCGGTTTGTATATAGTGGATCCTGCGCGTTTTGATGTTAGGGGCAGTTTAACTATCGATAGTGATATCAAGATCGATGCTAATGTAATCGTTGAAGGAAAGGTTGATATTGGATCCCATACTACTATTGGTCCTAATAATTTTTTAAAAAATGCTAAGATTGGTAAGAATGTGGTAATTAAGGCTAATTGTGTTATTGAGGATGCAGTGATAGCTAATAATTGTGTTGTTGGTCCATTCGCGAGAATTCGTCCCAATACCTGTTTAGAAAATGGTGCGCATATAGGGAATTTTATTGAGTTAAAAAATACCAAAATAGGGAAAAGTAGCAAAGCTCACCATGTAGGTTATCTTGGCGATACGACAATTGGTAAAAAAGTTAATATTGGTGCTGGTACCATTACTTGTAATTATGATGGCGTAGTTAAGCAAAAGACCGTAATTGAAGATGGGGTATTTGTCGGTTCATTATCTACATTAGTTGCACCAGTAAAGTTGAAGAAGAATGCTTATATCGGTGCGGGGTCTGTAATTACGGATGATGCTCCAGCTAATGAATTAACTCTTGGACGTGCGCGACAGGTTACAATAAAAAATTGGAAACGCAAGAATAAGAAGAAAAGGTGATATTATGTTGTATCTTAAAACTACATTATTAGCAGAAGAACAGATTTTGTATTATACGAGACCTCACTATATTGTGTTTTTTCAAGTGCTAGTATGGTTTGTACTTACTCTCTTTGCCTTCAAAGTTATAAGAAGCTTTTTAATTGGTTCCGTATTACTTTTTATGAGTTTATGTGGTTCTATTAATGCTTTAATTAGTTACTATTGTTCTGAATATGCTCTAACTAATAAGCGTATTCTTGTGAAAGTAGGTTTTATTCGGAGAAGATCTCTCGAGATATTTTTGGATCGAGTTGAGGGGGTTTATATCGAGCAGAGTATTATTGGGAGAATTTTAAATTTTGGCACTGTAATTATTGCTGGTATTGGAGGTACTAAAAGTCCTTTTTATTATATTCACGATCCTTTGAAGTTTCGTAGCCGGGTGCAGCAACAACTACCTAAATCAGTGGGCACTATTTATAATTAATTTGTATATTATTTCAGTCGCTGGTAAAATTTCAAACTTTTTGATAGTAGCAATTACAGTTTCTCTGTTTTTATCTATGAGATTGATTTTTTCTAATAAAGATTCAGGTGATAGTTCTTTTTCTAAAAGCGTCTCACTAAACTTTTGTTTGGCGCAGTAATCAGCATTTATAATCTGATCGCCCCGGCTGGCATTTTTAGCTAGAGGTAACAAAATATTTGGTTTACGTAGGATAAGTAGTTCATAGATACTGTTAGCTCCAGCGCGAGCGATTACTAAATCAGCAGCGGCTAAAATGTGGGGAAACTCTTCATCTAAATATTCAACTTGTTGGTAGCCCGAGAATTGGTAATTAGCATCAATTTTGTTTTTACCGCATACATGAATAATTTGAAATTGAGATAGTATTTGCGGGAGAAGTTGACGAATAATTTTATTGATTAAATCAGCACCAAGACTTCCGCCAAATACTAAAATTATTTTTTTATTAGGACTAAAACCACAGATTTCACGTCCTTTAGCAGCATTACCAATAAAAAAACCTTTACGTATAGGTATTCCTGTAACTAATATTTTTTTCTTTCTGTTAATTTGCTTTATAGTATCTGGGAAAGTAATACAAACTTTAGTCGCAAAAGGAAAACTAATCTTATTTGCAAGGCCTACTGTTAGATCTGATTCATGAATTATTACTGGGATCCGTAAGATCCATGCTGCTACAACTACTGGAAAGGAAACAAATCCCCCTTTCGAAAAGATGATATTTGGTTTTAGCTTAATGCATAAAATTAATGCTTGGGCTATTCCATAAATAATTTTTGCAGGATCTATAAAATTTTGCCAGCTAAAATACCGTCTAAGTTTGCCAGTGGCAATAGCATGATACGGAATGCCAAGTTTAGTTATTAAGTCTTTTTCCATCCCATGTCGTGAGCCTATATAGTCAATTTGCCATTTATCTTCACGAAATTTTTCTATTAGAGCAATGTTAGGAGTAATGTGACCAGCTGATCCACCACCAGTGAAAATGATTTTATTAAGTGTTATATTCATGGAATCTTAAGCTACCGTATATGCTTTAATATCCCATCTAACTCATCTAGGTTATTATATTTAATTATTATTTTGCCTCTCCCTTTTTTAGTATGGTGAATATTAACTTGCGCTGCGAAGGTGTCGGCAAGTTGTTTTTGCAGATGTTTAATGTTGTTATCAAGATCTTTTTTAATCGTGATGCCTGGCTTTTGAAGTTGTTTTACTAATAATTCACTAGCACGTACAGATAATTTTTTAGCAATGATAATTTTAGCTGCTGTTAATTGTTTTGTTAAATCTAAAGTAAGGAGTGCACGAGCATGTCCCATTTCTAGTAAACTGTGTTGTACCATAATTTTAATTTCTTCCGGTAAGCTTAAAAGACGTAATAGATTAGTTACCATAGTGCGTGATTTACCGATTGCCGAAGCAGCATTTTCATGGGTCATACTAAATTCTTTAATTAACCTTTCAATACCTATTGCTGTATCAATAGCGTTTAAATCCTCTCTTTGAATATTTTCTATGAGGGATATTGCTATTGCCTGTTTGTCAGGTATCTCACGTATAACCACTGGTACTTCGTGAAGGTTAGCAAGTTGTGCAGCACGCCAACGTCGTTCGCCAGCAATAATTTCATAATTACCATCGGAAATTGGACGTACGATAAGAGGCTGAATAATTCCTTGGGTACGGATTGAATCTGCAAGTTCGGTGAGAGCTTCTTTACTCATGTCTTGTCGAGGTTGATATTTACCTGGTTTTAGTAAATCAATAGGTGACTGCTTTAAAGCAGTTTTGCTCTCAATGTTTATAGTTTTGATGTTACTTAGTAGTTCGCCTAGTCCTATACCTAAGCTGCTTTTTTTGGACATATACTCCTCATACGATATCTGAAAGTTTACATATCTCACCGGCTAATGCCAAGTAAGCTATTGCTCCCTGTGAATGGTTATCATATAGTAAAGCCGGTAACCCATAACTAGGAGCTTCGGCTAAACGTACGTTTCTTGGGATCACTGTTTTATAAACTTTGCCTGGGAAATATTGTATAATTTGTTCTGATACTTCAAGAGTTAAGCGATTCCTCCCATCGTACATGGTACGTAGTAGTCCTTCAATTTGTAGTTCTTGATTTACAGTGTTTTTTAATTGCTCAATAGTCTTAAGTAGTGCTGCGAGACCCTCTAATGCGTAATATTCACACTGTATAGGAATGATTACTGAAGTTGCAGCTACTAGAGCATTTACGGTTAATATATTTAGAGCAGGTGGGCAGTCTATAAAGATAAAATCATATTCTTCTCTAAAAGAACCAAGAATATTACGTAAAAAATACTCTCGATTATCTAGTTTTGAAAGTTTTACTTCAGCTGTTATAAGTTGAGAATTAGCTGGAAGTAGATCATAACCCACAGTAGTTTTTTTGATAACAAATTGAATTGATGTAAGATTTAATAAGATATCGGCTATAGAGAAGTCTATTTCATCTTTTTGTATACCACTTCCCATGGTAGCATTTCCCTGAGGATCTAAATCAACTAATAAAATTTTTCTTTTGGTAGCGCCCAAAGAAGCTGAGATATTTATTGCAGTAGTTGTTTTACCAACACCCCCTTTTTGGTTAGTTATTGCTATAACCTTCGCCATAATTAGTTTAATACTCTTATTATATGTCGTTCTTCATTTAAATATGGTACTTCTATATGGTGTATTTCAAAAGGTTTTTTGAGATGTTCAAGCTCTTCTTTAGGGTATTTTCCTTTCATAATTAATATTTGTCCAGATTTAGAGCACAAATGTTTAATTTTCTCAATAATATCATATGATTTTGTAGTTGCTCTCGTTACTATCGTAGCAAATGAAGGTTCAAAATGGAATTTTTCAACTCGGTTATTTACGATTTTTATGTTTTCTATATCAAGCATCAACATAACATGCTTTAAAAAAGTGGTTTTTTTCTTGGAACTATCAAGTAATATGAAATTCCATTGGGGTAATACCAAAGCGAGCGGCAGTCCGGGAAACCCAGCGCCAGATCCGAAGTCTAGAATATTTAGTCCTTTAATAAATTGAGTAATAGCTAAGCTATCAAAAATATGTCTAACTATAATAGATTTTTGGTTGTTAGTACCAATTAAATTATAAACTTTATTCCACTTAGTAAGTAAACTGATATAAGAGATAAGTTTTGCTATAGTAGCTTCTTGTAAGCTCAGATTTAGTTGGTTAATCCCAGATCTTAGGAAATTTGTAAGAGAATCTTTCTCCATCTTTGACAGTTTATATATCAAACCGGTATAGATTTACAGCATAAATTTTATTTGTGGAAACACTTAGCACTAAAAAACAAAAGACCTGATTTTTATGTCGAGTTTTTTGCACAAATCTAAAACTACTAACTTATAGCTGGATCATCAAGCGTGCAAGGCCAACTGAACTGTGGAATTACGTCCACCAGCTGAATTTGGAAGTCATTACTCTTGCCGTGAGCCCCGACTATGCTCAAGTCAGTATTTTTGAAGAGATTAACCTTATACTCAACCAATAATCTCCATTTTGGGATAACTCTTGTCCAGTCAGTAACGCCTTTCGTGTTATCACCCATCCAGGCGCCATTTCCAGTCCATTGCGCACCAGCTCCTATACTGGAGTTGCGATCTAGAGTTTTAAACGAATAGTCTGCATTTACATCTGCAGTCCAAAATCTAGAGCTGTCATATTTTGTTGGAGAGTATGTAGAATTAACCTCAGTTCGACATAAGAGCGACCATTTTTGGTGTTAACAAATTAAATTTCAGCGATGGTTTTCTTGGTCGTAAAATATAAGCCGCCAAGGCCGATAATAAATTACTAATAAAATT
>JAISFD010000040.1 GCA_031263815.1 Coxiellaceae bacterium | reverse complement strand
CTGCGTTTAGTGATTTTGTATATCTTTTTTATTTTTGCACGTTTAGAGTTATTTTGAAAAAAATCCTTACTTGCACAGTGGAGGTATTTCCGCTATAGTGTGATTGAATTAATCACTTATAGGGGTAGATGGGATGACAAAGTCAATGGGGCGAAAGTCCCGCAGAAAAACTCCGTGGGATGGTGCTTCCGAATTGACGGCAACTCAGATGTTTTTGAAGGAACAATATGAGCTATGCTAACCGCCACATCAAGGTATCCGATAGCGGCGAATCAGAGATGATTAACTCTTATATGCCAGCAAGGTGTCCTTTTTGCAGTTCAACTAAATTCAACAAACGCGGACTAACATCAAGCGGTATTCAGCGTTATTTATGTGAATGCAAAAAGGCTTTCGTCCCAACAACAGGAACGATTTTCGATGAACACAAGCTGTCAATAAGCGAGTGGATTGAATACTGCCTAAACCTATTCCGCCATGTTAGTATTAATGCGGACTCGTGGAGCAACAAGAACGCTTTTACAACGTCCAGATACTGGCTACAAAAGCTCTTTTTAACACTCGAAGGCGTGCAGGATAACATAGTTTTGAGCGGCGCCATTTGGCTAGACGAAACGTATTATCGAGTTCGATCTGAGAATGTTGTGCATAATGAGGACGGCAGTAAGCTAAGGGGTATTTCAAAGAACCAAATCCGCATTGGCGTTGCAACAGACAAGACCAATACAATATTTCTTGTAGAAGGTACAGGAAAGCCATCACAAAAGAAGACATACGAAACATTCGAAAGTCATATTGCCCCAAACTCTACACTGGTACATGATAAGGAATCGGCTCACAAAAAGCTCGTAAACAAACTTGCTACAGCGTCAGTTATGCATCAAAGGATTTGAAAAGCTTGCTGGATAAAGATAATCCGCTATATCCGGTAAACCGCGCTCACGCCATTCTCAAGATGTTTCTAAACGCACATAGCAGCTTCATGCGTGATGAATTACAGGGCTATTTGAACTTGTTTTCGCTTGTCACAAACCCACCTGACGAGATGCTTGAAAAAGTCGAGTTAGTGATAATTTCGGCTTTCAGTAATCCCAAATTGCTACGTTACAGGGATTTTTATAACGCAGACGCAGTGTTTTGAGATTTAATTACATCCACTGTGCAAGTAAGGATTTTTTTTGAAAATGATGTTGATTGCTGTTCACTTATACATAATGTAGCGTCGACCACGTAGCTAGTTACTTGAAAGCCAGCCTATATAGGAGTAATTAGTATGTATGAATTAATAAGTGTTATTATACCTATTTATAATGCTGATAAATATTTAATTCAATGTTTAGATAGTGTATTGAATCAAACCTATTCAAATATCGAAGTTATTGTGGTGAATGATGGTTCGACTGATAAAACAGGTGATATTTGTAGTAAATATGAAAAAAAAGATAGTAGAATCTCTGTTATACATAAGCAGAAAGGGGGAGCTGCTGCTGCTAGGAATGCTGGGTTAGATATTGCTAGAGGAACGTTTATAGGCTTTGTAGATAGTGATGATTACATTGAACCCAATTTTTATCAGACATTATATGAAATGATAAAATTAAGTAATAGCGATGTATCTATGGTGTCATATAACCAAATAAAAAATAAGCTATCTATTCCTTGGGCAAACTCTAATGAAATTTACTTGCTTGAAAGAGAAGAGGCAATAATACAATTATTACTAGATAAAAAAATACAAAACTATGTATGGAATAAGTTATACAAAAGGGAAATTTTTATAGGAATTAGATTCCCACAGAGTGTTATCTATGATGATATAAACATAATGTATAGGATTATGAATAAAATTAACTATATTTGTTGTAAAGATATTCCGCTATATAATTATGTATATCGAGATGATAGTGTAATCAATGCAAATAATCATCAGAAATTTGTAGATGAATTAATATCGATAATTAATAGATATGATGAAATATATATAGAGCATCCTAATTTACAAAAGTATAATTCATATAGTTTAATTTTATGGGCAACAAGATTAGTTACATATATGGCAATAGAAAATGATTTTGATGATCAATTTTTTAGGGAAAAATTGCCTTTACTAAAGCTTGTTTTTGAGAAAAATAAACACTACATAATTAATAATATTTCATATAAAAAATGTATTATATTATTAGCTATGCTGTTGGATCTAGATAAAGCCAGATTAGTTGCAAAAATAATGTCATAAGTATTATATAAAGACTAAAATTAGGATGTGACTTATGATAGAAGTAAGTAATTTAAGTAAAGCATATCGCATTAATGTCAAAGAGCCTGGCCTACGAGGTGTAGCAAAAAGCCTTTTTCATACAAAATGGATAGAAAAAATAGCAATAGATAATATAACATTTAATGTCCAAGAGGGCCAATCATTAGCTTGTATCGGAGAAAATGGAGCTGGTAAATCTACACTTATTAAAATGTTAATAGGTATCCTTAAACCCACTAACGGTTTAATAACGGTGTACGGCAAGAACCCAAGATTAGATAGAACAGAATATTTGCGAAATATTGGTGTTATATTTGGTCAAAAATCAAATCTCTGGATTGACATTCCAGTTATTGAAAGTTATAATGCGACTCAAGTATTATACAAACTTGATAAAGATAGTTTTCGTAAAAAATTAGATATGGTAACTGACTTACTAGAATTATCTTCAATTTTAACAATACCAGCCCGTAAACTTTCACTTGGACAGCGAATGAAAGCTGATATTGGTTTGGTATTTTTGCATAATCCACAAATTCTTTATTTGGACGAGCCGACGATAGGTTTAGATATTAACGTAAAACATACAATACGTTCATTTTTACGTAAGATGAATAAAGAACAACACACCAGTATAATTCTTACAAGCCATGATTTAGATGATATTGATGAAATTTGTACTTCAGCGATTATACTCTCAAAGGGTGCAATTATATATGATGGAACTATAGAAAATTTGAAACATTCTTATGTGAAAGATAAAATGGTTAAAATTAAAGGTATACAAATAGGTAAAATGCTATCTACTTTAAATGATATAAAAATTGTTAACGAAGGCAATTATACAAAAATTTTTTATAATACAGAAAAGTATACGTCTGAACAAATCCTAACATCTATATCAAAAGCATTTATAGTTGAAGATATTACTATTCAGGATCCTGATATTGATGAGGTTGTATCAAAGATTTTTCAGATGAGTTAATGTCAAAATTTTTAGTGCTATGTTCTTTACCTCAATCTACGTTTGCTGCCAGATTCTGTTTGTCTTTCACCGTCCTACGCACCACTGCTTGTGTTCTCCTTGGATTCCATTCACTATAGTTATTTGTTGTGAATTTAAGTCTGATTTTATTAGATGTGTTGTTAAGCACTACCACGTTGCTATAGAACTTATAGCATAAGTGGCTATTTTGTTTATAGGTACATTAATGTTACGTGGGAGTAATTACAATGACATCTTTTATTAAACTAGCATCAATCGCAATTCAACGGGTGCTCTACTATAAAACTAGTTTTATAATAAATATACTATCACCATTAATTATTCTTACTAGTCAATATTTACTGTGGAATGCATTATATAATGAAAATATTAGCATGGGAATTGGTGGTGTGAAAAAAGATGAACAATTTTCATATATTTTAGTTGCATTCTCATTAAATACCCTATTGAATTGGTCATCAGAAAATACCCTGGCTAGAGAGATCCGTCAAGGAACAATAGTGACGCGTTGCATTCGTCCCGTTTCGTTTTTAACTCAATCCATAGCGGAAATGCTAGGTTATATTATACCACAATTTTTAGTAAACGTATCCATCCTTTTGATAGGATTAATATCATTTAGAAGGTTTTTGTTATTACCAACTTTTGAGTCTGTATTACTATTTGCACCCAGCCTTGTTTTGGCAGTATTGCTACGAATACTACTTACTGAAGTATTTGGACTATTATGCTTTTTTACAACAAGCTACTTAGGAATTTTATGGGTTCGTTTAGCAATGTTTGAATTTTTTTCAGGTGCAATAATACCAGTAATCATGTTTCCTTTGTGGCTAAAAGAAATTACTTACATAACACCTTTCCCATATATTATTCAAATACCTATTAGTATATTACTAAATCAATCTATTTCAATAAGTGTATATTTATCATTCTTATATCAAGCAGCTTGGATATGTTTTTTTATTCTGTTGCATGTTATACTTTATAGGCGTATTAGAAATAATTTAGTAATTGCTGGAGGATAATTGTGTTACATATATTTTTTAAATTAAAGGCACAGTATATAAAAACAGAGATGGAATATAAGCTAAATTTTTGGATAATGCTTATATCTGGGGTCCTTACACGTACTCTCTATATGGCTGTGCCGTTTATAATCTTCTCTAACATACCTGATATTGCTGGATGGAAAAACAATGAGGTTTATTTGATAATGTCATTTATGTTTTCAGCAGATGGTTTATGTAGCATTTTGTTTGATGGTATTTGGAAAATACCAGAATTAGTTTTTACTGGTGAATTTGACTCTTATTTATCAAGACCAGTTTCGCCATTATATCAAGTTATATCATTTGGCCTCGGTTTACAGGGAATCGGTGTATTTCTGTTTGGGTTATCTAGCATATTTTTTTGTTTAAGTAGGTACTACTTAAAAACTAAAAGTGGCGGAGAACTGGCATAAAAACCCAAAACGTGATATAATACCTGCAAGGAAAAATAGTAAAAAGCCCAGAAGACCTTGCAGGAGGAACCATCTAATGTATAAAACGAATAGCGCTCAGATCAGCATAGCAGAATTCATGTCCCCATTTGGGAAGCTGGATCCAAACAACCGTTGGGTAAAAATAGCGGCTCTGATCCCATGGGAGAGAT
>JAISFD010000046.1 GCA_031263815.1 Coxiellaceae bacterium | reverse complement strand
TGGAAGATTCAATCGACTCGACCCATTCTTTGGGAATCTAAGTGATCCATTATCGTTGCATAAATATCTATACACTCATGCTGATCCCACTAATGGAATTGATCCAAGTGGAGAATTTGTAATTTCGGTATGTATGGGACTTGTTATTCAATCTTATTTGACAAGAGGTAAAACATCCGTAGACTTAGGAACGAAAGGATTTGTTCTTAAAAGTGCAACGGTATTTTTCGCAATTGCAGAATCACTTCTTTGGTTACACTTAGGATTCAGTTATAGCAATTCAGGATGGCGACAAGCACAAACGGGTCTTGGAGGTACGGATGTTACTAGATGCCTTAATGCTGTCCAAGATAAATTTACCAAAAAGTGGAATGAGTATGATAGATTAAAGAAGGAAAAAATATATGCAAGTTTGACAACGGTAAATGCTATGAAATTCATAAATGCTTGGGATATTTATGAATTTGCACATGAGAAAAACATTTTTGACGCAAGTGGTACTGATATATGTAAAGAGACTGTTACTATAGATGGTAAAGTTTACTTGGCAGAGGAGGTAAATTATTTTTTATGGGGTTTGGTTAGTAGTTTAGCTAATAGTGATGGATTGAGTAATAGTCGTACTCTTGATGAAACTGTTACAAAAGCAGTACTTTATAGAAGAATGTATGTACAGAAAGCGGGAACTGGTCATATTGAAGGTAGAGTTGCTTGGATTAAAGCTGGCTGGGATGCTGGCAAGACAGGGCGAATAGATTATCCAACAGAAGTGGCATTACCCAATGCTATTCCCAATCAAAGTATTTATTCAGATAACATAACTATAAAACTCGGTATTAAAGATGGGCTTTCTATCATAGACAATATTTCAGGCGGCATGGATTCTTATTACATATACTTTACAACTAATGCATCACAAGAAAATAATGCAAATTGAAAATTATGAAAAGAATAAAATTTATTATTAATTTTTTTAATTCGATTTCTAATAGTCGCGTGGGATTTACAATATTTGTCATCTCAGTAACGTTATTCTTTTTGACCTTATATTGGCTTGTAATGTGGTATCTAATTACAATACCAGAACGACCAGCTTTTTCAGAATACTATGTTAGTTCAGGTGATAAAATTCCTGAAAGACTTGGTGGGTTTTGGATGTTATCGTTACCAATATTAGATGACAACGAAAATGTCTGTTTAGTCGATTCAACATTTAATTGCGTTTTAATAATTGATAATAAATCCATTTTTTCAAAAATCTTTACCCTCAAACAAAAAAATTGTATATTGAGGACAAAGAAAAGTATTATACTAAAGGCGACAACAGGGTATTCCATTACAATAAATATAGAGCCTAATTCTTTCTACATAGTTGATTCTACTAATAGCATTAAAGATACAAAAATCCGGTGGGGTACTGCAGATGGTATAAAAAATACAAAACAAGACTATTTTTTGAGAAACGAAGCTAAAGTTGATTGCGTTTATAAATTGGTTCAAGAAATAATAGAAATAAGGTATAAAGTGGGTGCTGATGAGAGAAAGAGAATACATGAGTTATATGAAGAACGAGAAAAACAGAATGAAATAGAAAAACAAAAAAACTCTGGTACAGCGATCATACAATAACTTTGAAAAAACCTAAAATTACCGTATGGTCATCCAATTTACACACACAAAATGACAAATTGAAATTTAACAAAAATAGTGATGAATGGTAAAATTAGACTCACAATAGTTTTGTACAAGGTAGACGATTTTGAGTGTACAAAGTATTGATTGACCGTTTGTGTCTCGGTTTGTTACCAGAAAATTAACGCAAATTAGTTTTGTTCAATATGTTATAGAGTTTACAAAAGTCAAATTAATAAGAAAAAAATACACACTAAAGCCAAACCAATTATTGATGTCAGGAGAATTTTGATACCCTCGTTGTAAGGTGTCTCTTGAATAGGAACGCTTAAATTTTCTATTTCACAAACAAAATAACCAAATTTGTACATCAAAATTCCCATGGCTGTGGTAATAACACAACAGCCACCAGAAGCCCAAACCGGAATATAGTAGTTTATAAAAATTTCTTTGGGGAAATTATACTTCATTAGCAAAAAAGTAATAACCGATAATACGATTATATAAGCAGCGCAAGTGTACTGCATTATTATCCAAAAACGACGATCAATATATTTCTTACTATTGGGCATATAACTATCCATGTATCATATTACAATAAAAATGATCTATAATTTTGCAATCTTAAATTGGGTTTTATATGTTGCATAGTAGTGCACTTTATGCTTAAAAATCCATATATCTTATAATACTATCAAAAAACGAAAACTGAATTTTGAAGTATAAGGAGTATAATTTGTTGATCATTTTAGACTGCCTTATTGATAAACAAAATTTGCTTTTATTCACTAAACTGTCCTATTATTAACAACAATACTCCCGTACTTTGATACTAAAGAATCCACAAGTGATAAAGCATCATTGCCAGCCAACTGATAATTGCCTTTATCAATTTGTTCAACTATAATCCTCAATAATCTAACTTCTCTTTCTGGATTTAATGAAAAAGTTAGTCCAGCTGTAACGATATTTGTGAAATGAGGAACTACATATAGATCATTAATGTCTTCCCTTCTTTGAAGCTTCAATTTGGGTTCAAGTATTCTCCTGAAATTATCGGGAGAATTGTTGTATGTGTGGCGAAGCCCGTCCATAATTGATTTATACATTGAAGTAATACCGGAACTATAAAGCTTCAAAGCATCATACCCCAACCATGAACTTCCTAACACGATACCAAATTGAGCCTTTACCATAGGCCATCCAATTGCTTCTGCTAAAGTTGGATGTAAAATCTCATCTAAAGACAATGCTCCTAGCCCCATAATTCCACTAATTTCATTTTTTACAGCACCTAAATGCCCATTTAATCCAAAAGCACTATAAGAAAAATCATAAAGTTCTTTTTGAACAGGCAATAAGTTACCTCGTATTACATAATCAGTTATTCCTCTGACTAAAATTCCCATACATGCCCTATGGTATGCCAAACTCGCATTGGCAATAGCATATCCACCCCATGATGCATACCCCCTGGACACTAGAGTTGGCATTATCATCTGTACTGTCTTCTGGGTTACATACTTTGCGATGTTCCATACTGCACTCTTTAATGCAGATGTAGCTACACCGACATTTATACCGCGCATGTTAGAACTAATCGACATTGAAATACCAATTCCACCAAGACCAAATTCTCCACTTGGATCAATTCCATTAGTGGGATCAGCATGAGTGTATAGATATTTATGCAACGATAATGGATCACTTAGATTCCCAAAGAATGGGTCGAGTCGATTGAATCTTCCA
>JAISFD010000043.1 GCA_031263815.1 Coxiellaceae bacterium | reverse complement strand
AGTTAATGTAGCGTTTTTCAGCCGCAGGACGGCTGCGGTGTGCGAAGCACAACGATGTGTCGCGGCCATGCGAACTGATTTTAGGGGTCACGATGGCCTAAAATCTATAGCGAGCATAGCGACACACTTGAATTAAAAACGGATGGCAAGCGTATGAGAGCTAAACTGAGGAAGGTAAATCAATGGGCGAGAGAGATGAGAAATCAAGTTGAGTTAAAAGAACTGTGGAAGATCTGCGGTGCCAAATTGTTAGGTTATTTCAGATATTATGGAGTGAGTTACAATTCTAAACGGCCAATTGCATTTCGAAACAGGGTTAGGCAAATAATGTTTAAATGGATAAACAGGCGTAGTCAACGTCGATCAATGACATGGGAAGAGTTTGCTGCATTTGAGAGGCTCAATTCATTACCTAAGACAATGGTATATGTTAAATTGTTTTAACAAGGCTCAGTGGAAGATACTATCGAAAGCCCACTGCTTTAATTGAGCACGGTGAGGTTCGAACGGGGAGGAGGTTAGGTAACTAATTTCCTTACCCAATGTAGTCCATATTTTCAGAAAAGAACGTAACATCATGTAGGATGTTAGATAGATTACTTAATTTAAACTAGGCATAGTACTTTATATGTTTGTGAAAGTAAATTTTCTTGTTGATACATGTTAATGGAATAACAGAAGAAGTTGAGGAAGATAATTTCTTCTCAGCAATAATTCTTTTTGGCAAGTTTCTTGATACTTGTGCTGCTTAGCAGGGGTTTGATATGTCATTACTGTACTTTTAATATTTTTTCGAAATGTTTGCTTCTCACTATTGTTTCAATGGAAATATGAGGTTAACATAGTTTTTAGCTTGCTAGTATCCATATAATTTGTAATACGTGTAATATTGTGTCTAATTAGTAAGAAGGAGCTTGAATATGGAACCAGACACTGGTCGAACAACAGGAAAAAATCGATGGTTGGAGTTTTTAGGGGCTCCTTCATCTGTATCAGAAGATATAAGCGAAGAACAACCAAAATTAGAATATGATGCACTGCTTAGTACCATTTTAGGTACAGCACAAGTTGCTACTACTCAGCAACAGCAACAGCAGCAACAGCAACAGCAGCAACAGCAGCAGCAACAGCAGTTTGTGCAAAATATTGAAGAGGATGAAGCAGAATCAAGAAAGATTGATGAAGCAAGAAATAAAAGTAAACGCAAATCTGCGAGAATTGGTACAGATACATCGCAAACCCAACGCACGTACACGATAGCCAAATCTTTACCGGCCGCCCTTTATAGTAGCATTCATCCAACTATCAGTTCTATCAGTACAGCTGCTCTTGCGAAAATCAATAGCCATCAAAGTTACTTTATTGATGGAATTTCGTTAGATAATCTGCCGGCTGGTTTTTTTATTGACGATGGTTGTCTGAAATTTAGTCAGCAAGTATTTGAGGAAATAAAAGTAGAAGCTACAAGAAATCCCGATAGAAATGGCTATGATGATCAACCAATTTTGCTTGACCCTTTACCACCTTCTGAACTCCAAGAATTAAGTGCAGAAGAGTTTATAAGAAAAATAAACGAAGTAGAAGGCGAAGGTATTCCAAAAATTACTACGAGAGATCTAGAAGACTTAGGATTTACGAATAAAAATTTAGGGGCTTTCCGGAAAGTATTAGATCAAGAAAGTGGTACTCTTAAAGCTATTGGTGTTCTTACCACTCTCAAGAGAATTAAACAACAGAATGAAGCCTTGTACCGCAATATTAAGGAATCTTTTATCGATAAATCACCAGATCTTTCTGAGTTTGCCGATATTGATACTCTGCTTCATATTAGAGAATTGCCTACAATGAAGCCAGGAGAGCAGGATTGGTGGATAGCTCTTACCAATCAACATACTGGAACAAAGGGAGCAGGAGAAACAAATTTCCTTGAACTTTATCGAGTATTTAATGCTTTTAAAAAAGATATGAACCAATTCTGGCAAGATGTATATGGAAAACCTTTTGAATTTCCCATGCCATGTCCATTAACTAATAGCTATAACATGCAAGTAGCACTAAATCAAGTAGCCTATATTATAAAAAATGCTGCTTATCCGGATGATCAACTTAGGAGCCTTGCAGGAGTGGACTTACAGAGATCTCAACCTGATTATATTTCTCGCAAAATAGTATTGCATAGGCCGAAAAAAACAAAAACATCTGAAGATGATTATGAAGATTTTTTTACAAATCTTTATACAAAAAATAGAGACGGTTTATATTTACCTAAATATTTTTTGGCTGAGAGTATTTTTAGTGCTATTTCTGATGAAATCAAGAAAGCAGGGTTAAAAGACAAAGAAATACAACAAGCTTTATATAAACTAGCCTCTGATTTTTTACATAACAAGATACCTGCCAAAGATATCTACGCTTTTATAAAAGCCGTTATACCTGATATTAGAAATTTTCTGTCACAAGGAAGCGAAACAATACGAATCCAAGGTATGTTGAGTTCATATGCAGGACTTCATGTTGAACCAGGAGGCAAACCTGACCCTAAACACCTTAAATTAATATTAAATAATAAACAACTTGAGCAAGTTTATCCAGCTATATTTGTTCATCTAAGTTCATCCGAGATGGCAAAAAAACTAGCGGCAATCAAGCTAGGAAGCGTTCCCAACCAAGAACGATCACTACAAAATGGAATCATAGAAAGAGAGATGGCCGAGTTACTATTTAAGTTAAAATTTGCCCCCGAAAAATTAACCAGAGAAGAGATCCTTTTTATTAATCTAGAGTTTGAAAAATTACAAGTTAGACTGGGATCAAAAGAGGATGAAACTGAAAAGATTAGAAATGATGTTGATGCCTTGGAAATCGGGGAAAAAATTAGTGCGGAAACAGTCAAGACGTTAAGAGAAGAAGTATGGAAATTAGCTAATGGCCGTATAGAACTGTCCCCATTTGAAACAAATCAACTCTTACTCTTATCGTTACCACAGGATGTCAAAAATGAGATCTTTAGCTGCCTTTTGGCCGTCAAGCCTCCAGAGAGACATGATTACGATGAAGTCATGACCAAACTTTGCGCTTTACATGAGAAACATCCAAAAGTTATTGGTTTCTTAGCAAGGGTTCTGGCTAATACGGATTTCACTCAAGAAACTATCGTAACTAATGATCAATTGCTAGAGATAATCGAAGAATGTAATAGGCTCTCTGAGGAGGAAATAAATTTTGGCTCAGTGAGACAAGCCGTACTTAGTAAGGCTCCAGGAATAACATTACTGCCGGATGCAGAATACATTCAAGAAATGGCCTCTGAAATCCCACAAGATCTGTCAGGAGTTGTCGAACTTTATCGGCCAATTTTTGAAAGTATTGGTTTTGAAATATCTGATGTACAAGATATCAAAGGTATTGCAGAAACTGTTTTGGAAGATAGAAGAGCACATAATCTAATAAAACAAGAGGATTTAGATAGATTAAGATCAAAAGATACCAATGAAATAATTAAAGGCTTAATTGGCGCAATTCAAGATGCTAGAGATAATTTAATAACTGGAAGGCTAGTAACCCCAAGGCTAGGAAAAATTACAGAAAATCAGATAAGAATAGCTACAGAATTATTAAGATCTCTTGGTTTCACACAACCTAATATTGCCCCTTTTATAGATGCTATAAGGGAAGTTGATTTAACGAGAGGTGAATTATTAGAGACCTCAACAAGACTGGTGGAGAAAGTTGACTGGATAAATAAATTTGCCACAAGTGTTAGTTACTTATTGACATCAGAAAAGTGGAAAAGTTCAGCCAATGAATTTCTTAGGACAATTCTTACTGGAGAAAATTATTCTAAGGTAAAAGAACGAATAAATGATTTAATCCACATATATCGAGAAGAAAATTTAACTACAGAAAATTTTGTTACTCCTTTAGAGTTACTTAATAAAGTCTTGGTTAACACAACGGGCGAACTTTCTCAAAGACAATCAGATTTAATCAATATAATTGCCGAGAAACAGTTAAGTACTACGGATCGAATTTCGAAAGAAGACGTGAACGCATTGCTCGATGTTGTTTTGCGATATCCAGATGAAAATCTTGCTGATAGGTTAATTGAGCTAGCATTTGAAGAAAAATATAAAGGCTTTCCTCTAGGTGCGATCTTAGAAGGAGGAAGCGACCGAGAAAATTTAGTTGCAACAATAGAATCTGTCACTCTTCTTTTTGAAGAGCTCGAAAGTCCCGAAGATAAAAAAGCTTTCAATACTTTACTAAGCATTATGTTTTCCGGTAGCTCCCACGATGCTATGTCTCCTTGGTATTTACAAAAGATTACTACTAGCTTTACTGGAGAAAATCGCAACAAAGTTCTACAAGTACTTCTAGCCCTTGTTGAACAAGGGAAAGCTAATAATCAAATCCTGGAAGATATGCAGGCAAATATTTTTGGAATAATTGCTTATTTAAGAAGCATAAATGCATCATCTGACTCTCCTGATGAGGAATTATTCAATAAAATTATTACCCTCTTTGAACAACGACCTTGTCCAACAGGACAGGCTTTAATGGATGCTTTAAATCAAGGAGTTGCAATCGATGATTTTGTGGCAAAATTTGAGATAGATCCTTACAGTGTGAGATATACCCGAACAGGTAGCCTGGATTTAAGTTTTTTCGAGAAACAATTTTCAACCAGTGAAGTTAATAAAGTTATTCTAGGTTTACAAAATGCCAATCCCTCCTTGGAACAAAATTCTTCGATTCTTCTAGAGTTACAGGCTGATTTTAATTATGTAAATCTAATTGGTTATAAGAAGAACTTTCCAGGCACTAATAAGCCGGTTTGGCAATTCACCAAACAAGAAATTAATGAGAATCTGTCAAGGCTCAAAAAAATCATAGAGGATCCAAAAAAATCGGCTAAAGAAAGATATCTTGCCAAGTTACAAGCCCTGGCTTTACTTAGAGAGAGCATGTATCGAGCTACGGGTAAGATGCCAAATTCTACTCAAATGATCAGTGTAATTTTGCAAGCAAAATACCGCGGTAATATCTGCATGCAAATAAATACTGGAGAAGGCAAGAGTATTACCAACCCGTTATTAGCCGCCATGCAGTATTTGGAAGGATATACAGTAAATGTTTTTACCTCAAATACTGAATTAGCAAAACGGGACCGTGAGGAATCTGCAAACTTTTGGAAATATTTAGAAATCAAAACTACTTTTGTTGCTAGAAATTCTCCCAAAGGTGATGAAGGAGCGATAAATTACACCACTCCACCAGATTTTGCACTTTATTCTGCCGCAAGAGATCTTCAAGTAAGAAATATGGTTGGGGTCTATGATGAATCTGATCTTGCTTTTTATGAAACTAATACCGAATATAATTTTTCAGATAGCATTGATCAAGAAAGTACTGACCCATATTTGAATCCATATGCTTGGACCTATCCGCTCGTTAATGAATTCTTAGATAATGAACAGTACAAATATTGGAGAGAAAAATTACGATCAGCAACTATCGAAAATGAGAGGCAACAAGCCAGCAACCAAATAGCTAAGTTGCTAAGACTCTCTCTAAAGTCTCGTGCCAACTCAGAGCAGCTGAAAATCATCGATGAAGAATACTTAGATAATAACCGTTTACTTAGGTGGATAGCAGTAGCTGAGGGTATCAAGAACCTGGAAGAAGGAAGTCACTATATGGTCGTCACCATGGAACGTATGGAATTTGGCGTGATGAAACATTACCGTGGAATTGTATTACTTGATGCTGAAGGTCATCCTATAGAAGGGGCGATTTTAGCCAATGGAGCTCATCAGCTTTTGAGTGCCAAATTACAAGCACAAGATCGTTTCAAAAACGGGCCGCCATTTGTAATAGATAAGGAGAGTTTTTGTGTAAGCTCAAGAAGCGCTCATACTGAGTTACTGCGGATGAAAAGAGTTGTTGGTATTACTGGAACCATGGGTCATGAAGGTTTACTAGGAGAGTTTAGTACAAGTCATCAAGTTAAGGGAATGGTAATTCCTCCTCATTTTACCAACAGACGTATGGATTTGCCGCCACAGTTTGCAGAAAACTCTGAGCAACATATAAAAGCTATCAGAAAGGAGCTTGCTAAAGATATCTCTGATACTCAGTTGATAATAGCTACGAATGGTGAAGAGTGTAAAAGCATTTTTGATCAACTCAAATCCTTAGTTTCTAATCAGAGGAAGCCAGTAAACCTAATTTTAGCCACTGCTGATGGATATTTTAAATTTAACCCACCAGGGGATGAGCTAGAAGAAATAGACGAAAAGAGATTCGCTCAGCTCGCAAGAGATAAAAGAACAATTATCGTTGCTACCCCAATTCTTGGGCGTGGAGTAAATATACCAAACCTTACTAAAGTTATAAGATCAGACTTTGATCCCAATGCACGATCAACAGGTCAGGTTAATGGTAGAACTGGTCGTTATGGTAGCAAAGGAACCACAATTGGTATTTATAACTGGGAAAGTATTTGTAAAACTTTCGGCTTATCACAAGAAAAATCAAAAATAACCTCAGCACGAAAAAGGAGAGAGATTTTAGATAAGATTCGACACGAAGCTCAGGCAGAAGAAGTACGACAGTTACGTTTAACATCTAAGAGGAAAGAGGTATCAATTCAATATCAGGAATATTTTGACGCGGCAGTTAGGACGACTGAAGATGAGAGAAGCGTACTCCTAATGGCAAAACATCAATTTATACAAAGATTGACAACTATCCAAGACAAAATCTATGGCACAAATTATCGATCCACTTTGGATGAGATATTTCAAGAAGCGAAAGAAGAAAATTCAAGATTAATGAACCCTCAAACAGCACGAGAAAAAATGCTTAAGAAAGTAATTGAATCTTTATTAGCAACTGAGGATAAGAGTGAAGAAGAACAACAAATTGCAGCATTTCGTTATAAGGCTGAACAGATATTTGGAGAAATAGCACAAAGTCATGGTACTTTGATGCAACGCGCAGAAGAAGTAATGCATATGCCTATAACAGAGGGTTTTTACAGAATTAGAAGATCGTTTATGCCAAAATCTCAGTTAGATGATGATGGACTTATCGAAGAATATAGTACAAGAAGTCAGCTAATATATAATGAAACAACCGCTAGAGAACTAACAGTAGAAGAGAAAAAGGAAATTTTAGATCAATTTGCAGTAGATCTTGAGGATTTTCGTAACTTAATTCAAAGAGTCAGAAATTTCCCTCCGGGCCCTATTTCTTTGGATGATATTAGAAAAATAACAGAGGAATATTTTCAACCGTATTTTGAATTTGCCGGAAAATGGGAGGCTACAAATCCGAATTTACAGAAAGAAATGGATGAAAAGCTTACATCATTTGTCACCGGAAATGGAAATGAACTTACATCCAACGCTGCCCATCTTTTTTTATATAACATGTGTAAAATTAGGTTAGCCTTTAATAATCCAGATATAACGCAAGAATATGATATCGATAATCTTACCAGAGAGAAAAAGGAAACAATATTACGAAAGCTTATTTCACATGTTGGCAACAATAGAGATAAATGGCAAAAAATAGCTGACAATGAACCCACTGGAGATTTTGTAACAGATTATTATGTAATGCTACTCAAGAAAAAAAGGGGAATATTCCATAGAAATTCTTTCGATGAAACTACGACTTTTACTAAATTAATTAATGAAGCCAAAAATAAAATAGAACCAGAAAAAAGCGAAGAAGAGAAGGTAGATGTAACTTCCTCATCCTTTAGTGCCTAAAATACCTCGTTAAGTTAAGTATCTATCTTGCTAAAATCCCTACGTTTTATTTTCTACATCAATTATTTTAGGAAACCCTAAAGTGAATCGTGTAAATTTATCTTGTTCAGAATCACATGTAATATCTCCTCCATAAGATTGCATTATCGTTTTACAAAATGCTAGGCCTAAACCAGTACCCCGTTTATTTTTAATATCGAACTGCTGAAACAAGGTATCTAGATTTTCGGCTGGAATTCCTGTGGCAGTGTCTTCGAATATCAAATAATTAAACTGCTCATCACTAGTTAAATTAATTGAAATTTCCCCGTGCCCAACTTCTTTGATTGCTCCTAAAGAGTTTTTGATCAGATTAAATAAGATATGTTTAGTTAATAAACCGTCTCCTAGGTAAATAAAATCTTGATTTTTTTGGTTACTCCATGTGATTAATTTATTTTCCTTCTTATAAAAAGGATATTCATTTATAGCTTGATTAATACATTGTTTGATAGAGTTTGGTTTAAGTTCAATATTAGCGTGCTTTGCATCGAAGATGCTATGTAATTTGATGAGTAACATAGTAATAATGTTGCTACTATTTTGAACAGTATATTTTATATTGCTGGCAAAATTTTTTATTTTGGTTTTTTGTTCCACATTACTGTAATTGAGTAACGTTTTTTTGAGTTCCATCAATAATCTATCGATATTAATGCTGATAATAGAGAGGGGAGTACGTATTTCATGTGCAATATTTCCCGCAATTAATTCTATAATACGTGAAACTTTTTCAGATGTTTCTTTTTCTGTTTGTAATTTTTCTAATTTTAGTTGTTCTATTTTTATACGATTAGTTATATCAAAAGAGTTTCCGACAACACCAATAATCTTACCTGTTTTATCACGTAGTGGGCTTTTCGAACATGAATGGATTTGAGTTTCGCCGGAAGAAGTGACAATCCTCTCTTTAAAAATTACTTTATGTCCAGTTTCTAAAACGATCTTATCTTGTTTTTGTAAGAGATCAGCTCCTGTCTTAGGAAATAAATCATAAGATGTTTTACCTATTACATCTTTAGGGTCTTTAAAACCGAGTAGAGTAGCAGCGTATCTATTACATCCTAGAAAAACTCCGTTTTTATCTTTCCAGGTTACTCGTTCTTCTATGGAATCGATAATATTATGAAAATATTCATTAACATCACTATTCATATATTTATATCTCCTTATTTTTTGTACTAAAAAATATATTTATACATCATTTGCAAGATACTTACTATATATTTGGTTAACAAAATTTTAAATAATTACATACTCAAAAATAGCAAGAACCTGTCTGTTAATTCATTAAATTCGCTTGAGGCCTATCCCAATAGTAATGGATAAAGCTAAGAAGGAGAACCTTAGACAACTAGAAGAAAAAATTAATGATATATGGAAGCCGGAGGCAACAGCGGCGGGATTGCATACACCTGCAGCAACTAAAAATCCAACTCTAGAGCAAAAATTATCTGACGAGTTATCACAGACTTAAACGTTATCACCAGCATCAGCGCCAAACACATTACCTACTCAAACAAGGCTAGAGAAAACTGATGTGGGAACACCACAGTCTTCGAGGAATATGAAGATGATTTCAACATCAGCATCAAAAACACTACGAGTAACTGCTTCGTTAGTGAGAAGTACACGCAAAGAAAATAATGTACCAGTTAATTAATAGTTGATACGGTCAAAATTTACGCTTAATTGCTCGAGTCAACAAAACTTTGCAATTTTTCAGATCTACTAGGATGACGTAGCTTTCTAAGAGCTTTGGCTTCGATTTGGCGAATACGTTCACGTGTTACGTCAAATTGTTTTCCAACTTCTTCTAAAGTGTGATCAGTATTCATGTTAATCCCAAAACGCATTCTTAAAACTTTAGCTTCCCGAGGGGTTAATGATGATAAGACATCATGAGTAGCTTCTCTTAAACCATTTTGCGTTGCTGAATCAACTGGAGAAAGAGTACTGGTATCTTCAATAAAATCTCCTAAATGTGAGTCATCTTCATCGCCAATAGGAGTCTCCATCGATATTGGCTCTTTGGCAATTTTGAGCACTTTACGTACTTTATCTTCATGCATTTGCATATGTACGCTTAATTCTTCTGGAGTTGGTTCAGCCCCAGTTTCTTGAATGATTTGGCGAGTAATCCGATTTAACTTATTGATAGTTTCAATCATATGTACTGGAATGCGAATCGTGCGTGCTTGATCGGCAATTGAACGAGTAATAGCTTGGCGGATCCACCAAGTGGCATAGGTAGAGAATTTGTAACCACGACGGTATTCAAATTTATCTACTGCTTTCATTAAACCAATGTTACCTTCTTGAATGAGATCTAAAAATTGCAAACCGCGATTAGTATATTTTTTAGCGATTGAGATAACCAAACGCAAATTAGCTTCAGTCATTTCTTTTTTAGCTTTGCGGGCTTTGTTTTCTCCAGCAATAACTAGGCGGTTAATCTCTTTAATTTTGGTAATACTCAGACCCAATTCTTTTTCTATCACTAACAATTTTTTTTGGGCACGGTGAATATCTGCAGTATGCTGAAGAAGCTCTTTAGCATGATTTTTATTAGCGCGAGCAAATTTATCTAGCCAATTTAAATCAGTCTCATGGTTAGTAAAAGCATTAATAAATGTTTTACGTGGGACTTTACATTTTACAGTACATAGTTCCATGATTGAATATTCAATAGTCTGAATATTATTGAGGATTTTTCGTAATTTTACCGTTTGTTTTTGGAACTCTTTAGGTGTCAATTTAAATTGGGTAAAGGAATCTATCAGTTGTTTAAGCAACTTAATAGTTATGTTATGATTTTTCCCATGTTTTTCTAATGCCTTAGTATGTTGACGATGTAGTTTATGTAGCTTAGTAAAGCGCTTTTTAGCGGCGACAGGATCAGGACCAGATTCAAATAAATCCAGGTCATCGTTTTCTTCATCTAATTCACTATTTTCTTCGTCAGTATCTTTCTGATCATCTCTTTTGTCATTTGCTTTTTTGTTAACACTAAGACTCTCAGGATAGATATCATTTTCTATCTCTTCCTCTGGAGAAACAACTTTAGGAGTGTGCCATTTCTCAATATCATAAAACCCAGATATAACATCTTGGAGACGTTTGTCACCAGTTGTAGTTTTAGTATATTCAGTTAAAATCGACTCGATAATACCGGGGAAATGAGATAAAGCAGATAAAATATTCTTTGAACCTTCCTCGATTCTTTTGGCAATAGCAATTTCACCACCTCGAGTTAGTAACTCTACCGTACCCATTTCTCGCATATACATACGTACTGGATCGTTGGTACGTCCAATTTCATCTTCAATTGTAGTTACAGTTGTTGTTTGTTCTCCTTCAGCAGCTGGAACGGCAGCATTCTCAGTAAATATTGTAGCTTCAGATTCAGGATTTTCATCATAAATCGGAATCCCAATATCTTCATTCAACATCCAGATAATATCTTCTATTTGGTTGGGATCGGTTATTTCTGGTGGCAGATGATCATTAATTTCAGTAAAAGTTAAATATCCTTGATCTTTGCCTTTAGCAATTAGATTTTTTAGTTCCTCTTTTTGCTTGGTTGAAATTTCAGCTTTAGTTTTTGGCGTTTTGGTTTTAAGTTCTTTGGTTTTGGACACAATGCTTCGTAGCTTAGTTTTATTTTTTTTTGTTTGGATTTTTTTAGGTTTAGATTTTCTGGGTTTTAATACCTTAGTTTTACTTTTTATTTTTTTTATTAATTTGCTGTTATTCTTTGTTTTTAATGTATTTTTTTTCTTTTTCATATATTGTTACCTGCTTTTAGAAAGCGTAATTAAATCTTGTAGTTTTTGTCGTTCTTCTATTTTTAGTTTTTCAGTAGAGGCCTTTGCCAATAAGGCTTGAATAAGAGTTTCTTGTTCAAGCTTTTTTAATAGCTGTATAGTACCTATGAGTTCATTTTTCAAGATTTCTTTGGGAATAATTGGTTCTTTGCAGGCTAGTTTGTTCAGTAAGTTAAATTCTTGGCGGTCTCTCCAATATTCAAGTATAGCACCCATAGAGATATTTGGCTGTTGCTTTAGTAAATAAATTAATTCGGATAATATTTCAATACCGTTTAGCTTAATATTCTTTATTCTGTCAAGATCCTCGATGTGACAGATAGACTCTGGGTAGTGTAGTAGGATATTAATTGTATTTTCGATTGGAATAGGTATATTGGGGGTTGTTGATGCTATAGTTGGATCTATAACTTGAGCATTTTGAGGTGATTCCATAGTATTCTCGATGTCTAGTTCTTCTACATTGATATTTACTAATTTTGCTATTTTGCTTGATAATAGCTGACGAAAAATCCCAAGAGGCATTTTTTTAAGCCATTCTTTACTTATTTTAGTTAATTTAGCCTTACCATCTATGGTATTTATATTGATGTTAGATTCTAAATGGTTGATAAAGAAATCTGATAAGGGTACAGCGCTTTCCAGGCGTTGATTAAACTTTTCTTTGGATTCTTTTCTAATGAGAGTATCTGGGTCATGTTCCTCGGGTAGAAATAGGAATTTTATTTGAATTCCATCACGCATTATAGGGAGTGAATTTTCTAAAGCACGCCAGGCAGCTGTACGCCCAGCTGAGTCGCCATCAAAACAAAAAACTATTTCTGAGGTGTGACGAAGTAATAATTGAATTTGTTTTGTTGAAATTGCTGTACCTAGAGTAGCTACTGCATTTGTTATACCAAATTGAGCTAATGAAATGACGTCTAAATATCCTTCAACCACAATTATAAATTTTAAATTAGGCGTTGCTTTTCTGGCCGCATGTAAGCCATATAGTTCTTCCCCTTTATGAAATATGGGAGTTTCTGGGGAATTAAGGTATTTAGCGGGATCGTTATCTATAGTACGTCCACCAAAACCAATGATATGACCACGAACATTTTGAATAGGAAACATAACTCTATCACGAAAGCGTGAATAAAACTTATTATTTTTGGTTGCTAAAAACCCGGTAGTTAGCATGTGTTGTTTAATGACAGAGGATGATCTGTAAATCGAATTTAAATTGTCCCAATCATTAGGGGCGTAGCCAACTCTGAATTTCTTACAAATTTCCCCATTTAAACCTCTAGATTTTAAGTAGCTAATAGCACGGGGTGAGTGAGGTAGTTGTTGCTCGAAGAAAGTAGTGATTTTTTCTGTCAAATCATATAGTTCAGTATGCCGAGCTTCATTACTACGGCCACTAGTCTCAGGAACGGTTAAATCTACTTGAGAAGCTAGATTTTCTATTGTCTCGATAAAATTTAAGTGCTCAAATTGCATAATAAAACCGATAGAATTTCCATGAGCACCACATCCGAAACAGTGGAAAAATTGTTTGTTGGGACTAACCGTAAAAGAGGGGGTTTTTTCAGTGTGAAATGGACATAGTCCAACTAGATTACTACCAGTACGTCGTAGTTTAACACGAGAACTGACTATATCAACGATATCAGTTCTTGTTAATAAATCGTCAATAAATGTTTGAGGAATTAATTTAGACATATAAACTAAATATATAATATAAGATTTAATTTAAAAATCAATTTGTTAGGGTATTTTTGACTTCAGTGCTGATTTTTCCTATATCAGCTCTGCTTTGAGCTTTAGTTTTTATGTAAGCCATAACTTTGCCCATATCTTTGATAGAGTTAGCACCGGTGACAAATATAGCTTCTGTAATTAGGTTTTTAATCTCGGTTTCGGTTAGAGTTTGTGGCATATATTTTTTAAGTACTTCTATTTCAGCAGCTTCTTTATCAGCTAGATCTTGACGACTCCCTTTTTGGTATTGTTCAATTGAGTCATGACGCTGTCTAATCATTTTATCGATAACTGCTATAATCTGACTGTCATTTAAAGTTATACGTTCATCAATCTCTCGTTGTTTAATATTAGCAAGTAAAAGACGTAGAGTTTCGAGCACCTCTTTAGCTTTTGTTCGCATAGCATTTTTTACATCTTCTTGGATTTGTAGTAGAAGAGCGCTCATTTAACGTAGCTCTCTTTAGATATACGTTTTTGTTGTCGTTTGATAGCTGCCGAACGTTTACGTTTACGCTTTGCGGTGGGTTTTTCATAATGCTCAATTTGACGTAACTTGCCAGGAATTCCAGCTTTCTCGCAGGCCCTTTTAAAACGACGCATAGCGCCGTCAAAAGATTCATGTTCTTTGATTTTAATACTAGGCATAATTTTGATTTTACCTCTTTTAGCAATATTTTTGCGGATTATACTGGTTAATTTTTGGTAATACAATATTCTTAGCTTTTTCTCATTGAGATCTCTGCTGAGACGTAAGCCACTTTTTTTAAGACGCCAGTCACTGCAGCAACTTAAGGTTTTACATTTTATGGAAAGGTAATCTCTTTGGCTACGCCAAAAATCACTCCCTGACTCATAAGTTCACTGCCTATTTTATCCATACTCTTGTCATCGTCGCTAATACTAAAAGTGATCTTTTGGTCCTATGGTTCTAATGTCCCTTTAAATCCAATGCAAACTGTTTTTCTATTGTTTAATTTTATTAATTCCTCTTTTGTATTAACAGAAGAATTTTCTTTAGAATGATATTCTTCTGCTATTTGTATTATTTCTACTCTTAAAATATTTTTACTAGCATCTATAGATCTAATTATCCCTGTATATTGTCCTTTCATCATCTTCATAGATGCAGGAGTAAATGCCCTAATAGGAAAGCGGTCTCCAGGAGAAAGTTCAAACTTAACAATATTATCAATATCAGTTTCTTGTCGGGTTGCTAATTTACATGATACTACATCTTTATCTGGATTAACTAAATACGTAGTCTGAAATTCTTCTTGTGCATAATCCAATATATATAAATTTAAATAAGTAGTTAACCACTGCAGTTTAGCCTGACACTGAAAACAAGAGTCTCTATTGCCATAAATTTCTATTTTATTAAGGTAACTCCCGTATTTTTTTACTTTTTGTAATATTTCAAATATTAAGGCATCTTCAGCTTCTTTTGCCCAATAACGACAAAATAATTTCGTTAAAAACTCCACGGCTGTCCCAAGTTTTAAGTAACCCCTTTAGTACCTTGTAACAGTACGGCCATATTGTTATCACTAACCACCAAAAGCTTCCTTATTGTTTTCAAAGCCATTTTTGCCTTTCCCATACGGTAATTACTAATTTCCTGAAATTTTTTGATCAGATTAAGCGCACAACGTCTGACAACTGCTTCGTTTCTGGCAAAATTTTGACTCCATCGTGTTAAAATTCCAGTAGGTCTTGTGGGGGTGGCAATAACCTCATATTCAAATTGCATTCTTCTGAAAGTGGCATGTCAATGCCTGTAAGAGGTATATATATTAAGGTAATTATATTCAAAATATTTAAAATGCTTTTGGTATGCTCCAATTTCACCTAGTGACAAGCGTCCAGATAGAACACCAAAACCCACTAGAGTTATAACAATATCAACACTGGCATAATTTTCACCTGATTTGTCAACTACATCAATACTAAATCCTGCAAAAACTGATTGGCTGACAATAAACACTAATAATGCGCAAAAGATAAAAAAGAAATGTTGGGTTTTTTCATACAACTCCCTCCCTCTAGCTAAATCTTACAATATTATTATACCATTTCGGTAAACTGTTTGGAGATAAAGGCCATATATCTCAAACCTTGTTTTAGGGAGCTGTTTGTTCAAAGAGTACAACTGATGCTCTAGTATTAGGAAAAAGATGAAAAATAATCCATATTTATAACCTCAGTTCGACATAAGAGCGACCATTTTTGGTGTTAACAAATTAAATTTCAGCGATGGTTTTCTTGGTCGTAAAATATAAGCCGCCAAGGCCGATAATAAATTACTAATAAAATT
>JAISFD010000065.1 GCA_031263815.1 Coxiellaceae bacterium | reverse complement strand
AGCGTTTTTCAGCCGCAGGACGGCTGCGGTGTGCGAAGCACAACGATGTGTCGCGGCCATGCGAACTGATTTTATGGGTCACGATGGCCTAAAATCTATAGTGAGCATAGCGACACGCTTGTTATAGATTTTAGCAGTATTCAAAAAGTTGAAAAATTGATTAAAATATTTAAAGTTCTTATGATGTTAACGTTATTTATCTCCTCTTCTAGTTATGCTCGGATGGTAGGACTTCCGTGCTGTAAAGATTCTTCAGAGCCGACCATAGTTGTAATAGAAGGGAAACCAAATGTAGAACTAGGAGTTAGTATAAAAGGTGTGAGAGTGGAAGGAGTATCATTGCCGCTAGAGTTACAAACATATAATACGGATGAGGAGTTATGGAATGTCATTAAACTTGATGATGGAAGCCAAGCCCATGAGGCTTGGAAAAAGATGGCAATTACTTTATTGGGAGAAACTCCAAGGACTTATGAGTTATTTGATATAGGTAGAACCCCCGTTAGAGTTATGGCATGGTGTTCGAGTCCTGATTACACCCCCCCTCCCCCCCGATTTGTTTTGAATAATGGAGAGCTTTTTTCTTGTCCCGTAGGAGATAGTATTACACTTGAACAGAATTCCCCACAATGCGAACACCCTGAAACTGGTCCTTATACTGTTATCAGTATAACAGAAAGAATTGCGCAACAGCTTGATAGTGAGATAAAGACACTTGAAGATGAGAAAGAAGAGCTCGTAGATGAAATAGAGCGGTTAAAGCAAGTAATGCACAATTAGAAGCTGATAATGAAAGAATTAAAAAACAGATGAAGGATAAGTGGAAATGTTCGGTTATGTAAGGTGCAATGATTCTGCTCCTTGTTTGGTTAATATCAATGTTCGATAGTAAAGTGCTGCCATGCTTGTTTTAGGTATTGAAACATCTTGTGATGAGACTGGTGTGGCGATTTATGATACTGAAAGAGGTTTATTATCTCATAAATTATATAGCCAAGTACGATTGCATGCTGAATTTGGTGGAGTTGTTCCTGAACTTGCTTCACGTGATCATGTACAAAAACTTTTGCCATTAGTAAAAAGTGTTTTAGATGGAGCAAAAATTACTCTGCGTAATTTGAATGGAATCGCTTATACTGCAGGTCCCGGACTTATTGGTGCCCTACTGGTGGGTGCGGCTTTTGCCAAAGCTTTGGGATTTGTTTTAAAAATTCCTGTAGTTCCTGTTCATCACATGGAGGCACATCTTTTAGCACCTTTTCTAGAACCAAATCCCCCTGTATTCCCATTTTTAGCATTGTTAGTTTCTGGTGGTCATACCCAACTTATTGAAGCTAAGGAATTTGGTAAATATAAAATTTTGGGTGAGACTCTAGATGATGCAGTAGGAGAAGCCTTTGATAAGGTAGCTAAAATATTGGGATTACCATATCCAGGTGGACCAGCATTAGCCAAACTTGCTTTAAAAGGTAGCACGCGATTTTCTTTTCCTCGTCCTATGGTTAATAAGAGAGGATTAAGTTTTAGTTTCAGTGGTCTTAAAACCTGTGCTTTAAATTATTTGCGCGAGTTTGGTAATGATGAAAAAACACGTGCCGAGATCGCTTTTGCTTTTCAAGATGCAGCTACCGATGCCCTAGTTATTAAATGTGAACGAGCAATGAAAGGAATTAATTTACCCCGTTTAATAATTGCTGGTGGTGTTAGTGCGAATAACGTATTACGTGAAAAATTAGACCGTTTAGGAGAAGAGGAAAAAGTACGCGTATATTATCCGCGCCTGGAATTTTGTACTGATAACGGGGCAATGATTGCCTATACAGGGGCAAAATACTTAATGTTAGGGAAAACAACTAATTTGGAAATTGAAGTTTATCCCCGATTAGCATTGTAATATCAAAAAAATATATACATTTTAAAAGAAACTTATTTTACTTTCCGTTCCTGCACGTAGTCTTTTGATGTTTTCTATATGTCGATAGATCAAGATTGCTGCGATTACGAGGGTTGGTAATAGGTAACCTTTATTAGCAAATAGTAACATGATTATTGGTGCAAGACTGGCTGCTACTATTGATGCAAGAGAAGAGTAACGCAAAATTATGGCTACTAAAACCCAACTTAGAATTATAATAATGCCGGCAAATGGTGATAGGGCTAAAAATGTACCTAATGCTGCGGCTACACCCTTACCACCTTGAAAATTAAACAATACTGGGAAGATATGACCAAGAAATGCGGCTATTGCAACTAGACCCAGCCAAAAACCGCTCACCCCAATTAAATGTCCAATAAGTACTGGTAAAAAACCTTTGAGCATATCTCCACCTAAAGTAATGAGAGCTGGTACTTTCCCGCCAATTCTCAAAACATTAGTGGTCCCCGGATTCATCGAGCCTGCAGTGCGTGGATCTGGTAGATTAAAGAACTTACACACTAGGATTGCGCTTGATATTGAACCAATAAAATATGCTATGACACTAAGTATAATTGCTATTATCATAGAATATCTCCCTTATAATACGAAAAGCCTTGTAATAAGTGCAACAAAATGACTATTATCTATTAAATTTTACGCTGATCTAGGAATGAAGCAAGGGGAAATGTATGAGAATGAGTCAAAATAATTTGATTTGGCTTGATTTAGAGATGACTGGTCTTGATCCAGATAAAGATCGTATTCTTGAGATTGCAACTATAGTTACTGATAAACACTTAAATATTATGGCTGAAGGCCCAGTAATAGCTATTCATCATAGTGATAAAGTATTAGCAAAGATGGATGAATGGTGTGTTAATCAGCATGGTTCTTCAGGGTTAACTGATAGGGTTAGAAGAAGTAAAATTAGTACAAGAAAAGCTGAAGAACTTACTTTGCAATTTTTGCAAGAGTATGTGCCTGAGGGAAAATCACCAATGTGTGGTAACACTATTTGTCAAGATCGACGGTTCTTATATCGTTACATGCCGAAGCTAGAAAAATATTTTCATTATCGTAATTTTGATGTTAGTGTTTTAAAGATTATTGCCAGACGTTGGTATCCCCACCTTGCTAAAGGGCTACAGAGAAAAACTAAACATCAAGCGTTAAGTGATGTTTATGATTCTATTGATGAGATGAAGTATTACATTAAGAACTTGTTTATATTGCCTTTATGAAAATGGATGTGGTAGTTTTCTTGCCCAAAACTAGTAACTATAGTTGGTTTATAGTTTAGTTAAAGTCGAAGCCTAGTTATGATCTAACCTGTTTTACTATTGCCCACTCTATATGTTCATGAACTAATGGTGATAGATAGTTAAGACGTGATTTTAGAGCTTTTAATATTTCAGGATTATGTGAAGAGTTACCAAGTGCTATAGCGATATCTCGTAGCCAGCACTTGTAGCTTATGCGGTTTATAGGTGATTCTTTCGCTGCGAGCTAGGGAGAGCGAAGCGAAGGAGAGTAGTCTGCGGTAGCTGACGATTTTTAGCAGGACGGAGTGAGTGCTAAAAATCTATAGTGAGCGTTAAGTTAATGTAGCGTTTTTC
>JAISFD010000002.1 GCA_031263815.1 Coxiellaceae bacterium | reverse complement strand
AACCTATTAGAGGACTATGAAAAATAAAAATCCACAAATTCAATAAACATATAGTCACTCAAAGTTTGACCATCGCAAAAAAATTTATTCTTATTACCCACATAAATAAAATTAGCAGGTGTTTTGCATTTCCATAAGTATTGGACTATTTTGTGAGAGCGCTCTATAGCTAAAGCTCTAGCGAAATTATCACCTTCATCTTTAAAACAACCAGTAACAGCAATTGACATACCTTCATAGTAACTGGCAAAACCAAGGATTAGATCTAGAGCCCTATTAGCATGATAAGTAAAATTTGCTGAACTACTCATAAAAAATCTTTTGTTAGGTAGTGCTAGAATCACCGAGTTACCACGGCGCAAAACAAGTACATCATACTTCGCCAATTTATCAACTAACTTGGCAACATTCTGCTTATTTTGAAGATTTTGGCTCTTAGTATAGTTACCATGTTTCAACATAAAACAACCGCTCAACATCAATGTTAAAAAACTATAGCTAAATATTTTAAAAAATTTTTTCATAACAATGCTCTATTTATCAAAAATTATTTGCTTAACTAAAACTGTCGTCGCTTCTACCAACTGCTTAACCTCGGGAATATCCTTAACCTCTGGTGGATAAAACGTAGCAGTATGCATATCGTTAACCAATTCTTGCGAAACTTCCTGAACACTCTTTTGATCACTATTAAACACCGCTTCAATTTGCTTTATTTGCTCTAAAACAAACGATCTAGTTAAAATAGGTTGACTAAATTTCTCTACGTCATCGGTTAGAAGTACAGTTTTGAGATAATCTGAGATACTCAATTTGGTAAATACATCTAGCTCACCAACCGCTAATTCGAACTCTGCCGCTTCCTCCTGAGTCTTGACCATCTCCCCCTCACTACAATAGCTCATAAAAACGGCTAACCCTTTATCTATAGGAGAAGCTATTTCTTGCTTAGAAAATAATTCAGTAATCACTTTAATATTATCATCTGGAAGTTTTACCTCGTTAAAAATTTTATCCCCTTCTTGAAATAATTTTTTAAAATTCTCAAAACCAACTACTAAATTGCGCAATACTGCATCTGGAGGCACATCAACCTTAACAAATTGATTTAAACGCAGTTCCTTAACAGGTGGTGGATTAGCATAAAACATCTTAGCTCTGACAATACGTGATTTAAAGAAAATATGAGCTTCTCCCTCACGTTGTTCTTTTAAATCAAGTAAATCGACTCGCGAACGTTTTTCCATTTGCACATTACGAGAATCTACATACTGGCCGGTTAAACTTTGGGCATCCGACTGATAACCACCAACTACAGAAACATGAGCCTCACCTGCAGATTTCATAAAGAATTCCCAAGTTTCCATTGGGTCTTCCAATTTCATACAAATTTTAATATTAGTATTAGCACCAATAGAAGCTGCCTCTTCCTTAGAAGCTTTTTGAAATGCCGGTAAATCTTGACCAGCGAATACCACAGAAAATCCTAAAGAACGTGCTTGCGCCGGTACTACCGCAAAACCAGGAACTGCATAATATCCATATTCATCTAAAATACATAAAAATGGGTTACGTGCATTAGTTGGCTTCCGTGAAATCACTTGACTATACATTCCCTCTACCTCATCACCCAAACCAGCAGCCATCATAGCTTTTAAAGAAGCAATAATAATTTTCCCCAAATTAGCTAGTTCATCTGGAGATTTTTCCAAAGCTGGGAGTAACACTACTAAAATACGCCGATTTAATACTACATCGCGCAAATCGACTTCAGGTAAACTAGTCCTGATAATATGACCATAAGTATCGGCTAAAGATGAAAATACTCTTGTTAGTTGCATGGTAATATAACCATGTTGTTCTAAAACTTGGGAAACTTGCTTTCCCTTCTTCTCCTTGTTATATCCGGGCAAATTAAATATATAGTTATTCATGGGCTCGAGAACAATACTGGGAACACCTTCCAAACTTACTGGTTCCTGATTATCTCGAATAAAAATTTTATCCATAACCATCGCTTCAAGTCGCTCTAATAAAAAATAGTTACGAATAGTATTTGCATCAAGTAAAATATGACCAGCATCACGCATATAAACTAAAACTCTCATTAAAGCTTCAACGAAAGCGATAGCTCTGCCTTTCCACATATCACCAGAAGATTTCTCGCCAGATGCTTCCATGAGACCGACAACTAGTTGCGATAACATACTAGAAGAACCTGTAGCAAAAGGATTCATGGTATTTGATAGACGCTTTTCCTGGGGACCAATAATATCACGAGCACCAGTCATAAAATTAATCAGTAATAAATCATCTTCCCGCCCCATAGATCGCACTAAAGAAAAAATTCTTGCAAAAACGCTATTATCGCCTTTACCATCAACATAAATAAAACCACTCCCCTGAACCAAAGCATTATAAGCAACAGAAACCATTGCCTCAGTTTTACCACTTCCAGTTGACCCAAATATCAAAACATGGGTACGCATATCATCATTAGTAAACCACAATTCATCATTAGTTTTACGATCATTACCCAAAAAATATATACCGGCCGCTATACTCGGTTTATTAGTACCCGGCTTCGGAGTATTATAATCTTTCCACTTAGTTCTCTTCGGCATACGGAATGGTAAAGTATAATGTCGAGTACTTGAAAACAAAAATAAAAATAGTCCGATGATAAAAACAATATCAATGATAGCTGGAACAACAAAACCTGAAAGAGCAAGAGCTGTTATAATCAATGCAACATTACTTGACTCCTTTAAAAAATCAGTAACACGTTGCCCTAAAGTGCGCGTATCACGCACTAACGCACTTGTTAGCTGTTCCTGTTCCTGTTCTAAACCTCGTTGCTGTACCGGCATCGTTTTCCCTTTAACACTTATCCACAATAAATATTATTCTTCTTCAGGTTTATAAATAATCTCACTCAATGCTAACTCTAACCCTTTGATAGCTTCATCTACCATAGGCACCATAAGAGGCAATCCCAATTTTTTCTCGGCCAACCAATGAGCAAAAGCTCCACAGATCTCAGGCAAAGCTGTGGGACGACCAACACTGTTTAACATATACCAAATTCGTCTATCAATTGGCTTAAACCAAATAAACTCTGCGGAAGCAAGGACACCAACTTCACGTGCTCTAACTAACATCGAAGCTAATACGGTGGTAACGTAACCATGCAAATTAATTATCTTATTAACTTTTTTAGAATTCCCATATTTACATATTAGTTCTTCAACACCAGCAAAGCTAAGTTTGCTACCATTCTTAGCTGAAGCGGAAATCTGATCCAGTAAAATCTCAGAACTTTTTTTATCCTCATTAATACGGGCAGCAAAAATCGCAAACAGTGCTTTTAAATATATAGGTAAAGCATTTACACTTTTCCATTGGGGGCCAAGCTGCAAAGATAAGATGCGATATGCAGCTCCACGTCGTAAAGTCATGGTGTACTGACCCCTCTTTTCTGTAATATCAAGAAGATCATGCTTTTTACAAAAACGCACTGGAGACAAACCAATAGCCCATGGTCCTTCATCTAATTTAGCATTCACTAAATCAAGATCCACCACCGGAGTAATCTGAGGCCAATTTTCCTGCTCTAAAGTTTTTAGTAGCTTGGTATTAAAGGTATGACGCAAACGATGCGAGGCTCCACCAAAATACAACAATGCTGCCCCCCCTAACATCAATAAAGATAAAGGATAACGCATATAACTACCTACGAAATTGCTTAGTGACACAAGATCAGAAAAACTCGCAGCAGCACCTAAGTTCCCACGAATAAATACTAACCATTGACTAAAATCAACTTGGTAAGATGGTAAACCGATGAATTGAGTTGCTTTTGATAAAAAATTAAAAATAAAATCTAAAAAAGTAATTTCGTATAAACGAACATAAAAAATCGCTGTGGTAATATACACCTGACCAAAATACCACACCAAGATAATCCCACCCATAGCAAAAGCAATTATCCACAAAAAATCTAGTGAGTTATCTTGCCCTGATTGTTGTTGTTCCGGCATATACTCTTCCTTCCATTTTTTGACTGTACCATAGGGGACATCTGCCCCATGGCTTCATTGTAGCAAAAATACGTAACGAACACGATCAAATTTCACCCAATAAAACTAAAGCATTATCACGAATTACATAATGCTTTTTATTAGCATGGACAAATTCAACTACATTATCTAATTTTACTGCCTCTTCCTTCAGAGCAATTAATGGATGACCAAATGAATCAACGTGCTGCTCTGTTGGATAAAAATCATTATCCTTAACATTAACAACCACGTAACCATTTCGTTCGATACCTAGGGTTTTTGCCCGAATAAATTCTTGGGCATGGTTTTCATCTTTATAGGCAGGTCTTGTAACACTATATTCACTGAGAGTCTTTATAGTTCGATACCAACTTTGCAAATTAGAACCATCAACTTGATATAACAAAATAAACACACGAAAATAACCCGGAGGGGAGTTTTGCCTACTATCTTTATTAGGAACAGTACTTTGATAAACATCAGTAGGTTTAGCCTTATCAATATCACATAGTATTGCAATTTCGTTACGTAAATCACGTAATTTAGCTGCGGAAGTTTTTAAAAAAAGAGAAGAGTCCCAATCACCAGTAACTAAAATATCATCTAAAATATTTATTAATTTTCTACCGATCTCGATTGCAGCATTTAATAATTTTTCTCGTTCCGCCATTATCCCTCTTCAAGAGATGAAATTTCTACACCACTACCGCCACCAAAAGTTTCTGAATCTCTTGGCATAATTGTTTGGTTTTATCAATTGACAATGGTAACTTTGCCTGAATTACTTCCAAATTAGCAATGCTACTACCTTGTTGTAGTATATTACTTTCACCAGAGTTATTAACCATTTTTCTCTTAGCTTCAATAATCTTACCCAACTTTTCACTTAAGTGATTCAAATTAGCTACAACAATATTACAACAATTACTAAGCTTATCAGTTAATTCTTCCATCATCTTTAATCATACATTAGTTCATCAAGAGATACTTGATTTCTTGTATCCGCCATCTCAACAATCTCATTAACTACATCATAAAAACACAATAGACGTAACACATTAGGAGTAACTTCATCAAACTGAACTTTAGCTCCAAGTAACGCCCCTTCAGCTTCAATAAAACTAACACCGATACCGTAACCTAAACATAGTAAACATAACTGATCAGCCCGTCGTGCTATCGCAGGCAATAATCCAGTATCAGCAAAAACCTCTTTACTACTTATAGGCTTATTGTTTAACATAAATTCAACATTCATTGTATTTGTCAAATCACAAAGAACTTTTGAAAAATCCATAAATAAATCCCTATTGATTAATCAATTTCGTTATTTATTTAAGCTCTTTATCTAATTGGTCCACCAAGGGATAGCTAATTTCCTTGGTCCAGCAAATATAGATCTAAAAATACGGAGAAAAACTTCTACACTATAACCGAAACGGTTAAGTACGGTAAAAAATATCATTATTATTAATGCTAAAATAAAAGTCCAAAACCTAATATGAATTAGAAACAAAAAAATAGGGAAAGCCGCCTTAGCATCAATAAAAAAGAATTTAGCAACTCGTGCCGAATCACGCCAATGGGCATTTTCTGTGGGTGCTGGTGTCATAACTATAAATCCACTTTTGTAATTTATAATATCACAAAGTAGTTTTAGATTAAAATCATTATTAACTTGACAATATAACGTCCTTATTTCAATATAAAGTAGAGTTTCCAACTAGATTATGGATATATGAAAACTAAAAACCTCTTTTTATTTGTAGTCATGATGTTTTTAGAAATTGTGCTCGTGGGATGTGGTACGGAGCCTAAAATCTATATTGCTGATAATTATGATAAACGCAGTCAACATGCTGCCGCAGAAAAATTAACTGAAACTGCGTTATCAGTAAATAAATCTCTTGCTGAACTGGCTGAAATTGAGCGTGCTTCTCACCCTCATGCAAGGATACCAAGCCCAATGGACCCTGATATAATCGGCATGAATCAGTTAGCTTCAATTGACTGGCATGGTCCAATTGTTCCCTTAGCCAAAAAGATAGCTGAAGCGGCCAAATACAAGCTAAATATTCTAGGTACCCCTCCAGGAATTCCGATCTTAGTATCTATTTCAGCTAAAGATACCCCTTTAGCAGATATCTTACGTGATGCCCATTTTCAATGTGGCAATAAAGCTAATATTGTAGTTTACCCAGCAAGTAAAATTATAGAATTACGTTACGTAAGATTATAAGATCACAAAACTTTCATGAAAAAAAGAATATTAAATTTCTTAACTATCACTTTGACATTACTGACAGTAAGTTGTTCCAGCTCGAAACCTCCCAAAGAATTAAGCAATATTGCAGTACTAAAATCACCGACCAGCACCAAAATTAGTCCTATGCGTTTAGAAAATTTAAAAAGGACCGCACGTAGTGTTGCAGCCCAAGCAAGTCTTTCTTGGCGTTCACGTCAAATAAATGAAATGCTTGAACATCAAAAAAGACAGTTAGACCAAATTTTTAATTTTAATTACCTAATCTTAAACCAGAATATATTACCACCAATCCTTGTAGAAGGTAGAAATGCTTTAAACTTAGCTGACGATTTTACAATTCGTGTTTCTGATATAGACTATCAAATAGTCAAAGCCCCCCGCTTTATTACCACTCCTCCTAATTGGCGTAACTATATTTGGATGGTATATAAAAAACCAGAAACCCCTCATAGCACTTTGTTACCCCAAAACGCTTCCGAGCGCAAAATATGGAATGAATATATCCAAATTGGGTGGAGTGATGGGATATTTCAAGCTGACCAGATATTCGCCGCCAACTTAGCACGACTCAAACGAGACTATGAAGGAATGATTCTATATCGTAAACTACTTGCTCAAAATATGGTGACACCTCCATACACTGCCCAAGCTGATTTAGGAATTACTGGTGACGGTAATAATTTACATATCAATGATCGAGTACTTAGAATAACTGCGATTTCACAATTACAAATTAATCCTCAAAAATGGAAGCCGATAATCCCAACAAAAAACCAACCCCATAAAATTTTACAAGTTAACAATAAAAAAGAAAAAATCAACTGATACTATAAACTATATGATACAGCAATCAGAACTGCTATTTCCTAATGAACCTCTCCGTTTCGGAGCAGATAACTTTGAGGCGGTATTAGCCCATTGCAGTAAAATGAAGGCTTCAGATATTACCTTACAAACAGGGGAAGAGGTGATTGCCGAAGTTAGTGGTCGCTTATACAAAATTACCAAACATAAATTATCTACTCCCGAGGTCGGTGATATACTAAATTTACTTTATGGTCCAAATGGAACAACCCAAATTCTATCCGGCCGTGATGTCGACACCCATTACGAATTTCGACCAACCCGCACCGAACGTTATCGTTTTCGTGTTAATGGTACTGGTTGTCAAGTAGAAGGGCATCATGGCATTCAATTAACGTTAAGAACTATACCGGCAGAGCCACCTAAATTAGAATCTTTAAACTTGCAACCGGAAATTATTAACGCCATCTCTCCCCATGAAGGGGTTGTTTATGTAACTGGCCCTACAGGATCTGGTAAATCAACACTCCTAGCAGCTATTATCCGTAATATTGTTGAAGATCCAGATTGTAATCGTAAAGTTTTGACTTATGAAGCTCCTATAGAATTTGTATTCGACGCTGTCAACAAACCAACGGCAGTTGTAAGTCAATCAGAGATTCCACGACATTTACCTACATTTGCTGACGGGGTACGCAATGCTTTACGTCGTAAACCTCGCTTAATCTTAGTAGGTGAAGCACGCGACCCAGAAATAATTTCAGCAGTTATCGAAGCTGCACTAACCGGACATCCTGTTTATACTACTTTACACACTACAGGAGTTCCAGAAACTATTAGACGTTTAGTTGGGACATTTCCCGCTGATGAGCGAGGTGGACGTACTATTGATATTATCGAAACCCTAAGATTAGTTATTTGTCAAAAGCTAGTACCAACTATAGATGGTAAACAAGTAGCTTTACGTGAATTTTTAGCTTTTAATGAGGAGGTTCGTGATATTTTATTAGAGTCTGATCCTAATCAAGTTACCTCTGTCACAAGACGTCTCTTAAATGAAAGTGGTCAAACCATGTTACATGATGCCAAAAAAAAATTCGAAGAAAAAATTATTCCTGAACGAGAATATAAAATTATTATGTCTCGTACCAAATATTCAGAAAAACAATAGAAATAATTAACTATTTTTCATCTCCATCATCACCTCTAACTTCTCCTCCCTTATCCTCACCTTTATCTGCTTCCTTAATCTTACCAGGTGGGATAAATTTCGGAGCTCTGCCTACGCCTTTTTGAGAAACTACATCTTTCAAACCAGTAGCAGCAGCTTCAGCATACTGCTGTACACCTTGTTTGACCGTTTCTAAATACTTCTCTTCCATACCAGTAGCCACTGCAGTTATACCTGCAACTCGCATTGCTTCACTATAAAGTAGATGAATAGGTGAAAAAGCTATATTAACTACAGATACCATAATAAACGTATATACTACAAATACCGAAGACACTTTTATTAGATTGAAAATAACTTCCGAAGATTGTATAGACCCAGATAAATCAAAAGTACTTATTTCTTTCCCCCCTAGAATAATGTCAAATAAATTACTCACGCCTAAATTTAAAAGATCAACTCCAATATATGAAAGCACCATACCAGCGACTAAACCAATAATCATTAAAGTGGGACGAAAAAACATCCCTATAACTTGGGTAACAAACTGTTCAGCTTCACGAGCTAACAAAGGATTTTCTTGAGAAGAATTGCCCCACAACATCAGAAAACATATAATTGGCGCGGCTGCCATTACAATTAATACTGAAATTAACCAACCTATAGCACCAAACAGAAAGAGTAAATATGGTATCAAAGGAACATAGATAGAAAATATAGTACCACTAATAAACATAGGTCCCACAACTGCTAATCCCACAGGTAAATACATCAAAACCATGGTTTGGCTCATATCTGCCAACATATTATATGTTTCTAGTAGTGAACTAGCGGCTAGCTGTGGACCTATTCCTATTCCCATGAAAGTAAAAGCAGCAGATACTGCACTGGCAACTGTTGCTACAGTTGATCCTGTACCCAAAGCAATAGTAATGTCGCTAAAAAAACTTATTAATTGGGTTACATATGAAATTGATGCTTGCATCATTGCATCACCAAAAAGTTGTAACTTTAAGATAGGATCTTTTGTCGTATCAGCATTCACCATATTCGAACGCCAAGCATTTAGTACTGTGGCAACATCATAACCCAACCACTTAAGAGGTACTACAGATAATACTGCTATAGCAACAGGTGGCATAAGTACTAAAGCAGCTGCACCTCCCCGTTGTTCACTACGAATAGATTCTTTAGTCGACTCCCCGCTTATTTTAGATATTATTTTATCTAAACCCTCTGTCTCCTTGTCGGATAGCACGAGTGAGATTGTACTTCCTGTTAAAGCATATGTTAAAGATTTACCGTGTAATTTAGCATATGGATGAGCAAGATATATCCACTTAAGAGATTTCTCTAGATCTACCTTGCTATCTTTATCGATTGCCTCCATCAATTTATTAATGCCACTAGCACCATCTATCGTAAATAAAGTATTATACGGTATCGTCGATCTTTCCTTACTAGACGCAGCTACTAAACGATATTTATCATATTCATTCTGTACACTACTATTGACCGCTGCTAATAACTTATAATAGTTGCCTGCGGCAATCCACCCTATTCTTTTAGCCTCGCTAAATTTCTCCTTTTTAAGATTATCAATTGCAGGAGTACTTATGACTTGGGCAGGAGCTAATGCCGCCTGATACGCAGCCGCAGCACTTAGCATCTCATCACCACCTAAAGGCCAATTAATAATAGGTAACGATGTCAGATCTTTTACTTTTAAAAAATCTGTTACTGGATAATTGTTATCATTATATTTTCTAATAGAGTCAAGGTCAGGATTTTTAAAAAATCCATAATCTTTACCATCTTTATCCATATATACTTTATAAGTTGTAATATCTTCGGGATCTAATTGCCTTTTACCTTTGTCATCTATTGATGATATTTTTCTTACTAAATCCTTGGCAACAGGCTCAAGAATTGTAATCATATCCTCTAAACCTTGGAGTTTTTTTGGCATGTAACGCTGAAACGTATCATAAGTATCTTTATTATTAACTGTCATAGTATAAGGGATCTCTCCACATGCACCAGTTAAATTAGAAGGAATAGGAATATCAGAGTCTTTTAGACTTAGACCATAGTCTTTCAAAGGATTGGTGCCACCTGTATTCATCTCTAGATACGGAAATTTAAACACCCCACTCTCACAGGTATATCTTCCCGCATTTGTATTACAACTATACCCACCAACATCTTTATAAAGAGAAAATGTCTCTGATTTCTCGGGGATTACTCTAGATGAATTAACATACTGTATACTTTCATCTGCGGTTAGATCTCTACTCTTTGCAATATTCTCAAGTCTATTACGTGTAACACTTTGACTCTTAACTAAAGCATTACGCAAAACATTAGAACACACTAAAGAACGTAAAACATCAGCAGAACCAATATTACTAGATGTTGCTGCTGGTATTGCACTATCAGATGTAAGAAGATAATTAATCAGCGTATAATCTACAGTAGATGTTGAAGAAGCGTAGGTAGGTCCACCTTTTTCTAAAAAATCTAGGGCACGATCCCAAGTTAAATTTGCAAGCCCAGCACTTTGAACTATTACCCACATAACAATTCCATTAATCATAGAATAACCACTTGCTTGCGGCACAAGTAAACTGGTACTTAAAGCACATCGTACCGCCGTCCAAATAGTGGTACTTTTCCCCATAGCAGCTCCATCCATAGTAGTTTCCGTTAATATCCTAGTAACAGTATAGCTTAAAAATACACCTGAAAGAGCTAAAATGCCCGCATTAAACATGCCAAAAACCGTACCCAAAAGAGTAGTACCAGCAGCAGCAAGATGAGGTACCCCAGGCACCGCCCCAAACATTTTACCTAAAAATCCTACCGATACATCAGTAGCTTTAGGATCAAAAGTTAAGTCCTTAAACATATCCCACAAAGGATTTGATGAAAAATCAGCTGCCAAACATAAAGTTGGGATAAATACAACCGTAAATATTACTATCCCTCTTAGATATCGGTTACATACTTTCACTTTACACCAACCTCCTTCTTTAAAATAAAGGTTATCCAATCATGAAAACGACATCCAAGCTTCTTTTTCTGCATCTGCATATACCAAAAATGTTCACGATAAGCAGTAAGTGACATTACAATTACCAATATAAAGGTTAGAAAAGAAGCCAATAGATTTAAGTGAATTAATAAATAAATGAAATAAATTAGAAACCCTAAGGCAAAAGTCCAATAGATCAATGCTGCATACAAAAAGTTTTTCTTTCTTAAAATAATTTGTTCGGGAGTCAATCCTAAACACGCAACAGCTTCTTCATAAGTTTCCTGACGTATCTCCTGTGTGCGTTTAGTTAATCTACGAAATAGCCCCCAGACGGTTTTTGCATTAGTACTAACTTCGTCATAAGAAGACCACCTTTTAACATCAACGAACGACTTGAAGAAATTTCTAACTGGTTTACGCTTTGGAGTCTCCGCTGTTTTTGTTTCTGGCATAACATACTTCCCTACTTTTTAAACCCTTGATTAGATTTTAAGCATTATATCATATAAAATTTTACTTGGAACCAATTTTTTTGGAGATAATTTTTTAATATCTTTTTAATAAGATTGTTATAATATTTCACTATATGAAGGTAATAAAAACAATTTTAATATTGTTATTATTTTCTTATAATGCTAACTCTCTTGCAGCAGTTGCTTATGACAAAACAACAGTACTCGTTATTCCCTTCCAAATTGCTTTACCTATCGGTATAAAAATTTGGTTCAACGAATGTAATGGCAGCATAAATGGATTAACTTCGTGGAATAAGGGTGAAGATTTTGTTTCTGTAGGTATAGGACATTTTAGTTGGTATCCACAACACAGTATAAGAGCCTCATACAATAGTGGTTTCCCCGACTTGCTCCGTTATATGCAATCCAAAGGAATCAATATTCCTCCTTGGCTACAAGGTAAAAATGCCCTCCACTGCCCATGGAGTAACCGCACCGAATTCTTACAACAACAATATTCACCTCAGATGATAGCCTTACGTCTTTTTTTACAAAAAACTATACCAATTCAAGCAGAATATATGACTGTTAACTTACAAAAAATTTTGCCCAAGTTATTGGAAAGCGCCCCCATAGAAGATCGCCGTTTAATCTATGATAAATTCTATAGTTTAGCTCGTACCCCCAGCGGTATTTACGCTTTAGTAGACTATCTCAACTTCAAAGGTCCTGGGATAAGTAATTCACTTCTCAATTATAAATATGGTAGTGGCCTACTCCAAGTTCTCAAAGGAATGAAATACGCCCCCTCAAGCTACACTCCTCTCCAAGCTTTTGTTCAGTCAGCAAAACATGCTTTGATCAGAAGAGTAGAACACTCCTCTAATCAACAATATGAACGTTGGCTCGCTGGTTGGTTTAAACGACTAAATACATATTTAGAAGGGGATTTGACAACATAAGGAGTAATCAACTAAAAGTCTTTTGCATGCCAGCCTTTTTAAGTTCAATTAAACCACTAGTTGAGCTATCTAAACTAGCTAGCGACTCCTCACCTTGTAACATTGGTACTAACTTATTTGCCATCTGTTTACCTAATTCAACGCCCCATTGATCAAACGAATTAATCTGCCAAATCACCCCCTCAACAAATACTTTATGTTCATAAAGAGCTATTAAAGCCCCCAAAGTTAGTGGCTCAACTTTATCGAGAACAATAGTATTACTAGGAACATTACCAGAAATAATCTTATGGGGAATAAGTCGCATAACTTCTTCTCTAAACATATTCTGTTCTTTTAGTTCAGATATAATTTCCGCTTTATCTCTTCCACACATTAATGCCTGACTTTGTGCTAAACAATTAGCATAAAGTAGAAGATGATGATTACCAACAGGATTATGACTGTGTAATGGTATAATAAAATCAACTGGCGTTATATGGGTACCTTGCATTAGCAATTGATGAAAAGAGTGCTGACTATTAGTACCAGCAGCTCCCCAAATAATTGGAGCGGTTTTATAACTAACGTTGCTCCCATCAATGTGTACTCTTTTACCATTACTTTCCATTTCAAGTTGCTGTAAATATGCCGGAAATAAACTTAAATATTGATCATAAGGGATAATTGCTTGAGTATTCGCACCTAAAAAATTAATATTCCAAATACTAAGTAATGCTAAAATTACTGGCATATTTTCTTGCAAAGGAGTATTTCTAAAATGCTCATCCATAGCATGAGCGCCCATTAATAACTCACGAAATTTTTCCACACCAATAGCAAATGCTATAGAAATACCGATGGCCGACCACAAAGAAAATCGTCCACCTATCCAATCCCAAAATGGGAAAATATTATCCTCATAAATCCCAAATTCGAGTGCTCGTTCCGGTTTTGCTGTAACCGCAATAAAATGGTTTTTAATAGCATCAGCTTTAATTGGCATCTTGCCTAAGAGCCACTCTTTAGCAGACATAGCATTAGTTAAAGTTTCTTGTGTAGTAAAAGTTTTAGAAGCAATAATGAATAAAGTAGTTTCAGGATTAAGATATTTAATAGTTTCAACAAAATGAGTAGCATCTAAATTGGAAACAAAATGAATCTTGATATGAGTAATATAAGGTTGTAAGGCATGAACAACCATTGCCGGACCAAGATCAGAACCACCAATCCCAATATTAACTATATCCGTAATTGCCTTACCACTACAACCATACCACTTGCCATCACGAACACAATGGACACAATCAGCAATACGCTCAAATTCTTTTTGAATTAACTTACCTTCGGGAGTTGAAGTATTATCAATATTTCTAAGAGCTGTATGTAATACAGCACGTTTTTCAGTAACATTTATCTCACTGCCTTTAAACATCTCTTCCCTATACTGAGTAACCTTTGTAGCTGCTGCCAGATTGAACAATAAATTCATCGTATCTTGAGTTATACGATTTTTTGAATAATCCAAAAAAACACTGCAAGTACTAAGAGAGAATTCAGAAAAACGTTGGGGATTGATAGTAAATTGATTTTTAACATTTAGATCTAAAATCTGATTATAATGTTCAACTAACTTAGACCATGCTTCAGAAATATCTGGCTTATTCATACCCCTCCCTCCTAAATCAAAAAAATTCTATGCCTCCAAGAACTCCTTATCAAGAATAAAACAAACATCAATACAAAATACAAAACTATAATTCGATTCGTAGAGCTGGACGGGAATTAATTACATCAAAAAACATCTTTTTTTGCTCTTCACTACCATAAGACGCAATAATATTACCATATTGTTTTATCTTTTGAACCACCTCTTTAGTAAGTCCATCTTTGGACATAGTTATTAATTGAATAGTATCTACCAAAGCACAAGAAGATTCCTGCTTAACATGAACAACTCTATCTTTTTCAATATGATAGTTAGCAAACAATTCTTCTAAATATTGCAAAAACTCTTGAGTACCATTGTAAGAATTACTAGATTTTTTATTGTTGACTACGGAATGTTTTTTTAATTCACTAATAATTTTTAGACCAATGTTATACAATCCAACTTCATCTATCTTGCGGATATTTTTGCGCTTAATACCTAATGTATGCATTTTCGTTGTGCATTGAACTGCTGGTAAAGTTTTTCTTAAAATTAGTTTATAGTCACTAATCGCTTTTAAAATTTCACTGTGAAAATCGAACATAAATTTTCCAATTTTTAAATATATTTTATTGTACCTCACTAACCTTAAAGAAATATTAAATGGTCAGTTAATAAAGAAATCAAGCTGAATTTGGCATCCTAAGGATTTTAGCTCCCAGTTGCGAAAGCTTTTCTTCGATACATTCATAACCACGATCGATATGATAAATGCGATCAACAACTGTTTGTCCCTCTGCCATTAATCCTGCTAAAACCAAACTAGCCGAGGCACGTAAATCCGTAGCCATTACTTGTGCTCCAATAAGTTGGGATTGTCCAGTAACTGTAGCAGTATTACCATGTAAAACAATGTCAGCACCTAAACGTTTAAGCTCTTGAACATGCATAAAACGATTTTCAAAGATAGTCTCTACTACATTGCTAGCACCATTAGCCACACAGTTTAAAGCTAAAAATTGAGCCTGCATATCTGTAGGAAATCCAGGATATGGCGAGGTACAAATATCAACTGCCTTGGGTCGCGATCCATGCATATCTAATTCTATCCAATCAGAACCAGTAGTAATCGTAGCACCAACTTCATTAAACTTTTCTAGTACCGCTGTCATAGTACTAGGCGCAGCATTTTTCAGTTTAACCCTACCTCGTGTTAAAGCCCCAGCAGCCAAATAAGTACCCGCTTCAATCCGATCAGGCATTACGGTATATTTCCCACCATGAAGACGCTCAACACCTTCTATAACTAAAGTATCAGTACCAATACCAGAAATTTTCGCGCCCATTGTGTTCAAAAAATTAGCCAAATCATATACTTCAGGCTCCCGAGCAGCATTTCTAATTACCGAAGTTCCCTCAGCTAACACGGCAGCCATTAAAATATTCTCTGTACCAGTGACAGTCACCATATCAGTTATGACCTCAGCACTTTTGAGACGCCCATTTACTTCCGCTTCTATATAGCCATTCTGGATATCGATTTTCGCTCCAAATGCTTCCATTCCCTTTAAATGTTGATCAATGGGGCGTACACCAATAGCACACCCACCAGGAAAAGAAACTTTCGCTTCACCATAACGTCCTAAAAGAGGCCCAAGTACCAGTACTGAGGCTCTCATAGTTTTAACTAAATCATAGGGAGCAAAAAAGTTTTTAATCGATCGAGCATCAATCTCAATGTCCATCCGCTCATGTACTAGTACATCTACCCCCATACTACCAAGTAATTCTAAGGTAGTAGCAACATCATGCAACCCAGGAACATTACTAATGGTTACAGGATCATCAACCAATAAAGTTGCAATTAAAATTGGTAAGGTTGCATTCTTAGCCCCAGACACCCTAATCTCACCATTTAAGCTATTGCCACCAGTAATTATTAATTTATCCACATTCTTAGTCTTTCTAATTTTAAAATTAATTTACACCGTACTTTATACTTTAAAAACAATAGGCAAAATATCACTAACCCCCACAGCTCTTACTAAATCTTGGAGTTGCTTCGGCAAATTAATAAATGAGAGCTCTTTCCCTTGGCTTTTAGCAAAACTTGTCAAAACAACTAATAAAGCAACACCAGTATTATCACTTGAAGTCACTTGCGACAAATCAAAAATTAATTTAGAACTTTGTTTAATCAAGCGACGATTATTTTCATCCAATATCAGAACCGTAGAGGAATTTAGCTCACCACCAATAGAAAAAACGGTATCACTTTCATATGTCACAACATCCACCTTTACCTATCAACATTACACTTATGTAATTCCTGCACTAAACCATCTAACCCTTTTTGGCGTAAGATACCGGCAAATTGAGAGTTATAATTCTTCACAATACTCACTCCATCAACACTAAAATCATAAATCAACCAGCCACTATCTTGCCATGATAAACCATATTGTAATTGAATCGGAGGACTACTTTTCAACAACAAATCACTACTAATACGAATGCTACCTTCTACTCTACCACGAATTGGATAAAATTTTACGGTTTCACCGTCATAAGATTGCATCGCAGAAGAATAAGTACGGATCACATATTGAGTAAACTCATTAACAAATCGTTGTTGAGTAGTGCTTGATGCTGGCCGCCAATAATTACCTCCAACAACTGCTTGCGACATACGTACTAAATTAAAGTGAGGCACTATAATTCGTTTAACAAGAGAATTAACTAATTTAGGATTGTTTTTTAAATTCCCCCTCTTTCGATATTTATCTAACTCAGCAAGCATTTGCTTCGAAATATTTTTAAGCATTGCTAAAGGTTCAGGATCTACGCTTACCACAACTGCCTGTGCAGCAGTAACAGTAAAAAAAGCAACTCCAATAAGTAAATTCAAAAAACCAATAATAATTTTTCTTACTCCCATAAACCTCTCCAAAATGGTTAAACCTTAATAGATTACTTTTTATCACCACCTAATTTGTAAATCAATTGCCCAATTAAATTCTCTAAAATAATAGCCGGCTGGGTATCAGTTATTAAATCTCCATTTTTAAGAAAAGTTTCACTATAACCAGGTATTAATTCAATATAATTGGCACCGATAATACCTGCGGTCAAAATTTTAGCTGTAGTATCTGTTGGTAATTTGTCCTGACTCTTATCAATAAGCATACTAACATTAGCTTTAAACGTATGGCTATCAATACTAATATCATCAACCTCGCCAACACGCACTCCAGCAATGGTAATCGGCGCTCGTACTTTTAAATCACCGATATTGTCAAAAATCGCTCTAACATGAAACGAACCGCCACTAGAATACATACTTAAATCACTTACTTTAAATGCCAACATAAACATCGCAATTATCCCAGCTAGTATAAATAAACCTACCAAAAATTCTATTGTGCGTTTATTTAACATTACCACCCTCCTAACATAAACGATGTTAAAATAAAATCTAACCCTAAAACTGCTAATGATCCATACACCACGGTTTTTGTAGTTGCTCGCCCAATTCCGGCAGCTGTCGGTAGAGAATAATATCCTTCATAAACTGCGATCCAAGTTATGGCAGTACCAAACACCGAGCCCTTAGTAATACCATTAACAATATCAACACGAAACTTAACCGACGCTTGCATATTAGACCAGAACTGTCCAGCATCAACACCAAGCCATTCTACTCCCACCAAATAGCTACCAAACACAGCAACTATACAAAAAATAGCAATTAAAACTGGCATAGAAATTACTCCAGCCCAAAAGCGAGGAGCAATTATTCGCCATAATGGATCAACAGCCATCATCTCCATACTAGCTAATTGTTCAGTGGCTTGCATTAAACCAACTTCTGCAGTTAAGGCAGAACCAGCACGTCCAGCAAATAGTAAACCTCCAATAACTGGACCAAGTTCTCTTACTACACTAAGAGCTACCAACTGCCCTAGCTGTTCTACTGCACCAAATCGCTCTAAAATATTGTACCCCTGCAACGCTAATACCATCCCAATAAACAAAGCCGACAATACTATAATTACTAGAGATAATACTCCAACAGCATAAATTTGTTCCACTATTAATGGAAACAATCTATCAATACGAGGCTTACGTAAAATTGTACGTAATAAAAATAGTCCCGAAGTACCAACATGTTCACAAAACAGTATCCCTCCATGCCCCAATTTTTCAATCCAAGTAATCACAGTTTCAAATCCTCCATATACAGCTTAGCTGGATAGTGAAATGGCACTGGACCATCTGCTAAACCATGAATAAATTGATCTATAAATAAAGACCTATCATGCGTAATTTGCTCTCGTGTACCCTGACCAACAACACGACTATCAGCAATTACATAAATATAATCAGCAATTCCCATAGTTTCTTGAACATCATGGGAAATAATAATCGATGTTAAACCTAGAATATCATTTAAATGCTTAATTAATTTTACTAATACCCCCATTGTAATAGGGTCTTGCCCAGTAAATGGTTCGTCATACATCATCAATTGTGGATTCAAAACTAGAGCACGCGCCAGAGCTACTCTCCGTGCCATCCCTCCTGAAAGTTCTGCTGGCATTAAATCTCTCGCACCTCTTAACCCAACCGCTTCAAGTTGCATTAAAACAACACTTCTAATAATATCTTCGGGTAATCTAGTATGCTCACGTAAAGGAAAAGCTACATTTTCAAAAACATTAAGATTAGTAAATAAAGCCCCACTTTGAAAAAGCATCCCCATTAAAGTACGAATTTTATATAAATCAGGACGATTTAAACTATGAATGTTTACTCCATTAACCAGAACTTGGCCTTGTGCAGGATAAAGTTGGGCACTTATTAAACGAAGAAGCGTAGTTTTGCCAGAACCACTGGGTCCCATGATAGCAGTAATCTTGCCCCTAGGAACACACAAATCTATATCCCGGAAAATCCAACGATCATTACGTGCAAAAGATAAAGTTTGTATTTTAATAAAATTATCGGCCATACAAATAAAATTTTATAAAAACCATCAATACAACCAAGAACTAGTAATTCATCATAATACAGAAATTTTTCAAAAATTTCATGGAAAAATATTTGGTACAAAATTTGTTAAAATTTTACTCTTTTGCTTTTTATCGTCTACTGCTTGATTCTTATTTTGAGAAACTTATTGAGTAAGTCTATCCAACAACCAACCAGAAAATTCATGCCAAGGTAAAATAGTATTACTATTTGATAAAATTATTTTCTTTACAGCTCGACAAACTAAAACTCCTACCTGGGCTTCATCTTCACCAACAATCTTTTTAAATTTATTTAATGGATCCAAATGCTGCAGAGTTGGGCTTGAGGTCATTTTAATTTCTACAGGGTACAATTTCCCATGTATCTGGATTATTAAATCTACTTTCAAACCATCATGAGATCGCCAAAAAAATAGATCTGGCTTTCTACCTAAATTTGTGAAAACTTTGACTGCTTCATTGACAATAAGCCCTTCAAAAAAGGCTCCACCCATAGCCCCTACAAGAATAGCATCAATACTTGGCTGACGAGTTAAAAAAGCTACTATAGCCGATAAAATATACTTTGAGAGATTTCGTTAACCTTTTGCCATAATTTTTAAAATATGGTGGCAAAAAATAACATATGTATGCAGCTTCCAATAAAGTACTCCAACTTTTGACCGATGGTGCAGAAACACCAACTTCTCGAGATATTTCTGCAATATTCAGCAATTGAGAGTGTCGTGTCGCCATTAAAGAAACAAAACGCTCAAAAGTATTAAGATCATGTACATTATGTAATTGGCGCAAATCACGTTCAACATAGGTTTGGATATATGATCGTATCCATAGGTTACGCTTATTCTCTTCAGTACTAAGGATGGATTCAGGATACCTGCCATACCAAAGTAAAGATGATAGATCCATAATCCCACCAGATTTTACTTCTAAAATAGAAAATGGTAACAGTTCCAAAATGGCAATCCGTCCAGCTAAAGATTCACTTACTTTACCCATTAAACGAAATTGCTGCGAACCAGTTAAAATCCAACACCCATTTTGCTCATGATTTTGATCGATGCGCAATTTAATATATTGTAGCAATTCTAGTACATACTGAATCTCATCCAAAATAACAGCCGGTTTTTGCAAATGATCCAAAAAACCATGCGGATCATTACGGGCAAAATCACGTTCTAAAGGATCATCAAAACTTATATAACCAAATCACCTATTATCTAACTAATGTAGTTTTACCACTTTGACGAGGACCTGTTATTAGCACAGCAGGAAATGAGTGAATAGCTTCTTTTAATACTTTATGTAGTAAGCGTTGAATATATACCCTGACAAAAACTAAAATAATATTTCAGTTTTGTCAAAAACTTCATCCATCTACTCCTCCGGATTTTCAGGCAATGTCTACATGATCAAGGGTTTTAAGAAGCGGATTGTATAAACTCGTTACGTGTATATAATATCGCGTTTACTCAATGTTTGTTCAAGAACAGGGATTTCATGGGAGAAAAAATAACACTATCGAGGAGACAGATATGCTTATGGTCGTTGACATCGGGAATACGAATACCGTAGTAGGCCTATATCACGGTAACGATCTTCTGCGGGACTTTAGAATCTACACTGATCCCCGACGGACCTGCGATGAATATGGCTCTATTATTCTCTCACTTTTCCGCGATTCGGGCATCGTGCCAAGTACTATCGAAAAGGCGATCGTTTCCTCCGTCGTTCCTACCCTGAATAATACCTTTGTCCACATGATGCAGCAAATAACAGGAAAAGTACCACTTATGCTTGGACCTTCGCTCTACAGACTTCTACCAGTACGCGTGCCGGAGTCTGCAGTGCACGAGATCGGAACAGACATCGTATGTAACGCAGTCGTCGCCTACACGTCATACAAATCGGCATGCATCGTCATAGATTTCGGAACGGCACTTACCTTTACTGCGATAAACAATTCTGGTTTGATTCAAGGCATTGCCATTGCACCAGGCCTTGGTACAGCGGTGAAAGCCCTATTCCGCGATACTGCACAGCTTCCCTTAGTCCCACTGAAGGTACCACCTTCAAGTCTAGGGACGAACACGATAGATTCGATCTAAGCGGGCGTGGTGCTTGGGTATCAAGGACTTGTCGAATTTATGGTCGCCCGTATTCGTTCCGATCTCAAAACTGATGCGATTGCAATCGCAACTGGAGGATTTTCAAGCGTTCTCGAAAAGGCGACTGGGATCTTTGATGCTGTCGATTCCTCACTTACTTTGCGTGGTCTCAAGTTGATCATCGATATGATTAACTGACGAGATATCCGCTCGATCTCCGTAGGTGAGAATCCGCATATTTTTTAGCATTGAGCTATAGTTCATTTGTTTTATAGCATCGCGCGCAGCATATATAGAAGTATGTGAGAAGCGAAGTATTCAGATTTATCAATGATTACTTTCAAATAAGAGCATGAGAAGATCAAATGGTACACTTAATTGACGGCAAATTGAACTATTTTTTTAAGGTATCAAACCTCACAAATCATAATCTCAACATCCGATTTTTATTATATACCATCAAATGGTATTATTTACACTGATAATAATACAAAACTTGAGAGCAGCTATGCTCAATGCGGACAAAATCAAACAACTGGCACAAATGGTAATAGAAACAGAAGCCCGGGCTATTCTCGGCCTTCGTGATAGAATTAACGATAATTTTATTAAAGCTTGCAAACTTCTTCTAGAATGCCAAGGAAGAATTATCATTACTGGTATGGGTAAAGCCGGACATATTGGCAATAAAATTGCTGCAACTCTATCTAGTACCGGAAACCCAGCATTTTTTATGCATCCTAGTGAAGCTCGGCACGGTGATATTGGAATCATAACTAAAAAAGATGCGGTAATTGCAATATCAAATTCAGGAAATACTGAAGAAATTCTAGCAATTTTACCTATAATTAAATTACTTGAAATACCTCTAATCAGTATCACTGGTAATTCGAAATCAACTCTTGCTAAAACTGCCGATATTAATTTAGATATCAGTGTTGAAAAAGAAGCTTGTCCTTTAGGATTAGCACCCACTTCAAGTACCACTGCTATTTTAGCTATGGGTGATGCTTTGGCTATGGCTTTACTTGAATTACGTGGCTTCACTGCTGAAGATTTTGCACGTTCTCATCCTGGTGGAACCCTGGGCAAAAGACTGTTGTTACGGATAGATAATCTAATGCGCACTGGAGATGCGATCCCAAAAGTTACAAAAGATACTTTACTTACTGAAGCCATTATAGAAATAACAAATAAGCGCATGGGAATGACCCTTGTTACTGATAACAACACTTTAATGGGAATATTTACCGATGGGGACTTAAGAAGAGTGATCGATAAAAATCTAGATATCAGAAATACAAAAATCTCTAGCGTTATGACCAAAAATTGTAAAACTATCTCTAGCGGAATGCTTGCAGCAGAAGCGATTCAAACCATGGAAAAGCATCAAATTACCGCTTTAGTAATAGCAGACGAAAATAATTTCCCAATCGGGGTAGTGCACATGCATGATTTACTAAAATCAGGTTTAATGTAAACAAGAAAATATATCTTTATGAAAATGTTAATCAAACTAAATAACCTGGATATCAAACTGCTTGTTTTAGATGTAGATGGAGTGTTAACTAATGGCAAACTTTATTCGTCTGACAATGGCATGGAAACAAAAAGTTTCCATATTCATGACGGCATGGGACTCAAACTTTTACTTAAGCACAATATTATAATTGTGGTTATTTCTGGTCGTAAATCTCAAGCTACCAAAAAACGTATGCGTGAATTAGGAATAAAACATGTTTACCTGGGCATTGATAATAAATTACAAATATTTAATCGTTTCAAAAAACAATTTGGTTTAAAAAAAGAAAATATCGCCTGTGTTGGTGATGATCTACCAGATATCCCTCTTATGAAACAAGCAGGTTTTAGCATTGCCGTAGCAAATGCTACTCATCAAGTTCAAAAAGTTGCTGACTATATAACCAAAAATAAAGGTGGTCAAGGTGCTGTACGAGAGGTATGCGATTTAATTTTGCAAGTGCAAGAATACGATTAACGCAGAATAGATGAATACAAAAACCATAATATTTACTATATTACTACTTACCGCTTTTATAGTTACAAGTATTGTAGCCTTATCTTCTGCTAAAAAAATGACAACGGTACCTACCTACGATGATTCAGCTAACAACCCTGATTTTTTTATGACGAGGGTCATTTATACAAAATTCAACCATGATGGTGAAATACGCAATACAGTAATCACAAATAAAATGATCCATTTTACTACTAATAATGTCGGTTTATTCGAAAAACCGCAAATCACTCTATATAACTCTACAGAAGAACCCTGTAACATAATTGCTAATCAAGGAAGAAGTGATAAAGGTAAAGAAAAAATTTATCTTTGGGACAATGTTAAAATTACCCAAAAAGTAGGTCCTAACAATCCAGATCTTAATGTTATTACTACCGCACTAACTTTCTACCCAGAGACTAAACTTGCCGAAACCAAAGAATCAGTGACCATTATACAAAATGATGATATAACTGAAGCAGTTGGTGCTGAAGCTAATTTTAAAACCGAGTCAATTAAACTATGGTCTAAAGTTGTTCATACAAAATTTGATGAGCAAGGACAGATTAAATATAAAGTATATACTGATACAACAACTCACCTAATTAATGATAAAGTTTACCTCTTAGAAAAACCCCAGATTATAATCTTCAATCCTAAAGAAGAGCCTTGTCAAATAACTGCTAACCACGGTAAAAGTAAAGATGATAATAAAACTATTCACTTGAGAGAAAATGTCCGCGTTATCCAAGCTGCCGGACTACACAATTCTGATCTTGATGTCACAACTACGGCATTGACTTTCTATCCAGAAACCAAATTGGCTGAAACTACAGAACCTGTAACAGTCATCCAAAATGGTAATACTACAAAAGCAGTTGGGGCTAAGATAAATCTGAGAACTAGTGAAGTTAAATTCATATCAAAATTTGAAGGGGTATTCAATCTTTAATCCAACGCTGCGAGCCAGGGAGAGCGAAGCGAAGGAGAGTAGTCCGCGGTAGCTGACGATTTTTAGCAGAACGGAGACGGAGTGAGTGCTAAAAATCTATAGTGAGCATAGCGACACGCTTGTTTACTTCTGTAAAAGTCGGTCCTGAAACAGTAACTACATCAAATCTACAAACAACTTTATCATACAAATTTTGTTCTTGGAGATAGTGAGTAGCAGTCTTTATTATTTTACGTTGCTTACTTTTGCTTATAGTTGCCATGCTATCACCATAATCAGCGTTTTAACGATACCGCACTTCAACAAAAACTAAAGTCTCTTGATCTTGCATAACAATCGATTTCCCCCAAATTTACAACGATAATTTGCGGCAATCAATTTTAATCTTTGCTGCTGTAAACAAGAGCTAATAAAGTTTTCAACTTCTTTTCCGATATCTTGCATTTATCAAACTTATTGATTGGAAGATGATAAAACGATAGGAACACCATCACGAATTTCTGCCCAAGGTAACTCTCGATAAATATGATTAAAATCATCTAAATACAACTTACCACTAGCACCTTCCATTCCTAACTCCTGAGAATCGACAAAGCTATTTAATTGCGATGCCAAATTATAAGCATCTACACCTAAGGCATACAATCTAGGATATTTAATAAAATCACTTGCCCACAGAATCTTTATCTGCTTATAAATTGCCTGTAAATCAGGACTAAAACTATCAGGATCTTGTAGTACCAACGGGATATCACAAAAATAAACTCCGTTGATATCTCTATCTACATCCGGTGCTACCCTTCCCGAGTAAATAGATGAAATAGCATAAGTTGGCAGATCCCCCGCATAATAAAACTTTAGTAAAGGCATAATTTGTCGTGCATCTTTGGCAGTAGTTACTAAAAAAATGGCATTAATATCCTGACGCCGCATGGGTTCATCAAACTCACCCTTAGGTTTTTTATATCTTTGACGCTTACACAATTGAGAAGCATTCCGGGCTAAAAAAGGGCAAATTTGTTCTGATAAGTGCGCTGTAAAATTATAATTCAAGATCGCTACTACTTGTCCACCAGATCTCTTATACTTAGCTTGAAATGCTTGCACTATTCTATTTCCCCACGCATTCTTAGGAGTGATAATAGCTACTCGATCATGTTGTGCGCCCAGCATCTTCTCTGCGACTTGTACTGCTTCATCTTGTGGGAGTAAACCGAACTGATAAAGATTGGACCCAAAATTATGAATATAATCATCCAAAGTATTCAAAGCAACAACAGGGATCGATAGCGAGATATTTAATATAGTTTCTACTTCCTTCTTGGTTAAAGGTCCAACAATTACTTCAGCACCATCTATAACAGCTTCTTGATACAATGCCAGAATATCTCTCTCACTAGTATCAACAATTTTAATATTTATATTAGGATGTTCCTTACGAGCATAGTAATAAGCGGCCAAAAAACCATTCCGAATAGCTTGGCTACTTGCCGCTAGTTCTCCTTTTAATGGTAACATAAGAACAATATTATCTGGTCCAGATACCAGCGAAGATATTTTGCTTCTTGCAGCTATAACTTCGGCTCGTTTGCTAGTACCATGCCAAGTATCTTTTTTACTAAGACAACCAGTAAGAAATAGGATAATAACTAATCCTAACAAAATAACTTTAATTTTATTAAGCATATTAACCCAAATTTGATCACAGAATAAACACAATAAATAGCAAAAAATTAATAAGTTATGACCAAATAGTAAAATTTATTAGCGTAATTTCAGAGTTGCAAGCCCCAATAATACTAATACAAAAGTAATAATCCAAAACCGTACAATAATCCTTGGTTCTGGCCAACCTTTAAGTTCAAAATGATGATGAATTGGAGCCATTTTAAATATACGCTTACCTCTCAATTTAAACGAACCTACTTGTAAAATTACTGATATAGTTTCAAAAACAAAAACCCCACCCATAATCACTAAGACCAACTCTTGACGTACGGTAATGGCAATTGTTCCTAATGCTGCTCCTAATCCAAGAGCCCCAACATCCCCCATAAAAATTTGAGCAGGATAAGTATTAAACCACAAAAACCCCAAACCCGCACCAACAATAGCACTACTAAATATCGCCACATCACCAACACTTGGTATATAGGGAATTAATAAATATTTAGCAAAATTTATATTACCACTAGCATAAGCAAAAACTCCTAAAGCTCCAGCAATCATTACCATAGGTAAAATTGCCAATCCATCTAAACCATCGGTTAAATTAACGGCATTACTAGTACCGACAATAACAAAATAAACTAAAAAAACATACATAATTCCTAATTCAAAACTTATTGACTTAAAGAAAGGGATAATCAAACGAGTCTCCGTTGGAAATTTAGCAGTCCAAAATAAAAATATTGCTATCCCAAAACCGACAATTGATTGCCACAAAAACTTTTGCCATGGAAGTAAACCACGAGAATTTTTTAAAATTAATTTGCGATAATCATCAACAAAACCAATCAAACCAAAACTAGCCGTCACAAAGAGTAACACCCAAATATAGCGATTACTTAAATCGACCCATAAAAGCACACTTAAGACAACGGCAATTAAAATCAAGACCCCTCCCATAGTAGGCGTACCAGATTTTCGCAAATGACTCTCTGGCCCTTCCAAACGAATATTCTGTCCAATTTGGCAACTAATTAATCTACGAATTACTATTGGCCCAATAAATAAAGCAATTAACAAAGAAGTAAGAGCAACTAAAATACAACGTAAGGTAATATAGTGAAACACATGGAACCCACGATAATAAGATTCTAACAATTGCGTAATATAATATAACATATTAGGTACTTAGCCCTTAAAAATATTATCTGCATAAGATACTATTAAATTACCAGCTTCTCGATGACGTTTAAGTGCCAATTCAACTAAACGCTCAGTCAAAACAGTAAAACTAATATCCAAAGGCTTCCAAAGATAAAACGCTAACGAACCTGGGATAGTATTAAGTTCACACAAATAAACTTCACTAGTATCTTGATCAAACAAAAAATCAATGCGTACGACACCACTACAATTTAAATTAATAAAAGCTTGCTTGGATAAATTTTGTATCTTAGCACTCAGTTCCTGCGAAATATCAGCTGGTATTCTACGTTTAGCGCTACTGGAAGGCTGATTTGCTTTTAACCCAAATTTATTCTTAACTCCACCGGCATATTTATCTTGATATGAAAGAATCCCTTCAGAACGTAGCGGTTTTTCACAAACTGAAACTTCAATCACATCACGGTCACCAAGTACTGAACAATTAATCTCTTTAAAATTGATTATTCTGGGTTCAACTAAAACTTTCGGAGACAATCTCACTACTAAATCTATAGCATCTTCTAACTCCTGATCATTATTTACTGCACTAACTCCAATACTAGAACCTAAATTCCCCGGCTTAACAATTAGAGGATAATTAAACTTAGTTTTAATCGCAGAAACTATCCGATCTTTATCACTAATCCACCTTTCACCATAAAACCAAAAATCATCTAAAACTTTAATGCCAAAAGTTCGCAATAACTTTTTTGAGACAATCTTATCCATCGTAATAGCAGATGCTAATACATCACACCCAACATAAGGAATATTCATCATTTCTAAGAGTCCTTGTAAAGTTCCGTCTTCACCATAAGTACCATGCACTAGAGGGAATGCAATATCGATATCAAACGCTCGTCTTTTTGTTAAAAAACTTTGGGGCTCGAAAAAAAAACTAAAACTATTAGCATTTTGATTAAGAATAATTTTATGACTCGCGATTAACAGATCATCTAAGTTACGGTAATTGTTTAAATCTAGAAGCTTCTTGCCAGTATACCAATGCCCTTGCTTAGAAATATACATGGGAACAACGTTATACTTATCTTTATTAATAGCGTTAATACATTGCAATGCCGAAAGTATCGATACTTCATGCTCAACACTCCTACCACCAAAAATTACCGCAACATTTAATGACATATATACCTCATCTAACCAATAACATAGTTATAATACTTATTCAGCATAATTGTCTGGTAGATCGTTCTCAAACAATACCACATCACCAGACTGCAAAATTTGTTCTAAATGCTTCTTAGCCAAAGCAAAATCAAAGGCAACTAATAGCTTATCACTAGAATATTTTTTAGCTTTAAGCCCCTCCTGTAAGGCCAAAGTTTGTCTCTGACCAACCAAAATAACATAATCAGCAACCTCTGCAATATGCTCGCCAAATATTTTGTTATATTCATCTTCTTTGGCGCCTAACTCTACCATTCCAGGAGTAACAATGATCTTCCTTTGGCCAGAAATGTGTTTTAACACTTCTAACGCCATTAGACTCCCAACTGGATTAGAGTTAAATGCATCATCAATAAAAATTATATCTTTACTAACCCTTTTCAATTCTAAACGGTGAGGTATAGAAACAACTTGTCGTAAAGGATAGACCATCTCAGTCAACTTCACACCTAACTCAGAAGCAACAGCTATTGCCCCAATAATATTATAAATATTATGTTTACCTAATAATTGAGTCTGAAAAATTACATGACTATTATCACTTTTTCGTACAACCTTAAAGTTACTTCCATGCTCATTGAGAATCAAATCTTGAACACAATAATCTAGATCTTTATTATCAAAACCATAAGAGACCACTCGACATTTAGCACTTTTTGCCAACTCCCGACAATTAACATCATCCATGTTAAAAAATGCCATTCCATCTGGCGGCAAAGCTTCTATCAATTCATTCTTAGTTCTTATGATATTTTCTAAAGTCTTAAAAGTTGCTAAATGCTGCTCTCCGATGGCAGTAATTAAACCATAGTATGGTTTTACTAATTGACAAATTTCTCTAATATCGCCTGGTTTTTTTGCACTCATCTCAACCACAAAGATATTATGAATTGGCTTCAATTCTGACCGAATAACTTTAGTAATACCCATTGTAGTATTGCAGCTTCCAGGGGTTTTTAAGGTATTAAATTTATGACGCAAAATTTCTGTTAAAACATATTTAGTGGTAGTTTTACCAAAACTACCAGTAACCCCTACTACTTTTAAATCAGATAAAGTTGAGCGATAAGCATAAGCATCGCGGTAATAATAGTATTGAATTAATTTTTCTAACGGTAAAAGTAAAAAATTTATGAATATCATAAAAGCAGATACTAAAAAATTATAAAGTACCAAAAAACCCATAGCTAACTCAAACCAAATATCTCCCTTTTTCCACCAGATAACACCCGAACCAATATAGGCCACTAATAAAAAACTAAGATTCACTACAAATAAACGAGTAGCACGTGCAGTAAATACTAAGGATTTTTTTTCAGGACTATCTGATCGGACTAAAAATGATTGAAAATAAATCACAGCAAAAAGCACTAATACTACAAGAGGATTATAAAAAAACATCCCCCCCAAAGCCAATAAGGGTTTTAATTCTTTAAGGTGGAAAATTTGAGATTTTCTCTTAAGTAACCAAGCGAAGTAACGTTCATTAAAATAAGAATTAAGTTGCAGCATATGCAAGTGCTTGTAGATTTTCCAGACCGTATAACATCCGTGCCCTATCAATGCCTGAACAAAAAAGAACATAATGGCGTATGTAATATTCGACATAAAGCTAACTTAAAAAATTATCTATTTCTCTTATAACATTTTCCCAATTATCTAAAAATGGAAAATGACCACTACCAGTAATTATTTTTAATTGTGACCCCAAAATACCATGCTGCATAATGCGACCAGCTTCAAGCGGGGTTGCAATATCTTGATCCCCCCAAATAAGTAAAGCCGGTTGCTTTATTTTAGGCAATAACCTCATTACATTTTCCTGTAATGTTCTAACCAAAATTGAGCGCATAATACCGCTAGTATTTATGTAGTCATTTGAACCAAATCTTTGCCTATAAATTTCTATTTTAGATACGCAAACATTCTTTATTATAGGTAGTCTAACTAAAAACTTTAGCAATTTAAAAAAATAAGTTCTAAGTTTAATAGGTAATGACTTAGATAATTGAATTCCTGAACTACTAATCAAAATTATTTTCTTTATTTTAATCTCATCAAGAACTGCCAAATGAATAACAATTTTCCCGCCAAAAGAGTGTCCTAGTAAAATAGGATCAATAATCTTAAAAGCCTCCATAAAACGCTTAATTAAAAATGCATAATCAGCACTCCCCCAAACCCCTTCCGGTAAAGTACTTAAGCCAAACCCCGGTAAATCCAATAGATAAACAGTAAATCTTCGCGAAAGATGCTCGGCTAACTCAGCAAAATAATTTATATTACGTCCCCATCCATGAAGCAAAATAATAGGTTCTCCGTGGCCTAGAATTTTATAATGTAAATGTAAATTTGCTAATTTAATAAACAATGAAACCACCTCTTTTAGCACTTTAAGGCTTTCAGCACCACTTCTTTATCATTAGATGGTATTTTTTCTTTACCAATAATTTGATAATCTTCATGCCCTTTACCAGCGATTAAAACTAGATCTCCCGCTTTAGCGTGATTAATAGCATAGGTAATAGCAGCAACTCGATCAAACTCAACTTTTGCTGCCCAAGCACATAGTAACCCTTGTAAAATATCATCAACAATATGCTGAGGATCTTCAATACGAGGATTATCATTCGTAATAATGACATGATCGCTTAAACGTTCGGCAATTCTCCCCATTAATGGACGTTTACCCTGATCACGATCACCCCCACAACCAAAAACACACCATAAAGAACCTTTACAATACTCGCGTAAATTAAGTAAAGCTTTCTCTAAAGCATCTGGGGTGTGGGCATAATCAACTACCACCATTGGTTTCCCTTTCTCACCACCAAAAACTTGCATCCTTCCCTCAACCGCTCCAAGCTGGGAAATTGCCGCTAAAACATCCTGAATACCTATGCGCATAATTCCTAAGATCGTCAACACTGCTAATAGATTACTAAGATTAAATCTACCCAAAAGCTTACTTTGTAATAATCCTGTACCCCAGGGGGTATCAACATAGGCAGAAACCAAAGGGGCAGCTATTTTAACAGCTTGAGCCTTAATTGTAGGAACATTAACAAAAAAATTATCAGACAAAATATAAGCATACACATCAAGTGAGGATCTGAACTCCTGAATTAAGCTTCGTCCAAATTCATCATCAGCATTAATAACCGCATGTTTCAATTGACTATGCGAAAATAAGATTTTTTTAGCCTCTCCATAACTTATCATAGTACCGTGATAATCTAAGTGGTCACGAGTCAAGTTAGTAAAAACTGCAATATCAAAATCAATTCCACTAATACGTCCTTGAACCAAACTGTGGGATGAAATCTCTATAGCAACAGCTTTGGCTTTAACTGCAACTAACTCAAACAATGAACGATGTAAAGTCACGGGATCTGGTGTTGTATTAATAGTCTGTACAAGTTTTCCTGGTAAACCTATACCAATAGTACCAATAACCCCACAGGGAATACCGAGTTTAGTCAAAATCGTAGCAACATGTTGAGTAATAGAAGTCTTACCATTGGTACCGGTAACTCCAATCATCGTCAATTTTTTTGCCGGATAATTATAAAACTTTGCAGCAATTAGACCGATGTGATACCTTAAATTAGCTATTACAATAATAGGTATGTTTTTAGGCGAAGTTATATGTAGAGAACTATCTTCACAAAGTACTGCCGCAGCTCCTTTTTTGACTGCATCAAGAATAAAGTTACGACCATCAAAAGCCATACCAACACAAGCTAAAAACAGATCCCCTTTCTTTACCGTACGACTATCAAGAGTAAGTCCAGTAATCAAACAATCGCATTTTAGATCTACGGGGACAATATTTAATAAAAGATCACTAAGTTTAATTTTTTTTTCCGTTAATTGCATAATTACATCTATATATTCTCTGCATTATCTAATGGTATACCTAAAATTCTTAATGCACCGTTCATAATATTAACAAAGACTGGAGCAGCTACCTGACTACCATGATATAGACCCTTAGGATTTTTAACTATTACGCCAACAATTAATTGTGGATCAGATACTGGAGCAACGCCAAGAAAAGTTGCAAAATATCTATCCTTATAATAACCCCCTTTTGGTGACACAATATAAGCGGTACCTGTCTTACCAGCAACTCGATATCCGGGAATTTGAGCACGTCTTCCAGTACCACCTATATCTAAAACTGCTTCCAACATCTCTAACATCTTATGACTAACTTTTGCTGACAAAACTTGTTGACCAGAAACAAGTTTATCGACCTTCAAAAAGGTTACTGGTCGCAATATCCCCTTAGAAGCAATCACTGCATAAGCTTCCACTAGTTGTAACATAGTCGTTGAAATTCCATAACCAAATGATAAAGTAGCTAAAACAAAAGCCCTTCCTCGCAAAGTTTTTGGTAAAAATCCAACTGCCTCGCCGGGAAATCCACTTTGAGTACTTTGTCCAAAACCAACATTTCGTAGTAATTGCAATAAATTATCACTCGGCAGAGATAAAGTTATCTTTGCTACCCCTATATTACTAGATTTTTGTAGCACTCCTTTTACTGTTAATACACCGTTATTCCGACGATTGTCATCCTGAATCGGATGGGGATTACCTTCAACTTTTAATACACCAGGGTTAGTATCAACTAAAGATTTTTCATTGTATTTACCACTAGCTAAAGCATTAGCAATAGTGAAAGCCTTAATTGTTGACCCAGGCTCAAATAAATCAGTAACCGCACGATTACGTAAACTACTAGTAGCCACATTGGTACGATTATTTGGATTGTAACTTGGTGAGTTAGCCATTGCTAAAACTTCACCGGTTTTAACTGCAAGTACCACTACTGAACCAGATTCAGCATGATGTTTTTCAATAGCATTTTTCAACTCATTATAAGCCAAATATTGAATTCGTCTATCAATACTCAGGGTCAAATCTCGCCCTTGCTGTGGTTCATTAATCACGTCTAAATTCGTAATTGTATTACCTAATCTATCTTTAACTACCCGAGTTTTGCCAGGTATTCCACGTAACCATGCATCATAAGCTAATTCTATGCCTTCTTGACCACAATCATCGATATTAGTAAAACCAATCACTTGGGCTACTGCAGCACCTTCTGGATAATAGCGCTTATAACCTTTTTCTAAAAAAATCCCTGGGATATGTAACGCCATAATTTTTTCCGTTTGTTCTAAAGGGATAGCTCGCTTCAAATAAACAAATTCACGATGTTTTTGCGCAGTAATTTTTCGTTTGATAGTTTTTAACGGCAATTTTAACAACTGAGACAAATTATTTTCTTGGGAGATCGTGGCATTATATGTCTTTGGATTTACCCAAACTGATGCTACTGAAACACTAATTGCTAACGGTTCACCGTTACGATCAGTAATAATGCCACGATGCGCATGAATACTAATTTCGCGAACGCTACGAATATTACCTTGATCAAGCAAAAAACTGTGCTTAATCACTCCTAAATAAACGATCCGCCCGATCAATCCTAAAACTGCTATACACAAAATCAAAGTTAAAATCAACAATCGCCATTCATATTCAACCCGATCGCGCATAATAAACTTAAACTTTAATCATCACAACTTCGATCGATGCTGGAATTTTCATTTGCAATGTTTCTTGAGCAATTATTTGTATTCGTGCTTGAGCCTTCCATGCACTCTGCTCTAATAATAGTTTATTACTCTCGACTTGTAATTGTTCACCCTGAATCTCTAGTTTATGATGATTTATAAACAAACGACGATTAAGATCCTTGGTATAAACCACACTGAGTGCCGACCCTAGTATTATAAACATCAAAACTAATATTTTTAACTCCGGCAAATTAAAACTAAACGATATACCTCTAGTAAAAGTATTCTCAGCAAGTGCTGCTCGTGCTATTGCATTCATTTTAATTTCTCCATTATCCTTAATATAGCGCTTCTTCCACGAGGATTATTGTGTATCTCCTCAGGGCTCGGATGAAGTGTTTTTCCTATACGCTTTAAACGTCTAGAAATTTGCTCTTCACTTACAGGCAACCATTCCGGCACCCCACCACTTCGATATTTATGGATAAACTCTTTTATCACCTTATCTTCTAACGAATGAAAACTAATTACCGCTAAACGTCCACCTATTTTCAACACTTCTAAACATTGCTCTAAACATAGAGCTAATTCATGTAATTCATCATTAACAAAAATACGCATTGCCTGAAACACTCTAGTAGCAGGATGCTTATGCTCTTCCCATTTTGGATGAGCTTGAATCACAATATCGGCTAATCTCTTAGTAGTAGTAATCGGTGCTACAGCATGCTCTTTCACAATTGCCTTAGCAAGACGTCTACTAAAACGTTCCTCCCCATAATCCCTTATCACTTGTTCAATTTCTCCTTCTTTAGCATCTCTCAACCATAAAGATGCACTAACCGGCTGATCCTTATCCATACGCATATCTAAAGGACCATCATGTAAAAAACTAAATCCACGTGATGCCCTATCTAACTGTAGCGAGGATACTCCTAAATCTAGTAAAATGCCGCTAACCCTACCATTGTAATTAAGTTCCTCTAACCAAAACTTAATCTTAGTAAAAGATCCCTTCCTAATTATTAAACGCTTATCCCTCCTCCCAAGACATCGAGCAATCTCTATCGCTTCATCATCTTTATCAATAACAACTAATACCCCATGGTTATCGATATGACGTAAGATCTCTTCTGTATGACCCCCACGTCCAAAAGTTGCATCGATATAAATGCCACTTTTATCAACAATAAGACCGTGAATAACTTCAGCTAACAAAACCGGTTTATGTTGCTGATCTGGTCTTTTCATTATTACAATGACAATAGTTGTAACTCTGAAGGTAAAGCATCTTGGCTATTTAATCCCTTACTCAACCATTTAGCTCTGTCATCAGTCCAAATCTTTTTATCCCACACCTCAAATTTTTTACCTTGCCCAATCAACATTACATATTTGCTGATACTCGCATACTCCCTTAAAAGTTGGGGTAACAGTAAACGTCCATTACTATCCATCTCTAATTCTGTTGCATGTCCAATTAATAAACGCTGAATTCGTCGTGTTATTGGGTTAAAACTTGGCAAATTTTCAATTTTTTTCTCGATCTCTTCCCACATTGGTAATGGATAAAGTAATAAACATTCTTCCTCAGCATCAATTGTAACTATTAATTGCCCTTTGGCTTTGCTCTCGAGCTCTGCACGATAACGCACCGGCATTATCATGCGTCCTTTAGTATCCAAATTAATAGAGTTAATTCCTCGAAACATATTTATAAATTTTGAACCACTTTATTACACTAAATACCACTTTTTGCCACTATATACCAAAATATAACCCATTGTCAAAAGAATTCATGAGGAATTAGGATATTGATTCTAACTTGAAGTCATAAATTAAATGCGATATAAGATATAAATAGATAATCTGATACACGTTAATAAATCTGGAATAGTTTAATCCAAAACTAAGCCAATTATTAACTGCATTTAGTCTGTCGTTAGTTCTATGAAAAACGAACCCTTAAGATCAGAACATATTACATATGCGGTCACTCTTAGCATATTAGCAGCGATTTGTTATAGTATTATGAATCTGCTTGTTAAATTTGTTACTATCGACACTACCGAAAGCATGACAGTCTTTTTCCGTTTTCTAGTAAGTTCATTCTGGGTAATTTTAGTTTTCATCTATAAACGCTGGCATGGTAAGTATTTCCCTATTAAAACTGAACATTTCGGCCTACATCTCATCCGTGCCATTTGCAGCTTCATATCAATGTTTTCACTTTACTATGCTTTAAAATATGTACCTTTAGTAGACGTAACCTCACTTGCCATGACCTATACCTTATTTATACCAATTTTAGGTTCTATTTTTTTAGGTACTAAAACCAATGTTAAAAATTGGCTGGCTATAATAACGGGATTTATTGGAGTAATTTTTATCTTGAAACCTTACAGCAGCAACTTCGACCCTATAACATTAGTAGCTCTAATCTCTGGTTTAACAATGGCAATATCATTTCTAGTGTTATATGAATTAGCCAAGAATGATGAACCACATACTATATTACTGTACTACTTCTCATTGACAGTTATTTTAAGCGGTATTTACACTACCTTTAGTTGGAAAACTCCGAACTTAAAAACTATAAGTCATTTGTTAATAATTGGTGTGGCAGGAACCGCTTACCACGAATTTCTCACACGATCTATGTCGTACGCATCCCCAAAAATCGTGGCACCACTGCTATACAGTAGTATAATTTTTAGTGGTATTTTCGACTGGTTATTTTGGCACCGTATGCCTGATTTATATTTTTGGATAGGAGCAATTTTAGTGATTTTCGGATGTATTTTTTTGATTAGATATACACAGGAGTAAAACTTACCATTTAAAATGGCAAGTTTTACCGCGGGAACGATCATCAACCAATAAGATTTTTTAATTCTGTAACATGCTCTTGCTCATCAAGGGTAATATGACGTATTTCGTGTTCCAGAGTTTCAAATTCATATGGAAACTTATCTTTATTATCTAAAACTTTTTGATAAATGATCTTATAAAAGTCGATAGCAGTCTTTTCATCATGCAAATTAACACTTAAAATTGATGCAATATCACTACCCTTATGAGTATCTGCTATCTCCATACAAGGGACACCACCAAGATAACTGGCAATTAAAGTGCGGAATTTTTCTTCATGTTTAGCTTCATCACTGGCAAGCTCACGCAATCTCGCGATAATAGTTTCAGAATTTATACCACTTACTTGTTCAGCATGAGCTAAATACTGAATTCTCGCTGCATGTTCTAATCTTAATGCTTGATTTAACATCTCAACTAACTCAGTCTTAACATCTTTCATAACATCTCCTTGAATTAATTTTATTACTAAACCAATATTAATAATAAAGAAATAATGTATGAATTGCAAATCGTTTCATTGAACTTATTGCATTAAGCATATTAAGCTTTAATCATATTTTTCTAGGGTTTCAAGTAATTCTTTAAAATCCTTTGGGTAAGGAGCTTCCCATGCTATCAATTTACCAGTAGTTGGATGATGCAACTTTAAACACTTAGCATGCAAAGCTTGACGTTTAAATATCTCAAGTTTTTGGCGTAGTATAGGATTAAATTTTTCCGATATTTTAGTTAGTTTACTATAGTTCGGATCTCCCACTATAGGATAGCCTATATGAGCCATATGAACTCGTATTTGATGAGTGCGGCCAGTTTCTAAAAACACTTTAATGTGAGTATGACAACTAAACCTTTTAATGATGCGATAATAGGTTATGGCTTCTTTACCTCCAGCCCTTACCGCCATATGGGTACGTTTTACAGGATGACGTCCGATTGGGGCTTTGATCACTCCACCAGCAATCACTTTTCCACTTACGATAGCTTCATATTCTCGTTTGATTTCTCGTTTTTGTAAATCCTTTGTAAGTTTATTGTGAGCCTGGAGATTACGTGCTACCACTATGATCCCAGAAGTATCTTCATCGAGACGGTGAATAATTCCTACACGTGGGAGCTTTGCCAAATCTGGGTAATGATAAAGAAGAGCATTTAGTAAAGTATTATTCATGTTACCAGCACCCGGATGAGTTACTAATCCTGCCGGTTTATTAATTATAATAACATCTTGGTCTTCGTAAACTATATCGAGGGCAATTTGCTGAGGTTGCAATGAAACAAGGTCAAGAATTGTAGCATTAACTTTTACTACTTGGTGAGCTTCAACTTTATCTTTGGGACGTAGTCTTTTGCCATTGATGGTCACGTAACCAGCTTTAATCCATTTTTGAAGCTGCGCACGAGAATATTCTGGTAAAAGATTACTTAATACTACATCAAACCTTTTTTGAGCAAGTGTTTCGGGAACGCTTTTTGTAAGCTTTAGTGACGAAGTATTTATACTCATGTGGCTTTTTTAGCAAGATACAACCACATGTCAACGATAGAATCTGGAGCCAGAGAAATAGCTTCAATTTTCTCATCTAATAACCATCTAGAGAAATCTGGATAATCAGATAGTGCCTGACCACAAATACCAATATACTTGTTTTTTTGTTTGCAAGTTTTAATTGCCCGATGTAACAATTTCTTGACTGCCTCATTACGTTCATCAAAAAGATGAGCAACCAAATTCGAATCGCGATCTAACCCTAGAGTTAATTGAGTCAAATCATTTGATCCAATGGAAAAACCATCACAAATCTTCAAGAATTCATCAGCCAACAAAACATTAGAGAGAATTTCGCACATCAAAATTACTTGCAAATTATCCCTACCCCGTTTTAGACCATTTTTTGCCAAGAGATTTATTAATTGTTTTGCCTTTTCTACTTTACGTACAAAAGGGAGCATAACTTGGGTATTAATCAAACCCATGTTACGTACCCTCTTTACAGCCTCACATTCTAAAGCAAAACAGTCTGCAAACTCTATTGCCGTGTAACGTGAGCCACCTCGGAAACCAATCATAGGATTTCCTTCATAGGGTTCAAATAATTTACCACCAAGTAAATTAGCGTATTCATTAGATTTAAAATCTGAAAAACAGACAATAATAGGTTTAGGAAAGAATGCAGCAGCAATGGTTGCAATTCCTTCACGTAATTTTTCGATGTAAAATTCCGCTGGGCTGTTATATGCCAAAATCTTCCTGTTGATTAGTTGTTTTAGTTTGGGAGATAAACTTTTAAATTGCAGCAAAGCTTTAGGATGAATACCGATAATACTACTAATAATAAATTCGATCCTTACTAAACCAACACTATCATTTGGAAGATATTGGTAAGAAAACGCTTTGTTAGTATCAGCTAGGTTTAAACAAAGCTTGACAGGTAATGGAGGTATATTTGTAACTTTAATTTGCTTAATCTTTATAGGTAAAAGTCCTTTATAAACCTTGCCTATCTCACTACTAGCGCAAGAAACTGTAATAGGGAGATGATGTTTAATTTTTATAGTGGCATCATTACATCCGACGACTGCTGGAATACCAAGCTCCCGTGCTACAATAGCAGCATGACAAGTACGCCCTCCCCGGTTCGTAACTATGGCTTTTGCAAGCTTCATAATTGGTTCCCAATCAGGATCAGTCATATCTGCAACTAACACTTGATCCTTTTTCATTAAATGCATATTTTTAGGATTGGTGATTACACACGCTTTGCCCTGGCCAATCTTTTGGCCAATGCTATAACCTTGGGTGAGGATTTCACCAGTTTTGTCTAAATGAAATCTCTCGATTAATTGGTGTTGTTCGAGACTATGAACAGTTTCAGGACGAGCTTGAACAATATAAATTTCTTTAGTTTTACCATCTTGGACCCACTCAATATCCATAGGTTTTTTGTAATGTTTTTCGATAGCCATAGCCTGGCATGCAAGTTTAGCTATAGTTAAATCATCGATACAAAAACACTGTTGTTCCGCTTTTGGAGTTTTGACAGTTTTAATTATTTCATGCTTCTTACCATAAATAATCTTGATAGCTTTATTGCCTAAGTTACGCTGCAAGATCGCAGGTCGCTTAGCAACGATACTAGGTTTATAGACATAAAATTCATCTGGATTCACTATACCTTGAACTACTGCTTCTCCCAATCCCCAAGAAGCATTAATAAAAACTACTTTATCAAAACCAGTTTCAGTATCGTAAAGTAAACATGACGCCACTAGCTCCACAATCACTCCTAATCATGATTTGAATCCCAGCAAATACGGCAACTTTTTCATGGGGAAATTCATTTTGAATGCGATAGACAATTGCTCGCTCTTTAAAAAGAGAGGCATAAACTTTTTTTATTGCAAGAAGAATATTCTTAATACCACAAACATTTAAAAAGGACTCATGTTGACCAGCAAAAGACGCTTGGGATAAATCCTCTGTCGTAGCTAAAGATCTTACCGCAAACGAGCATCTTCGATTTAGGGCAAGATCTTGATACTTTTTAGTAACAGCTACAATAAAATCTCGGTTAAATTTTGATTTAAAAATTAATTGACGAATTTCACGACTGATGCGTTTTAAATCTTGTAAATTATGTGGGTCAATACCCGCCAACTTAATATATATTTGTCGGCTGATATTATTTTCGTTCAAAAATTTTTTATAGGCAGTGGTAGTAGTGGCAAAACCATCGGGAACTTTAAGACATAACTTGGCGAGACTTTGTATAATCTCGCCAAGGGAAGCATTCTTACCACCAACCAAATCAATATCTTTCATTATTAATTGGTGGAAGCTAATGACGTGTCGACTCGCATTTTCCATATTACTCAAATATCTCCACTTACTAATCCTGCACGCCACCGGAGTTTCTACTAATCCCCGGACTTTTTTATCAGAAAACTCAAACTAAAATGTAAAGACTTTTACTACTTTTTCTTGCTTTTTTTAGTCTTACATCTGCAGCTTGTACTACATTTTTTAGTAGTTTTCTTTTTTGTTTTAGCTTTCTTTTTTGTCGCCATTTTATTCTCCTTAAGAATTAATATTAATTACTTCTTATAATCAAGAAGTGGATATATATTAAATCAATCAGAAACATTTGCCTAGTTTTTTTATCTAAAAATTCTTAGAGGATTATTTCTCCCAGTTTCCCGTAACCAAAAAGTTAAAATGAACCCTAAAAAAAATCCCAGAGGTAAAATAGACAAAGCTAATTGATAATTTGTCATCGAATAAATCCGAATCCCTTCTAATACTTGACCAGACCAGGTCATATCTAAGACCTTTCCGATCAACGGTTGCGAGGCAATACCACTTACCATAATCAAAAAATTGGTAAATGCTGAAGCTGTGGCAACTAAGTTTTTTGCAGTATTTTCACTACTTATAGCAAAACACAAAACTTCAAAACTAGAGAAAAAGCCAAAAAGAAATAAAAGCCAAAATAATAATGTAACACTAGTGTGGGGTAAATAAATAATCAAACTAATTAAGATAGCCGAAAAAAAACATCCAACTAAAATTGGGATTTTTCTAGAACGAATAGAGTCAGAAATGTAACCAATAAGCGGACCACCAACTAACCAGCCTAAGAATACCATCGAAGATGCAACTCTTGCATTGGATGAAGATAAATTATAAATAATTGTTAAAGATCTTGTTCCCCACGATTCAGCAAACGCCGATAAAGATAAGTACATGATGCAACCAATAAAACCATTAAGCCACATTTGAGGATTTTTTAATATATCTAAGAATCCTAAGAAAGTTTCCCGATATTGTGGTTTAGTTATTGTAATATTTTTTAGTGAGAAACCATCTTCTGGTTTATCGCGAACAACTAACCAGATGATTGGAATTAAAACTATCCCAACAATAGTGCCAATGTGAATAGTTTGTTTCCATCCGATATCATGGACAAGTGGTCCTAGCACGGTAATCTGAAATACAGCTCCAATCATGCCAAGAGCTGTTGCTAAACCAACGAAAAAAGCAAAAAAGCGTTGTGGCAACCACGAATCAGCAAGCTTCAATATGCATACGAAAGCAAAAGCACTACCGAAACCAATTAATGCTCTACCAATTGCTGCAATCGATAAAATATGAGCAACACTAAAGAGATAACTGCCAATAGCACAAGTGATTACAGCTAAAGTTAAAATACGCCGTGGCCCATATAAATCTGATAGTGGACCTACAATAAGTTGCATGGGAGTATAAATAAAATAAAAAACCGCAGTTAGAACACCAAATTCAGTAGCATTAGCTTGAAAAGCCTGCATCAGCTCTGGAATCATGACACTTGGTGCAACCCGTAACAGATATTCATAGCAGTAAAAGATTGCTGCTAAAGAACAAATTATCCAACCTAAGGTAGAACTCTTAATTTTAATCATTGAATATCTCAAATGGGATATTAAATAGTGGATATAAAAAAATGTTATACTATTAAAAAATTATTTTTTTTGCAATAACTTTAAAATTCCCTCATGTTCTAACTTAATGTCATCACTTATTATGCTGCAGCGAAAAATTTTATATAATGTTTTTAACATAATTATAAATCTACTCCTGAGTACGAACCATTAATAGATTTATTGCACACTGGAAAATCTGGGATAATATTATTAAGTATCAATCGTTCCAAAGCTGGCCAACTAAACTAACTAGGATCACGAGGAAAAAAGCGTTCTATTAAACCATCACTACCTATTCTCACAAAAGTCACAATTTCACCCCTCCAACCTTCGATTAGACCGATACCCTCAACAACAGTATTTGGTGCTAGCCAAGGGGTATAAACCGTTCCAGATGGTATAGTACTTACTAATTGTTCAATTATATTAAGTGCCACCAATGTTTCTTGGAAACGTACTCGTAAACGAGCAAGAACATCTCCAGTATTAAAAACGGGGATTATAATTTTTAGTTTATTATACGGTGGATAGGCTATATTGCTACGCAAATCGAATTTAAGACCACTAGCACGTCCCACATAGCCAAGGGTTCCTAGAAGTTTGGCTTGTTCAAAAGTCAAAACTCCTGTGTTTTTTACCCGGTTATGTAATCCAGAATGCTCTTCAAAAATAACTAATAATTCGTTTAACTCACGTTTAAAATTTGTTACTTGTTTATGGATAGTCAGGCAATTTTCCGTACTTAAATCAATAGCGACTCCTCCTAGTATAATATTATCTATCATTAAACGATGTCCAAAAATTTGAGCATTTACTCGTAACCACAATTCTTTTAAACGAGTTAATTGGTAATATGCAAAAGTGTAAGCAACATCATTACAGATAGCGGCAAAATCCCCTAAGTGATTAGCAACTCGTTCTCTCTCACATATGATTGCACGCAGATATAATGCTCGTTCAGAGATACTTAAATTAATGGCATTTTCTAAAGCATTACATACAGCCCACGAGTGACTAGCAGTACTATCTCCTGATATTCTTCCAGCTAATTTTACTAATGCATCAATTTTACATCCCTCGGCAATTTTTTCGATCCCTTTGTGAGTGTAACCAAGACGCTCTTCCAAATTTAAAATATCTTCACCAGCAATTTGAAAACGGAAGTGTCCCGGTTCAATAATACCAGCATGGACCGGCCCTACAGGAATTTCACAAATACCAGAACCCAGTGCTTGTAAAAATGGGTAACTAGTATCTGAAGGGGTTATTTTTAATGTTACGGGAATTTGGCAATCTTTACGGAGGGGAAATTGTGATTTATCCCATGCCAAATATTTCGTCCAGCGACGTTGATCTGGATGTTCATTGAAAGCTATACCAAACATATCATGAGTGTGACGCTCCAGACGATTAGCTGCGGGGAAATAAGGCGTAAATGAAGAAATTGTTGGAGTATTAATATCAATAAGGGTACGTAATAATAAGTAGGAGTTATGGAGTTCAAAAATAATATTTAACTCAATTTTTTTCGCTAAATCTTGAGCCCAGATAGTAACCAAGCGATAGTTAAGTTGTGAGGCAACTATAGCTGCCTTTTGCCAATTATTATTAAGTCAAATTAAGTATAGGTATATTACTAATCTTAGGCAGCTCGACACTAATTGTCGCATCTAATAGATGTAAAAATTGTTCATGTATTTTTTTGTCAGACATATTTATTTTGTAAGTAATGATGTGGCTACTTGTAACAATAGTTGGAATGTTGATGGCAGATAAATCCCCAAAATTAAAGCCAAACTAAGATGTAAAAAAGTTGGTAAGTTACAAGTTTTCACTTTTACTAAGGCATTTTTTTGATTTTCCCCATAAACCACTAGCGGAATATTACGCAACAAACCTCCTAGAGCTATAATTAAGCCGACAATTAACACCAGCGCTAAAAATGGTGAAAATTTCATACTTACTACCAAGAGCATAAGTTCGCTCGTAAAAATACTAAATGGTGGTACAGCAGCAAGAGCCAGTGTAGCTATGATTAATCCCCATCCAAGCTGGGGTTGATTTACAATGACACCATGATTTTTTTCTAAAATTTGAGTACCGCCCTGCTGCACAATATTACCAGCTATCATAAATGTAGCCGATTTGACGATAGAATGAATAAGGATATAGAATAAGCCAATAAAAATCGCGGTTTTCCCTCCTATACCAAAAGCGATCGCAATCAATCCCATATGTTCAATTGAAGAATAAGCGAATAACCTCTTTATATTATGTTGGCGTTGGATAAGCACTGCTCCGATGATAAAGGATAATACTCCAAACCCTATTATTAAATTACCAACAAAATTGTTGTTGAGAGCATGATCTGCCAAAAGTTTAAAGCGAATTAAGGCATAGAATGCCACATTCGATAATAAGCCAGAAAGTAATACAGTTACTGGTGTCGGACTTTCTGAATAAGCATCAGGTAACCAGTTATGCAATGGTGCCAAACCAATCTTAGTTCCATATCCTACTAGAATAAATATAGATGCGACCTTAATAATAGCTGGGTCAAGATTTTTCGCTGATTGAACTAAAATACTCCACAACATTCTAGTGTTATTTTGCGCTAGAGCTTGGGTAGCGGAAAAATAAACTAAAATAATACCAAATAACGCTAAACCAATGCCGACGATACATAAAATAAAATATTTCCATGCAGCTTCAATGGCTTCTTTAGTACGATACATACTGATCAATAATACCGTAGCAAGGGTAGCTCCTTCCAATGATACCCACAAAATACCAAGATTATTAGTAGATAGAGTTATCAGTGCTATTAAGGTAAATAATTGGTACATAAAATGATAAAGTAATAATTGGCTGCGGTTAATACGGCTAATCACTACATTATTCCACATATAAGTATTGGGAAAAAAAGCAGTAGTCATGGTAGTAAAAGTAGTTAAGCCAATCATTAACAGATTGAAGGCATCAATATAAAATTGTTGTCCCATAATAGTATATGATCCATGTTTAAGGAAAAACATCGTGACAAAAATAGAAGACACAAAAGTCATAATGGTAATAAAGATATTACAATAACCAGAAAATTTTGACCCACCAATGATTAGCATCAGTAAAGAGCCTACTAAAGGTAGTAACAGTAATAAATAAAAAGCAATCATTCGATATCTTCACGTAATAAGTTTAGGCGATCAACATCTAGAGAATCGATACTTTTTCTAAGTTGAAAGAAAAATATTCCAAATATAACTGCAGCTATTAAAACATCAAAGGCGATGCTTAACTCCACCGCCATCGGCATTCCCTGAGTAGCAAGTAAAGCAGTTAAAAAATGCCATTTTCCATAGACATAAAACCTATAACGTGAGAGATCGCTTTACGATGAGTAATTAATAGTAAGATTCCTAAAAGCATAATTGCCATGGAAATAGCTATAATATTGTTGATCTCAGTCCAGGAAAGTCTATTTATAGGAACAATTAAATGATAACAAAATAATACTAAGGCAGCAGCTCCAATTAAGAGTGCAAAAGGATGGGTAATTGTAGCTACTTTGTGGCGAATGTTTAGTCTTTTAACCAAATAACGAAGTAAATAAGGAATAAAAATAGCTTTTAGAGTTATAGTTAATAATGCTGAGATGTAAAGCTCAATGGCATTAGTCGTTATAGCCTGCAGTAGAGTAGCACTCGCTAATAAAATACTTTGGCCAATAAAAGTCTTAACCATATTATGGATTCGATCTTGCATAATGAAGATAAATACTATCAATAAGATCAATACGATAATAATTGAAGTTAGTGATGTCACCTTACCCTACCTCAATAATGATATGAATTAAAACTGCTAATAACCCAAAAATAAAAGCTAGATTGAGTAAATATGGTATACGAAATAAACGTAATTTCGCTAAATTAATTTCCGTAAGTCCTAAAATCACTATAAGAATCGTGATTTTAGTAATAAAAGTAACAATACTACAAATGATATCAGACCAGGTTAAATTATTAGTAATACCCCAAGGAAAAAATATATTGATAAATAAGGTCGCATAAAGCATTAATTTAATTTGAGCACTCCATTCTAGCAAGGCTAAGTGTCTGCCACTATATTCCAATATCATAGCTTCATGAATCATAGTTAATTCTAAGTGAGTTGATGGATTATCAATAGGAATTCTACCAGTTTCAGCTAAGGCAACTAGGATAAAACCAATAGCAGCTAAAATAAGAGAGGGACATAGATATAAATTATACATCAACAGATGTTTGATAATAATTGACAAATTAGTGCTAGTTGCAATCATAGCAACCGCAAAAAAAAACCATGGCTATAGCTGGTTCAGCAAGAGAAGCAATTAGCATCTCTCGCGACGACCCCATGCCACCAAAAGAAGTTCCTGCATCCATACCAGCAAGAACTAGTAAAAAACGGGTTAAGGAAAATAAACCCACAATGACGATAACATCAGCGAACGTATTAGTTATAGGTTTAATAATGAACAGTGGCACAACAATGCTAATGAATATGGTAATACTAAATATTAAATAAGGGATGAGGCGAAAGAGAGATGAAGTTGTGGTTGCAATTAATACTTCTTTATGAAAAAGCTTGTTTAAATTGAGATATGGTTGCCAAATTGATGGCGCAGTACGATTTTGCAATTGGCATTTTATCCACTTGACAATCCCAGTAAGCAGAGGAGCGCCCGTTACAAAAAGTAGGGTTTGAACGATTACCATTGCCCAAATTATAGTACGGTCCATAACAATAAAATTAAAGTTATAAATATATAAGTTAAGTATATCCATACATTACCCCCTTGTAGACGCGCATAATTTCTTGCGAGCATAAAACTAAATTGTTCAAGAGGATTATAAAGATAACGCAAAATTCGATCGCCAATTTGCAAAGAATAATTTAGAGAATTTCCAATTTTTTCTATTTTTTCCCGGATTGAATAAACACTTTGAAAAACCCTACGTATTGGCATAGCAAAAGCTGTAGCACTATATTGCATCCGTTGATTTATTCCACCATAACCACAATCCCATGGTTGAACAATGGTAACTTTGGTTCGGCCAAAAAAGATCCGAAGGAAAAAATAAGTAACAAAACCAATAATTATAATGCCACTACTAACAAATAAAGCATTGTAAGAAGATACTTTTTTAGTTAGAGGAATTAACCACATCCAATTATCGAAATAAGGGAGCTGGGCATTAATTAATTGTTGCGCAATTAAATTTAAAGCTGAAATAGTGACAGTAGGTAAGATACCAAAAAATAGACAAAGCAGAGCCAAAAAACCTAGAGCGAAACGGGTACTTAATTTAGGATCTTGAGCATGTTGGATATAACGGGTACGTGCTTGCCCTAAAAAAGCTACACCCATATATCTTAACGAAACAAGCAGAGGCCAAAGCACTAGTTAAAGCAATTATCGCGGCGGTAACGGGAATTAAAGTACGCATAACCTCACTTGGTAATATGGTAGCTTGAAGAGCAGTCTGAAAGAATAACCATTCTGACACAAAACCGTTAAAGGGAGGTAATGCCGAAATACTGATACAACCAATCAAAAAGCACACTGCAGTATAAGGCATCTTTTTGATAAGTCCCCCCATGCGTTCTAAATCATGCTCATAAGTATATTTAGAAATCACTCCTGCTCCTAAAAATAGTAAACTTTTAAATAATGCATGATTAAGGCAATAATAAAGAGCAGCAATCAGTCCTAAAGCTGCGAGCAGTGGATGTGAGGTACTAGAAAAAATTAAAGAAAGCCCGAGAGCACTAAAAATAATACCAATATTTTCTACCGAATGATAGGCAAGAAGTGTCTTAAGATCATGTTGCATTAAAGCGTAAAGCACACCAAATAACACCGAAACTGTGCCAATAAAGAGTGTAATTGCTCCCCATTGCCAATAAATAGTACGCAACAAATCAAAAACTAATCTTATTAAACCATACACTGCAATTTTTAACATTACTCCTGACATCAAAGCAGAAACATGAGATGGCGCAACAGGATGTGCCTTAGGTAACCAGATATGTAGAGGCACAATACCAGCTTTCATACCAAATCCCAAAAATGCAAGAAAAAAAGCGAAATTAGCTACATTAGGAGTTATCTGCATATTATGCCATACAGTAAAATTTAAACTCCCCGTAAATTTAATTAAAACGCTAAAGGCCAAGAGGATAAATAAGCCACTTACTTGAGCCATTAATAAATATATTAGTGCTGCCTGACGATTAGTGGCACGCTCATGATTATGAATTACTAAAAAATAACTTGTAACTGACATTAATTCCCAGGCGAACATAAAAGTAAAGACATCATGAGCCAACACAACTAACTCCATACTAGCGATAAATAGCCCAGTAAAAAAGTAAAGTGATGTTAGCGAACGCTGTTTATCGTGATTGCTAATATATTCTGGTCCAGACAATGCTGCACACAAAACAACAATACCAATAATAATCAGAAAAAAACTTGCAAGTGGATCAAGCATTAATTGCCATGATATACCAGGAAAAGTCGTACTAATTTGATAGCTGACGGTTCGTGAAGCAAGTAAAATAGTTACTCCAGTATACATTGCAGCAGTTCCAGCAAGCCCTACTAAAGTAAAAATTATCACTCTTTGAAGTTTTGGTGAATAATGCAATACAAGTGCTGCAATACTTGACAGCAAAATACTAAAAATGAAAAATAAAATAAGGTACATAATAATTTAAACTCGGTAGTGACCAAGCTACTGCTATATAAACGCAGCAATATCTTAAACATTTTTGCTATGATTGCAACTACGCAATTTATACCCTACAACAAGCAAGTTCGAACGCTACATCATAAGATATTTGATTGGTTTTGCCATTAATGTCTAAGGTAAAAAAGTGAATAGCGATGCGATGACGACCGATACTAACTTCAGGAAAGAAATTTTTATCTTCAGGGATTTTTATCCGAATCATTTGACACAAAAAATTTAAGTCTAAGTTACTCTGATGAAATCCTTCTCGCGCTTCCATTTTCCTAAAGGAGGAACTTTCACGAAGTATTTTCAAGATAATATTTACAGTATCTTGTAGTTCATCGAGATGCTTAAACCATGTTAGTAGTTGTCGATGGGCTATAGCCTTTTGCTGAAGCCACAATTGATAATTGGGTAAATTAAAGCCACAAGTTCCAGCTGGGGTGTAGAAACGTTGTTGAAGGCCATTTAAAAATTCATCATCACGCAATTCCTGACCAATTTTTTTTTGATTAGCATGTAAAACATCAATAATACGATCAATTTGTCTTATAGTACCACTTAACTTTTCCTGATCTACATCTGGTAATTTCTCTAGTTGTGATAGAGTATAGATATATTGGTTTAATGTTTGACAAAATTTATTTTTAATATCCGGACGATCAGTTGCTTGCAAAATCTCCAGAATAACTCTTAGGATTTGATGTAGATCCCAAAATGACTCCTTAGTCAAGTAGTAATTGGCTTGATCAAATAGATACTCAAGTCGCAAACAAAGACGGATTTGCTCATTTAAAGGTTGCTCGTAAATCATACCATCTATTGACAATAGAGAACATTACCCTGATTAACAAGAATGTTATATCATATTTTAAGCTAAGCTTAAATAGTAATAATGTAATTTTTCAACTTCTTTTCTTAAATGTATTAGAGTACTAATATTATTAATAATATCATCGGCATTTTTTAAACGTAGACTGCGGCTGGCCTGGATTCTCAGTATCCTACGGATTTGTTGTATGTTAGTAACTCCACGTTTTTGTAACCGTTGCATTTGAACTTTTTGCGGGCAATCGATAACCAGTATTCTATCTACTTTAACTGGAAATTTGGTTTCAAAGAACAAGGGAATAACCATAATACAATAAGGATCCTTTAATCCAGCGGTTTGTCTTAACATAACATTACGTACTTGTGGATGTAATAGTTTCTCCAACCACACACGTTCTTTGGGATTAGAAAAAATTTTAGCACGAAGTCCCTTTTTATTAAGATTTTTTTGAACAGTTAAGATATCTCTACCAAAATGATTAATAATTTTTTTATAGATTGAGGTATGTGATTCAAGAAGTTTATGAACAATTACATCAGCATCTATAATTGGGATTTTAAATTGAGCAAAGTATTTAGCTGCAGTAGACTTACCACTTCCAATACCACCAGTCAGACCAATCTTTAATGTCATATCTCAACTTAAGTTAATAGTAAATATCTAGAACAATCCATAACAGATGGTCCCCAGAAAAATGCCAACCATCCAGATATAGCTAAATATGGACCAAATGCTAATGGTTGATTAAATCGATGTTTCTTGCTTATGACTAAAGCAAGACCAACGATAACTCCCATTAAAGATGACCCCAATACAATAATAGGCAGAAATTGCCAGCCGAGCCATGCTCCAAAAACTGCTAATAATTTAAAGTCACCATGCCCCATACCGTTTACTTTACGGATTAATTTAAAAATTTTAGTAATTATTAAAAGAGACAGATAGCCAGCAGTAGCACCAACAATAGCATTTTGCGGTGATGTAAAAATATTATTGGTATTAAGTAATAACCCTAACCATATTAGAGGCAATGTAATATGATCAGGTAACAATTGCTGCTCGAGATCAATAAAAACAGCTGCTATTAACATCCAGGTTAAAATTAGTACAGGGAAAGTTTTCACCTGAATACCGAAATGAATAACTACAACGATAGTAGTGACACAACTTAAGATCTCAACTATTAGATAGCGTAAACTTATAGGCTTTTTACAGTGGTAACATTTACCTCGAAGTATAAGATAACTCAATATAGGAATATTTTGCCACCAAGTAATTGCCGCTTGACAACAAGGACAATAAGAAGGAGGAGTAGCAAGATTTATACGTTGGTGTTTTGTAACTAATTGATGGTGAAAATATTCGAAACAAGACTTTTCATAATCGCTTTTTAAAATAATAGGTAGACGATAAATTACCACATTTAAAAAACTGCCAATAATCAGTCCAAAAGCAATACATGCAATGGTAAAAACAAAGTTTATATCCATAATCCCTCAATAATTTATTAATGGTAATATTGAAAATCTTACTTTATATTTAACAATTTTCACGAGGTTAATTTTTTCTTTACTTATAGATTCAAACCATCGTACCTGAGCGAAAAATTGGTAAGTACATTCCAACTACTAAACTACCTACAAGCACTCCTAAGATAAGCACAATAATTGGTTCTAGTAAAGTATTTAAGTTATCAGTAATAGCATTTAATTCCTCGTTATAAATATTCGACACTCTACTGAGTATTGAATCTTAAAGTTTCCATTTCTTCTCCAAGAGCTATGAGTTGAATCACTTTCACAGGAAATAAATTTTGCTCTTCTAAAGCACTCGCTGCGAGCCAGGGAGAGCGAAGCGAAGGAGAGTAGTCTGCGGTAGCTGACGATTTTTAGCAGAACGGAGTGAGTGCTAAAAATCTATAGTGAACATAGCGACACGCTTGTTTCACATCCTGTAGCGGTGTAAGTATGGACATTTGCTATTAAATTATTCTCGGTTAAAGTGGTAAGAAGCAAAATGTTGTGGTAACCATAACTAAGATTGACGTTGATAACCCATAAATTTGTGAATAACTAAAAAACTAGTTATCTAAAAAAATCATGGGATTAACAATAACTATAATTTCTCTCCTGGTCAATA
>JAISFD010000051.1 GCA_031263815.1 Coxiellaceae bacterium | reverse complement strand
AGTTAATGTAGCGTTTTTCAGCCGCAGGACGGCTGCGGTGTGCGAAGCACAACGATGTGTCGCGGCCATGCGAACTGATTTTAGGGGTCACGATGGCCTAAAATCTATAGCGAGCATAGTGACACACTTGCCATACCCTCACCTAAAGCGGAACCTTTTAAGTGCTGGTTGGCCAAGATTGGTTACGAACGAATTCAGGAAATTGAAAATCCAGAACTTGCTACTAGACGTACTAGAGAAATCTACAAAGCTAAAGGTTATTCCGATGTTTGGATAGAAAAACGCATGCGTAGCATAGAAGTTCGAGCTACTTTAATTGATGCTTGGAACAAACATGGTGTAAAAGAGGCTAAAGAATACGAAATCTTAACAGCCGAAATATCTAAAGCTGCTTTCGGTATAACTTCGTCTGAATATAAAAAATATAAAGGTTTAAAAAGAGAAAATTTGCGTGATCATATGAACGATCTTGAGCTGATTTTCTCGATGCTTGGCGAAGCCGCTACCACTGAGATTACCAATACTGAACATCCACAAGGCTTTCATGAAAATAAAAAAGTTTCCAAACGCGGCGGCAATGTAGCAAAAGAAGCTCGAGTTAAGCTCGAAAAGGAAACCAGGAGAAAAGTTGTTAGTGGAGAAAATTATTTAATAAATAAAAAACCTAAGTCTCAGACAATAGAAAATAAGGATTAATTAGCAAATGTGATTATTCAGTTCGCTCCTCTCTAACGGTTGCAATATCCTTGTTTGTTATCCTTTAGGATGGTATAAATAAAATTATATCTTTTGGTTTTTCCCATGAAACAAAATTGCTCGGTTGTCAAGAATTTGGCTTTGCAGTATCGTCCCGATATAGATGGGTTACGTGCTATTGCTGTGTTATCTGTAATTGGATTCCATGCATTTCCTACATATATAAAAAGTGGTTTTGTCGGTGTAGATGTTTTTTTTGTTATTTCCGGTTTTCTAATTTCAAGTATTATTTTTCGTGGTTTAATATACGGCACTTTTAGTTTTGTACAGTTCTATAGTCGTCGTATTCGGCGAATATTCCCAGCATTACTAATAGTTTTAGTAGTATGTTATATATTCGGTTGGTTTAGTCTTATAGATTGTGACTATAAACGGCTAGGTAAGCATATAGCTGCTGGTGCTGCTTTTATATCTAATATTATATTGTGGAAAGAAAGCGATTATTTTGATGTTGGAAATATCAGTAAACCGTTAATGCATTTGTGGTCTTTAGGTGTTGAAGAACAATTTTATCTTGTTTGGCCACTATTCTTATGGATACTTTGGAAGAGAAAATTTAATGTATTTGCTGTGGTGCTATTTGTAGCCATAGTATCTTTTGTTTTAAATATAGTTTTTATAGGAAAATACAGTAGTGCCACGTTTTATTTGCCTCATACCAGGTTTTGGGAATTACTTGCTGGTTCTTTGCTAGCTTGGGTGATGTATCTCCCTGGAGAGTGGGGGGGAGGGAAGGAAGAAGGAAGGCTACGCACTTGGATACCACTATCTAAGAAAAATATAACAACTATAAGTATAATACATCCAATACGTCTAATACTTCCTTATGTAGGGCTAATACTGATAGCTATTTCTATTTTTTGTGTTAAAGAACAGACATTTCCTGGTTATTGGGCATTATTGCCGGTATTTGGTACTGTAGCTATTATTTCTGCAGATAATAAATCTTGGGTAAGGCGAATTCTTTCTAATAGATTGTTGGTATGGTTTGGTCTTATTAGCTATCCACTTTATTTATGGCATTACCCTATTCTTTCTTTCACACATAACATTTTGGGAAGTTATTTGATTAGTCCTAATGCTCATAGAGCCCTTCGTATTATTGCTGTTTTTTTCTCTGTAGTATTAGCTTGGATCACATATGAATTGATAGAATACCCAATACGTTTTGGATCTATAAGAAGAAGTAAAATAGTATTAAGCTGCTTGTTATTATTTATGTTAATAATGGGATATCTTGGATATTTTACTTTTAAAAAAGATGGCTTTGGATTTAGGTATGTAAAATCTCCAAATGATTATTCGATTAGAACAGATTTTACTGCTAAAAATCAACCCATCAGTTGTAATGATCTAGTATCAAATATGCCTGGTATTTCTTGTTCAACAGCTAACAATCCCAAGATTGCTATTATAGGTGATAGTCATGTAAGTAGTATTTTTTATGGATTTCTTAATAACGATGTCAATGGATCGTATAGGAGAGTACTTACTCTTAGTATAGGAGGTTGCCAACCAGTATTAGGTTTTGAATCTTATCATGGTTGTGCAAAAAAGATGCAGATGGCAGTTAATGCAGTTAAAGATAATCAAGAAATAAAAACCATAATTCTTGCGGGATATTATGGATATGTTAACAAAGATACGGCACAAAAGTCCCTTATTGGGTACAGTAACATCATAAATGCTCTTAAGCGAACTGGAAGAAAGATAGTCTTTGTGATTGATAATCCTACCCTGAAACAGGGAGCAGAAGTTTGCCAACCAGAGCCTTTGCCTATTAAGAAATTTTTTAGAAAAATATTTAAAAAAGGGAGGATGTATAATTTTTGTCAGAATCCTACCGCAGATAGTTATTGTGATCAGACGGAATATCTCAAAGTTGTTGATAAACTTAAAACCTTATATCCTGAAGTTGTTTTTTTCGATAGTAAACTTAGTTTTCGCGATGAGAAGGGTGGGGGTGATTATCTTTTATTTAAGAACTCACTATTGCTTTATGCTGATTTTAATCATTTATCAGTTTATGGTGGTAACCTTGTTGCTGGTGATTTAATTAAAAAGTTGTTAGTTGTTGAAAATAAATAATGATGTTATAAAACAGAAAACACTTTACACTGGTACTTCGTGACAAGTATTAAGTGGTACTCACATTGGCTACACTATGACTTTGTTTCCTCAATCTCATCGTGCTATATTTAAGCACGATTCAGGATTTACTTCATCCCCGAGCTCACGCTCGGGGTTTTAGTGAGGTTTTGTAAAATCTTTTCTTCAATCGCCTTCGCTATCCTAAGTCTTGGGTTCTCAGGGCAAGGCTTGCTATTGATTAAACCACTTTCTCCTTTTTGATTATAAGCCCTTAACCAAAAAACTTTAATTTATTTTACTGCCTATCATTACTCTCAGACTTAACCCTAAACTCTTTCCCCGAGAAAACTAGGCCGATTTTTACTATATTTAAAAAACCTCTTTGGACTAAATCTACCGTATATTGATTACGGTTAATCTGTTCTAATGCTTTTTTAGCCTCTCTACTTAAAAGAGAAGCTAATACCTTCTCCTTATTCTTGGCTCCTCTTGGCGGACTAATACTCTTTATTTCTAAAATAATTGCAGGTTTTGTAGTATCTTTAGGTATAATAGCTATATCATAACGCCCTAAATCACTTTCTCTATTAGATTTGAGCTCATATTGCTTCTGATCTATCCCTGCAGCTAAGCCTAACATAAAGCCGTGATAGAATGCTTCGGGATTATGCGCTACATCATAGACACTAATGGTCTGTATCAATACTTACCCAAAATTCTCTACAAACTTATCAATATCCCCTTTTAACAAATAAGCCAAAAAGTTTTGGTACCACTATATACCTTGACCACTACCAAGCCAACCTTCAATAATATCACAATATGGTGCTTTTACTTCCCAGTTGGGTATAGCACATACACAAATAATCTTCCCTTTTTCGTTAATAGTTGTTGACACCGCTTTCAAGTAACCGCTCATTAGTAACAAACTCCAGGCAGCATCACTATTTTTTATCAAATCTCCAAATACCATCGCTGCGAGCCAGGGAGAGCGAAGCGAAGGAGAGTAGTCTGCGGTAGCTGACGATTTTTAGCAGAACGGAGTGAGTGCTAAAAATCTATAGTGAGCATAGCGACACGCTTGGCCCTAAATACACTATCGTGCGTATTCAAATATGAATTAGTGAGGCACATTAGTAGCGTTTACTTTGATGGACTTGATACAGTATAGAATGGATCAAGCCCAGACGAAGTTGTTTATTAGCTATTCTATTATTTATCACTATAAATCTATAATAATTTTGTCTATTATAACAGTTCTATCTAAAATTAATTCAATATCAATCATTGGGAATCTAATACTGGAAAACTTAAGATGAACTCTGTACATTTGCCTTCTATTGAATTGCAAATAATATCTCCAGAGTAAGATTTCATGATCATTGTACAGAAGGCTAAACTTATTCCTGTACCACCTTGGGATATGGTCTTGGTCCTAAATAGTTTAAATATCTTGGGCAAAAACTCTTTGGCAATACCAGAAGCGGTATCTGTAAAGATAACCTTATTAAATTTTGTTCCTAGTTCGAGTTTTATTGTTATCTTGTTTCTGTTACTGGTCTTTTTATTGCTATAACTATCGTTATTTCGAATGGCACGTAAAGAGTTTTTGATTAAGTTGTAGAATATATGATTAGTCAATATTAGATTACCGAAATATTCAAAGTCCTTGTCTTTAGATACCAGAGTTATTAACTTTTGTTCTCCGGGTTTAAACAGATATTGCTTAATAGCTTCTATAATGTTTTTAAGTATTGAATAACGTCTGAAATCCTTTGATTCTACTTCATTAGTAATTATTCCTTTAATTTGTAAATGCAGGTTATTGATTAAATAACTCGCTGTTTTTACTCTATTTTTGATCTCTTTTACCTTACTTTCGGATAATTCAGCACAGATATTGATTGCTGCAGGATAATTTTTGAATTCATGAACTATACTACGTGATAGGGTAGCTATAGTTTCTACTTTCTCGTTGCTAGATAAACGTCTAGCGACTAAACTTGTCTTAGTCATGTTGACCTCCAAACAGATTGACGTGATTAGTGACGTTAGAGTGTTATAGCACTCTAACGTCACGCCTTTTTATATTTATAAAACAAAATTACAATTTTTAACTTGATATTGTTCTACTTTCAGCTAGTTATTTGTGTTTCTTCTCCTTTTTCATTATTTTATCATTGGGTAAAATATATAATAATATTTTAAATGTTAATGTCAATTTATTTTAAATAATTTTTATTTATTTTTTAACGTAACTATTTATTATGATAAGTATCACATGACTTTTATTAAGCAATTATTAACATTAATAGTGTATTCTAATAGCTGTCCATTTTTATGTTATTATTTGCATATTTTAACATAATGACTTATATTGTTTAATACTAGCATGGATAAGAAGATTCTAAATAAAATCAAGCAAACGAGAATAGCTATAAGTATTTCAGCTCGGAGACTAGGAATGCTATCTGATCTTAGCACAACATCTATTTGTAAAATCGAAAATGGGAAAATGCCATCAATGAAAAACTTGGCTAAGATTATTAGTGCTCTTGATTTGCATATTAATGAAAAGCTATTTTTAAAACACTTAAAAGCTAAAAGGAAATCTCTGAATGCAACTCTAGAAAGGATGGGTAGGATCTCTGGGGTTAGTCACTCCATAATACATAAGGCAGAGCAAGGTATAATGCCCTCGATTAAAACTTGTTGTATCATCGCTAAAGAGCTAAATCTTCCTTTAGAAGAGTTTATAGATTGGCCAAAGAGATTTAAAGTAAGATAACTGTAGTAAATGAACATCCAATAATAGCCAAATATTTATTTATGTTTAATCCTAATTTTAAAATTACTAATAAAATAGCTCAGTTTTTGGCGGAGATAGAACATGCTAGAGGCTTCTTAGAAGCTGCTAAGTTAGCTGATAACTGGATCAAAAGGATGCAAAACAGAGCTCTTATACTTGAAGCTCATCATACTACGCATATCGAAGGTACAGGGCTTACACTTAAAGAAGCAGAGTTACTACTTGCTGGTGAGAAACTAGAATCTGTTACTCCAGACGATTCTAAAGAGCTTTTGAACTATAAATATGCATTTGAATTTATTAGTGACTACTTAAATACTCGTGCTCCTATGACAGAAGGTCTTATAAGGGAGATACATAAAAAACTAGTTAATAATGTACGAGGTAATTCTGCAGCACCAGGAGAATATCGTAAGATTCAAAATTATGTTGTTGATTCTAAAAATAATGAGACGATTTATATACCACCACCATCTTATGAAGTACCAATAATGATGACTGATCTTATAAAGTGGATCAATACAGAACAAGATATAAACGTAGTACTTATATCAGGAATTGCTCAATTTCAACTGGTACATATTCATCCATTTTTAGATGGCAATGGTAGAACTGCAAGACTTCTTTCTATGTTATTGCTTTACCGTTCAGGATACGATTTTAAGAGACTATTTAGTCTTAGTGAATTTTATGACCGTGATAAATCTTTATATTATAAGGCTATACAAAGTGTACGTACTCAAGATCTTGATATGACAGTATGGTTGGAATATTTTTGTGAAGGATTAGCGATACAACTAGCCGAAGTTAAAGAGGAAGGAACCATAGCAGTCAGAAGAGATATTATTGTTAAGCAGTATAATCTTTCTGAGCGCCAGAGTATTGCTATTGATTTTATCTTAAAGAAAGGAAGTTTAACTATTCAGGACTATGAAACACTATGTCCAATGGTTACTAAACGTACTTTGCAACGAGAACTAAAGTTACTTATTGAAAAAGATGTTTTTGTTACTGAAGGATCAACCCACAATTTAATATATAAACTATTAAAATGGATAATTTGAAATTTGCGACATTATTTGTGACATCAAATGTAAATAAAAATATCTCCGAAGATTACAACATTCTCTGTATAATCCCTTTGATTTCTGTGGATAATCGGACATTTTAACGAAAATTTTTTGGTAAAGTTTTTTCATTAAAAACGCTTATCTTTAACCTCAGTTCGACATAAGAGCGACCATTTTTGGTGTTAACAAATTAAATTTCAGCGATGGTTTTCTTGGTCGTAAAATATAAGCCGCCAAGGCCGATAATAAATTACTA
>JAISFD010000050.1 GCA_031263815.1 Coxiellaceae bacterium | reverse complement strand
TAGTAATTTATTATCGGCCTTGGCGGCTTATATTTTACGACCAAGAAAACCATCGCTGAAATTTAATTTGTTAACACCAAAAATGGTCGCTCTTATGTCGAACTGAGGTTAAAGATAAGGATAAAATATTCCATTTGCATGGGTTAGGAGTACCAATAAATATCATTATACAAACGCACTTAGGATACAGGAAATATCTATCTTTAAAGAACTACATACAAAAAAGGAAATCCATTATGAATGGCTGCATAAATCAAGGATACCACCAGGTTTTAGATGGATTCAGTTAGGCGATATTTTATAGCAAACACCTTATTTTCTTAAAATATTATTAAAATTTATTTGAATTTTAAGGCTTTTTTTATTAAACTTTTTTACTGATTACTTGGTTGATTAAAGTTGTATATTCAAGAAATTGCAATGAGTAAAAAGTAGTAAATAATGGCTGTAAGTATGCATGGTTGAAAGATAATTATGGTTGAAACAATAGAAGCTTGTAGCTGCTATTCCGTTTATTAATGCCGGGAGTAAAAGATGAGTATAGAAAAAGTTGGAGTTATCGGTGCTGGAATTATGGGCAGAGGGGTTGCGCAAAATTTGTCGATGGCTGGTTATAAAGTTATATTGCTAGATATTGCGGAAGAAGTTTTGGAAAAAACCAAAACAGATATGCTTCAAGACATGCGTTTTCAAGGATTCATTAACCCCAAAACTCGAGTTGATAACCCAGATGCAATTTTAGCTAACATAAACTTCACCACAAATAATAGAGAGCTGCAACACGTTGATTATGTTATTGAAAATATAATAGAAAAATGGCATGCCAAAGAGGAAGTATATAGAGATATTGATATAATATGTCCTCCACATTGCATTTTTGCAGTTAATACTTCAGCCATTTCCATTACACGTATAGCTTCGCTAACAAAACGTCCAAAACAAGTTATTGGTATCCATTTTATGAATCCTGTTCCCTTAAAACGAGTAGTTGAAGTTATAAAAGCCTACCATACTTCAGATGAAACTTTAGAAACGACAAAACAATTGTTACTTAAAATTGGTAAAGAGTTAGTGGTTATTAATGACTGGCCAGGGTTTGTTTCCAATCGGGTATTAATGCTAACTATTAATGAAGCAGCATATTTGGTACAAGATGGTGTTGCGAGCGCAAGGGATGTGGATAAGATTTTTAAAGGTTGTTTTGAGCATAAAATGGGGCCATTGGAAACCGCTGATATGATTGGATTGGACACTATACTTTACTCGGTAGAAGTACTCTACGAGAGTTTTAATGATAGTAAATATCGACCATGTCCGCTATTAAAAAAGATGGTAAGCGCTGGTTTGCTGGGTAGAAAAAGTGGTCAAGGTTTTTATAACTATAAGGTTGGGGAGTAAAAATGAAAGCTAAAGATATTTTAGATAAAACCAAAAATTTTCTACAACGTTACATTGGAGATAGAGACCTTGGATTAGATGAAGACATTTTTTCTTCAGGATTAGTAAATTCTCTTTTTTCTATGCAGCTAGTGTTATTTATTGAAAAGGAATTTCAATTTAAAATTGAGAATAAGGATCTAGATTTAAAAAACTTTCGTACTTTAAATTCAATTGCTGATTTTATTTTATCGAAAAAAGCAATTGTCTAGAAATTTCACATAATCTAGTGAGATTAGGAGCATTGATATGAGTCTCGAGCTTACAGAACAACAAAAAGCTATGCAGGATAAGTTTAAGCTATTTGTTAAGGACAATATAGTGCCATTCGCTGATGATTGGGATCAAACTGAAACTCTTCCCCAGGAAGCGATTACTAATCTTGCGGCATCGGGTTTTTTAGGAGCTACCATTCAAAAAGAATTTGGTGGACAAGAGATGGATCCCTATGTCTTTGGTCTTTTGTGTGAAGAAATGGGCAAAGGCAGTATTTCGTTAATCAGTTTACTTACGGTTCATGGTATGGTATGTCAATCCATTGCGAAATGGGGTACTGATGAACAAAAAAAATATTGGTTACCACGGCTAGCGAGTGGTCAGACCTTAGCTGCTTTTGCCTTATCTGAGCCTAATGTGGGTAGCGATCCTAAAAATGTGGAAACTACTGCGGCGGCAAAAGGAAATGGTAAGTTTGTTATAAATGGCAAGAAAAAGTGGATTTCTTGTGGCCAAATTGCTAATTTATATTTGGTAGTTGCTCAATGTGATGGTCGTCCCACGGCATTTTTACTTGAAAGAACTAACCCGTGTTTAACCGTAAGCCCGATTAAAAATATGTATGGATTTCGTTCGGCAATGCTAGCTGAACTAACTTTTAATAATTGTGAAGTTGGGGAAGAAAATATTATAGGTAAAATTGGTTTTGGGTTTTCTTATGTGGCTAATACTGCTTTAGATCACGGTAGGTATTGCATTGGTTGGGGATGTGTTGGTTTAGGGCAAGCATGTCTTGATGCATCTTTAGAGTATGCTAGCACCAGAAAACAATTCGGCGTCCAGCTGCGTAAACATCAACTGATCTTGCAGATGATTGCGGATATGGCTACCGAGATTAAGGCAGCGAGAGCTCTTTGTTTGCATGCAGCTTACTTAAAAAACATCAATGAGCCAGATTTGATCATGGAGACTTCAATTGCCAAGTATTTTGCTTCAAAAATAGCGTTAAGAGCAGCTAATAATGCTGTGCAAATTCATGGTGCTAATGGTTGCAGTAACGAATTTCCAGTCCAAAGATATTTGCGTGACGCTAAAATTACCGAAATTATTGAAGGTAGTACGCAAATTCAGCAATTAATTATTTCTCAATATGCCTATCAAAGATACTTATTTAGTTCAAGAAGAAGTAAAGAAAAATAGGAATGTAATTATATGTCAAAACCATCAGATGAACATCAGATAAAATGTGCTGTTTGGGACTTAGATAATACCCTTTGGCAGGGGACTTTATTGGAAGACCAAACAGTAATCATTAATCCTCAGGTAGTTAAAGTTATTGAAACTTTAGATCAAAGAGGAATTTTGCAATCAATAGCCAGTAAAAATAATCATGATGATGCTATAGCCAAGCTAAAATCATTTGGTTTAGATGAATATTTCCTTTATCCCCAAATTAACTGGGAGCCAAAATCTAATTCTATGGCAGAAATTGCCAAAAGACTTAATATCAATCTTGATACTTTTGCGTTTATTGATGATCAACAATTCGAATTGGATGAAGTAAAGTTTTCGCAGCCTAAGATTCTAACTGTTAATGCGCAAGAAATCCCGAAAATATTAGATATGCCATTATTTATCCCTAGGTTTATTACTGACGACTCTAAGATCAGACGTAAAATGTATCAGTGTGATATTAGGCGAAATAATATTGAAGAAACTTTTGCTGGTTCTAAGGATGATTTTTTACGCACTTTAGATATGAAATTAACTATAGCTAAGGCTACAGAAGATGATTTGCAAAGAGCTGAAGAACTTACTCTGCGAACTCACCAGCTAAATACTACTGGCTATACCTATTCATATGATGAGCTAAATTTTTTTAGAACGTCCGATTCACATACCCTATTAATAGCTGGTTTAGAAGATAAGTATGGTCCATACGGAAAAATAGGATTAATTTTGTTGGAGGAAAACGAATTAGAATGGAGGATTAAATTGCTACTAATGTCTTGCAGAGTTATGTCAAGAGGCATCGGCGCCATATTAATCAACTACCTTAGAGAAGCTGCAAAAAAGCATAAAGTTAAATTGACAGCAGAATTTATTCCAACTGACCGCAATAGGATGATGTTTATGGCATATAAGTTTGCTAATTTTATTGAAAGAGAAGAGCAAAAAAGATTTATTCTATTTGAAAATGACTTGAAGTCAATCCCTGCTATGCCTAGCTATGTGCGATTTATAGATAATGCTAATATTTAACATACATATCTTGAGAGCATTTAATAGAAATTGTTTGCGTATTGTAACCTAATCATTTTATAGATTTATGTTTACTTATTTGGATTATTAAATAATAAAGTATGATATTTCAACTTAAAAAGAAAGTACCAAAAATACATCAAAATATTTACATAGCTCCTAGTGCTATCGTTATTGGTGATGTGGTAGTAGGTAATGGAGTTAGCATCTGGTTTCAAGCAGTAATTAGAGGTGATGATGAAAAAATTGTACTTGGCAATAACACTAACATACAAAATGGTTGTGTTTTACATACAGATTCAGGTTATGAGCTAATAGTTGGTAATAATGTTACAGTTGGACACAAATGCATTTTACATAGTTGTAAGGTTTCTGATAATTGCCTAATTGGTATGAATGCTGTACTTTCAACCAGATGTAAAATAGGGGAAAATTGCATTATTGGTGCAAATACTCTAATAACCCAAGGAAAAGAAGTGCCTGATAATTCTTTAATTTTGGGTAACCAGGCTAGAAGAATACGTGACGTTAATGTTCAAGTGTGTCGCTACGCTCACTATAGATTTTAGGCCATCGTGACCCCTAAAATCAGTTCGCATGGCCGCGATACATTGTTGTGCTTCGCACACCGCGGCCGTCCTGCGGCTGAAAAACGCTACATTAACTTAAC
>JAISFD010000054.1 GCA_031263815.1 Coxiellaceae bacterium | reverse complement strand
AATTGATATTAAAATTGTAAATGGAGTGGTTTCCGCAGAGCATTTGCATATATTTGCCTCTATACCGCCACATGTGGCAGTTAGTGAATTTGTCAAGAAGGTTAAAGGACGTTCTTCGATAAGATTTTATAAAAGAGGTTACCAGTGCCCACTTGCAACCAGTATTAGATACTCTGGTTTATTTAAAAAAACATACTAGCGTTTGGCTTGAGATTGTTTGTCTTTTAATTCCTGGTGAAAATGATTCTAGCTATGAAATCGCAACTTCGACCAAATGGATAGTGGAGAACTTAGACATAGATACTCCTGTACATTTCACGGCTTTTCATCCTACTTGGAAGATGCCTGGATAAACTCAGTACCCCACTTAATACTTTGATACGTGCTCGTGATATTGCTATAAAAAATGGTCTCCATTATGTTTATACAGGGAATGTTTATTATCTAGAAGGAGGTAAGACTTTCTGTCATGGTTGTAAAAAATGCGTAATTACGAGAGACAGTCACACAATTATTGAATATCATTTAGATCCCTAAGGTAATTGCGAGTTTTGTCATACTAAATGTGCTGGAGTTTTTAAATAGTTAATCTTTTGTATTTCAATCAAAGAGTTTATATGTAATAACAACTACTTATTCAAAAATAAGTTTTCTCTGGTTTATTAAAAAAGTATTAATTTTTTGACTACTGGCCTTTTGATGGTATATAATTTTTTGTACAAATAACTAATGGAGGAGTTTAAAATGAAAACTTGGCTTTTAAAAAGTGATTTATCACATTCTCCTCAATCTGCACTGCGGATGTACGCTAGTGGCAGTAAAAAAGCAAAGTTCAATAGTGATTATACTTTTGCTGCTAGATCTAGACAATATTTTCTAGTACGTCGTCTCAAATCTCAGCTAAAAGCTTTATCGAAGCTATTGACTCATGAAACTATAGCTGAAATAGAATGAAGCTGATTTCCCCAGAGATTAGAAAGCTCTATTCAGCAAAATATTTTTTTATGAGTTTAGCTAAGGTGCCATCAGTTTTGATTTGTTTAATAGCATCATTCAGAATTTTTAGGAGTTGAGTATTGCTTTTTGTTACGGCAATGCCATAGCTATGCCAAACAAGTGCTGAATGTTTTGCAGGTAAGTTAATTGAGCGATATTTTTTATCGTCACGTTGTAGTAGACGCCAATTTTTTATTACCATGCTATCATCAATAACTGCATCGACAGAACCATCATTTAGAGCAGCAAAAGCTTTTTCTCTATCCGAGAAAATTCTGACTTTAATAATATCACCGTAGGTTTTTTTAAGAAATCTTAGGTAATAGCCCCTTTCTACGACTCCGATGGTTTTACCTTTAATTTCAACAGGAGCAGCATTAAACATCGGTAGCTCTAGTTGCAATTAATTGAGCGGTACTAGAAGAATATGGATCGGTAAGGGAGGTATTTTTCTTATGTTTATCACTAATAGTTATCGCGCTAATCCAAGCATCATATTTCTTAGATTCCAATGAGGGGATCATGTTATCAAATTGATCTTTACTGAAAGTACACTGTGCATTGATTTTTTAACAAAGTGCCTCAGCTATTTCAATATCAAAGCCTCCTAGTTTTTTATTAATTCCTAGAGTTGTAAATGGAGGATAGACTTCAGTTGCAAATCGAATTGTGGTAACTTTAGGTTGAGAATCAATACCAGCAGATACATCTATGCTAGTTAAAATTAACCATATATTTACCAGGTATAGTATACAATACAAGTAGGTTTTTTTACTCATATAATTATAATATTATTATAAATGTTTTTTATCAACTTGTGCAATTACTGTGGTATAGTAATATTTTAATTTAGTTGAGGAATAAATATGTCTTTAAAATCAGATCGCTGGATAAAAAAAATGGCCCGAAAACATGGGATGATCAGCCCATTTGTTGCTAAGCAAACTAAAATCAAGGGAAGAAAAAATTTAATTTCTTATGGCTCATCCAGTTATGGTTATGATGTACGTTTAGCCAATGAATTTAAGGTTTTTACTAATATTAAGTCGGCAATTGTAGATCCCAAGTATTTTAATCAAGACAGTTTTATTGATATTAAATCGGATGAGTGTATCGTCCCTCCTAATTCCTTTGCACTTGGGAGAACTGTCGAGTATTTTAAAATTCCAAGAAACGTTTTAGTTATTTGTTTGGGCAAATCGACTTACGCACGTTGTGGGATAATAGTTAACGTTACTCCACTCGAACCAGAGTGGGAAGGGCAGATTACTTTAGAATTTTCCAATACTACTAGTTTGCCAGCAAAACTTTATGCTTATGAAGGGGTAGCACAATTAGTGTTTTTAGAGGCCAGTGAAGAATGTGAGATTTCTTATAAAGATCGTCAAGGGAAATATCAAAGACAAAAAGGTGTTACTTTGCCAAGAGCTTAATTAGTATATTTTTAGTATATAGAGTGTGGTTATGAAAATTATTAACCAAACATGGAAGTGGCTACAAAAGCCGGTTAAACCATTAGATATTATCGAAGTAGCAGGGCGTACTTGTTATAAATCCGAACAGAACATTACGAATGGATCTGCTACAAAATTTGTTAACATGATCTTAGATCTAGGGCATGAATCAGTACTTGAGCATACGAGTGCTTCAATACGGTTTATTACTAATCGTGGGGTAACACATGAGCTTGTGCGTCACCGTTTAGCGAGTTTCTCTCAAGAAAGCACCCGTTATGTACGCTATAGTGATCAATTAGTGTTTATCAAACCGATTTGGTGGGATGATCCTACATATCCAGAGGAGCGTAAGAAACATTGGGAATCTGCGATGGCACAAGCGGAAAAATTATATTTACTTGCTTTACAGCAAGGGGATAAGCCGGAACAAGCACGAGAAATATTACCCCATGCGATTAAGACTGAAATAGTAGTAACGACTGATCTTAGAGAGTGGCGTCATATTTTTGATCTCCGTTGTGCTAAAAAGGCGCATCCACAAATACGATCTTTAATGTTAGATTGTCTTCATGGTTTTGCTAAAGAGATCCCGGTTATTTTTGATGAACTAGTCGAAAAGTATAAAATTATGAGATAAGCACTAAATAAAAAGTGGCTGGAAAATAGCTACATCATTTTTTAAAATCGTTTTGTTAAAAAACCCAAGTTAGTATATGTCCAAAAGTAAAGGAAAAATCTTTAAGCTGATGTTATTTGGTTGTTTTGCAATAAACATATCTGGCTGTGCAATCAGCAAACTTCCTCCGACCGATCCTCAAGATCCTTATGAACACTTCAATAGAAAGGTTTTTGCCTTCAATATGGCTCTTGACCGAGCTTTCTTTCGTCCTGTAGCTAAGGTTTATGATGTAGTTTTACCCTGGCCAGTGAAAAAAGGGGTATGTAACATTTTCAGTAATATTGGTGATGTTACCTCAGCAGCGAATGAAGTATTACAGTTACATTTTGCTCAAGTAGTAGCAGATTTAGCACGTATAGTTATTAATACAACAGTTGGTGTTGGCGGGTTATTTGATGTTGCAACTAAACTCGGTTTAGAAAAAGATAAAGAGGATTTTGGTCTAACACTTGCTGTTTGGGGTTCAAAAAATACTCCTTATATAGTTTTACCATTCTTAGGACCATCTACTATTAGAGATGCAGCAGTTGGTCTACCGGTTGATTATTTATTACTCAGCATTTGGCCTTATGTTAAGTGGGATGCCATCCGTTATGGTATGCTAGCGACAAATACAGTCTCTAATCGTGCTTCATTACTGCCTGGAGATGAGGTTATTAACCAAGCATTTGATCCTTATATTTTTGTTAGGGATGCATATTCGCAGCGTCGAGCTTATTTAGCCAAAGAATCCATCGAAGAACATATTACTAAATATGTCGATGAGGATGGTGTTGTTCGTCGCCGTCACCACTCGATACCGATAAGCAGTATTTTGGCAAATTGAACACTGCAAATTAATTCATGATAAATGTAGCTTATAACGCTGGGGTATTTGCTTCACTAACAGCATGGATTATTACCTTTATTGGGATGCTTTGCTTAGCAACAGTTTTTCAAAACTTATCTACACGCTGTCCTACTATCGATGTTGGCATCTATGCTTATGCTAAAGCTGGTCTAGGAAACTATTTAGGATTCAACTCAGCATATGGGGATATGGGGATATTGGATTTCAGCGTGGGTTAGGTAATATCAGCTATGTCATCATACTTTGTATAGCATTGACGTTATTTTTTCCCATTTTCGGTGATGGTACTAATTGGGCATCTATAGTTTTAAGTTCAATAATTATTTGGGTTGTTACTTTTTTATGTTTACGAGGTATCAAATCAGCAGCCTTGATGAATCTGATTACCACTATCGTTAAAATTATTCCCATAATCATTTTTATCGCTATCGTCGCTTATGCCTTTAAATCTGATATTTTTATTTTTAATTTCAATCAAGCCACAAAGTTAGGATCTATAACTAGCCAAGTAAGGAACATGATGTTAGTCACAGTATGGGTATTTATTGGCATTGAGGGAGCAAATATATTCTCGACCCGTGCTCAAAATAGACACGACATTGGTCGTACCACTATTATAAGTTTTCTATTGATATTCAGTATCTTGTTTGCGATTTCATTACTACCATTCGGGATATTAGAACAATCAGAAATTGCTATTTCAAAACAGCCTTCGATTGGCTCATTGCTAGCTCATATCGTTGGGATCTGGGGTAATGCCTTTATGAATGTTGGACTAATCACTGCAGTTTTGGGTGCATTTTTATCTTGGGTTTTAATAGCAGCAGAAGTGCCATTTATGGCTGGTAAAAGAGATAATCTTTTCCCTAAAATTTTTACTCTTGAAAATAAAGTTCATTTTCCCGCTGGGTCTTTAATTATTACTGCAGTTTGTGAACAGATTTATTTAATTCTCGTTCATTTTTATCACATAGGGTATTTGGCTGCGATTTTTCTTGCAGCCGCTATGATTCTACCCCCGTATTTGTTTACAGCAATTTATGCACTCTTATTAGTAATCTCAGGTAAAACTTATGAAAGTGCTACTTCCCAAGAAAAGTATCGCAACTGTATAGTTAGTATCATTGCTATAGTGTATGGCATTTGGCTTTTATACGCAGCACGGAAATATTTATTATTATGTAGTATAATTATTCACTCGGTGGGATAATTTTTATCTTTAATAAAAAGCGGCGGCATGAAACTATTTTTAATAAATATGAATTTATGGCGTTTTTGGCTTTAAGTTTTTTAAGTATTGTAAGCACTATTATATTAATCAAGGGATATATTACAATCTCATAAAGATTTTATGCAAGTTACCATTACCAAAGCATTAGAGCAAAAATTTAGCGCTGCTTTCCAGCAACTTGGTTTTGATAAATTATCACCTGTGGTATTAAAAGAATCTAGTCGACCTGAGTTTGGTGATTATCAGGTAAATGGAATTATGGCTCTTGCTAAAGAGCACAAAGTGAACGCTCGTGAGTTAGCTGCACAAGTTATTGCAAAGGTAAATTATGAAAAAGTCATTGCTAAATTAGAAGTTGCTGGTCCAGGTTTCATAAATATAACCCTATCTAATGAGTATTTAAATCAAAGATTAACTAAAGAATTGTTGGATGTTACCACTACTCTTAGCCATACAATAATCGTTGATTACTCCTCCCCTAATTTAGCTAAAGAGATGCATGTTGGACACTTGCGAAGCTCTATTATTGGAGATGCATTAGTTCGTTTATACGAGTATTTAGGTCATCGAGTGATTCGTCGCAATCATGTGGGAGATTGGGGAACCCAGTTTGGCATGTTGGTAGCCTATTTATCGGAAGCCAAAAGTCATAATGATAATTTAGATTTAGCTTTGAGTGATTTAGAAGAATTCTATCGTAAAGCCAAAGCTCGCTTTGATGAAGATAAGAGATTTGCTGATCGCGCTCGAGAATATGTAGTAAAGTTACAAGCTAAAGATCCTGAGATTATTTATTTATGGCAACAATTTATTAATATGTCTCTTAACCACTGTCAAAAGATTTATGATCGATTGCATACTAAATTAACTCCCGAAGACGCTGTAGGCGAAAGTGCTTATAATGATTTATTATCAATTATTGTAGAGGATTTATTAGCTAAGAAAGTAGCAGTAAATAGCAATGGAGCAAAATGTATATTTTTTGGCCCTGGTGAATTAGATGTTCAAAGTGAGACCCCCTTTATTATTCAAAAAAAAGATGGAGCATATTTATACGCAACTACTGATATTGCAGCAATATATGATCGGATCAAAAATCTTCATGCTGATTATTTAGTATATGTTGTCGATGTACGTCAGTCTTTACATTTCCAACAGCTTTTTGCTACGGTCAAAAAAGCCGGGATAGTAAAACCAGAAACTACTCTTAAACATGTAGCTTTTGGTACGATGCTAGGAGAAGATAACAAACCATTTAAAACTCGTTCTGGTGGTACAGTAAAATTAACCTCTTTAACAGATGAAGCAGTAGAACGCGCAGCTACTTTAGTACGTAAACGCAATCCCGTATGGTTAGAACCTGAAATAAATGAATTAGCAGAGATGTTAGGAATAGCCGCCATAAAATATGCTGATTTATCTAAAAATCGGGTAAGTGATTATATTTTTGATTTTGATCAGATGCTGGCCTTTGAGGGAAATACCGCTCCTTATATGTTGTATGCCTATGTGAGAATTAACAGTATCTTTAAAAAAGCAGATTTAATTATGGAAAATTATTTAGATCAACCTATAGTTATTACTGAAAAAGCAGAGCATGATCTAGCTTTACATTTAGTTAAATTTGCTGATCGTTTATTACAGGCAGAAGAAGAAAATTATCCTCATTATATTTGTGCCTACATTTACGAGCTTGCAAGATTATTCATGAGGTTTTATGAGATATGTCCTATGATTAAGGCCAGTGATCAAACTCACCAAACTAGCCGTTTAGCATTGTCTGCTTTAACCGCTGAGGTTTTAAAAGTCAGTTTAGATTTACTGGGGATTACGGTTGTAGGACGAATGTAAAGTAAGAAATTCTTGTTATCGTAATATTTTTCTGAGTTTTTGCTTTTGTCTTTCCCAATCACGACGCTTTTCGGTTTCCCTTTTATCGTATAGTTTTTTCCCTTTAGCTAGGGCGATATCTACTTTCACCTTATTATTTCTCCAGTGTAAGTTTAGAGGTACAAGCGTATAACCCTTGCGCTCTACCAAGCCAATTAACTTATCTAATTCACTTTTACTGAGTAGCAGCTTTCGGATACGCTCTGGCACTGCTTGAATATGAGTTGAAACAGTTCTAAGAGGCGCGATATGTGTGTTGAGTAAGAAAGCCTCACCACCTTTAACAATAACATGACTTTCAGCAAGTTGAGCTTTACCAGCGCATAAACTTTTAACTTCCCAGCCAGTAAGAGCAATACCGGCTTCGAAAATTTGCTCTATTTGATAATTATGCCGAGCTTTACGGTTATCAGTGATCAGGTTAGACATTACTGTATTAAAACTAACTTATCTCTTCTGAATTCAAGAATTAATCTTCTCTTCTCAATTTTTTTACCTCTTTGTTTGGTATATACATAAGTCCACGTGTTAGAATTAAACGCATCTATTAGAATAGGTGTTCCTAGAAGAGTGGTAACTTCATTTTTGCTCATACCAATACGTAGTTGCTCCATCATTTTTTCATCGATGACATTGCCCTGCTGTACTTCGACTTGGTAAGTATGACAACCAAATAATAGAATAGCCACGATAACAGTAAAAACAATATTGCGCATATCTAAACCTTATTAATTCTGGCTCTATGTTAACTGGTAGCTTTTTGTAAAGCAAATAGTAATTTGTTATAATGTAACAAAATTTAACTAAGTTACTAAATTTAAGATCGCAGGAAGAATTATTTATGCCACCAAAGGAATCATCATTAGTCTCTAACGTCTGGGCCCAACGTAGTTTAGGCGTAGATTTATCCCAAGGTTTAACGTCTGTTACACCTACTGATATTGAGTATTTATGCAATACTACTTATCCCTTCTTGCAACTTGTTAATAGTGATGCAATTTTTGCCAAAGAGGTATCAATAAACTTTATTACTATTCCAGCTACTGGTTGGGTAATTTATGATTATGGTGATGCAATTAGTACTTCTGCCTCATATGGTATGAAAGCTGAACAAAATGCCACTAGAAATGGTAAGGGAGTATTATCAGGAGTCAAGGGACAAATATTTACAGTTACCGAAATTGCAAAACTTATCGCTGAAAAAAAAGGGTGGACTGCTGTTGACTTAGTAGCTGGTACTCAAATGATGCGACGTTGTATTTGGTTAGAATCTAAAAGATATGGATTTAATCTTAAGGGGTATACGCCAACCACGGAAGATGAAAAATGTTTAGAACGTCTTATGAAGCTAGCGAAAGTTAATAGGATAGTTTGGGAAAAACAGCAATCTAGGCCAAGGAAAGAAGCTATCATTGTGACTAGTATGGGTAATAGTGCTGCTAAATCTAAAGCTACTACGACATCTTGAATCCAAAAAATTGGATCTTAACAAGAAGGAATATAAAGAATCGGAGGTATAAAATATGACGGAACCAACAAAAGGACAACCAACTCCTGTTGTAACAGGGACAGAGGAAGTGCTACAACCTGCACAACCTAAGGAAGAAAAAGCACTTGATCGCAGTATATCTACTCCTGAAAGAGTATTTAAGATTGTTGGTGCTTCTGATAGAGGAGATGCTGAAAAAAAACTTAATGAGTCATATGCAGCTTTTACAACTATATTAGAAAATAAAGAAAAAGAGTTATTTAAAGAACCGCTGAGTGCTCAGTTAAATGGGCAACAAAAAGCTTATATTAACCTACGAGAGAAACTAGAGGGGCCTATACCCATTCAACGAGATATAGATTACACCGATCCAAAAAGTGTTGACAAAGCTGTTCAAGCTACATTTGATGCTTTAAAGCTTAAAGATACATTAACTGGAGCTGGTATGACAGAGCAAGAACAAGCGATAAAGGAATCCATTAAGAGGAGAATCTTATTTAAACAGTATGCTGCCATCGCACAGATTAGAGAATTCCAAGCCAAAAGTGCATTCGACGAATTACAACAAGAGATAGTAGCTCTTGAAGCACTAAGGACTACAAGTGATACAATTCCGGAAGAGATTAGAAAATTACTTAGTGAAGGGAAGTTAGATGCAGAAAACCGAGAAAAAATAAAAAAAAACTTACCGCCAGTTGATAAGTATCCAGATTTATATGTAGCAACTGATGAAAGTGGTAAACGCATGGTTATTATACAGGAGATTAATGACAAGAATGTTGAAGAAGCCATAAAACAGTTAAAAGATAGTCCGGTTCTTAATTGGACAGGTATTGAGAAATCTTCAGATAAATTATTAGTGGACATTGCATGTATTAATGCTGGGAAACGTGCCAACTTTGGGGATACGAGAGAACCAGGACCATATTCAAAATGTATGCCAAATGACCCAGGAAATTGGCTAGAATTTTATCGAAAAGTTTGCGAAGAAGAAAGTGCAAATATTACACGGCCAGCTTGGCAAAAAGGACATCCGACTGCTGAGTATTTTGTCGCTAAGGCTGTTACAGATGCTAATGTACACGCTTTTTGGAAATCGGTATCAGAAGGAAAGGCTGTAGAACGCACTAAAATTGCTGAGATGTTGAGCCAGAAACAAGTGGAGAAGCTAAATGAGCAATATAAAAATGAAATTAATGAACTTAAGCGACAAATAGACTCACCTACAGGCTCAGCCTTCGAACAGGCACAACGTCAAGCTCGTTTAGAAGATGCAAAACAAGAGTATTTGAAGTTTATTAGTAGTTTGCCGGAAGAGCAGTACAAAAAGTATCTTGGTAAATTAAATGACATACCAGGTATAACAAAAGAAGAAGTGGAAGAGGCACGGTTTAATACTCAAAATGAAGTGCATCAGCAGGGTATAAATGCATTAGATGCTACTAAGGATGCTGCAAAGATAGAGGATGCTATGAAGAAGTATGTAGACTTTATCGCCAAGAATATAACAGAAGGTAATCTTAAAGGAAACAAGCTTGAAGAAGCTATACGTAATATATCAGACCAAAGCCTACAAAATAAAATTAAGGAACAGGTGCAAAATAAAATACAACCAACATCTCTTGCTCTTCACTAAATAGAGGGCACAAATGTCAGAACAAAAAATTCTAAAAGTATCCGAACTTAATTTTTTAACTAAAAAAGTTTTAGAAGCGAATTTCTCTCATATCCAAGTTGAAGGTGAAATTTCAAATTTTGTTACACCAAGTTCAGGACACATCTATTTTTCTCTTAAAGATGAGACTGCTCAAATTAGATCGGTAATGTTTCGTCAAAATAAATTCGCCCTTAAGTTTAAACCTCAAAATGGTGATCATGTAATTGTTACCGCTCAAGCTAGCCTATATGAGGTAAGAGGAGATTATCAATTAATTGTTGATAAAATGGAGCTTGCGGGGGAAGGGATTTTACACACAAAATTTTTACAATTAAAAAATCGACTTGCAGCAGAAGGCTTATTTGCTACGAAGTATAAAAAAGCATTACCAAAGTTACCTCAGCGGATTGGTGTAGTTACATCCCCTACCGGTGCGGTTATTCGTGATATTTTGAACGTGTTAGGGCGTCGTTTTCCAAATGTCAATGTAGTTATCTATCCCGTTCAAGTACAAGGGGAAAGTGCGGCTGAGCAAATTGCTGTTACTCTAGAAAAAGCAAATAAACGTAAAGAGTGTGAAATATTGATTCTCGCACGTGGCGGTGGATCACTTGAGGATCTATGGCCATTTAATGAAGAAATCGTTGCCCGAGCTATTTTTGCAAGTAACATTCCTATTGTGAGCGCTATTGGCCATGAAACCGATTTCACAATTGCAGATTTTGTTGCAGATTTACGTGCTCCTACCCCATCAGCTGCGGCTGAACTGGCGGTACCTAATATCGCAGAGTGGCTAGGTACTTTAGAGAATTTTAAACATCGATTAATCGGGTTAATTAAATATGAATTACACCGTTTTAGTTCATTACTCGCCAATTTAAAAAACAGGTTACGTAATCCACATTATTATTTAGCAGAAAAAATGCAGCGTTTAGATGAGATTGAGCGACGTCTTCATATAGTGACGCGCCATCGATTAGTTTATATCAAAGAGCATCTTGCTAGAGTTGGGGTTGCTCTTGATGCAGTGAGCCCACTCGCAACTCTTACGCGTGGTTATGCGATTATTAATAAAGATCATAAAATAGTACGTACAATATGTGAGGTCACTCTTGGTGATCAGGTTAGAGCCCAGTTACAAGATGGGGAACTTAAATGTTTAGTGCAGGGGATAAAAAGCACGGCAACAATAGCTCCCACCGAATAACCATGATAAACTTATACTTGTTGTTGATCTGTTTGCTGCAATTGCTTTTGTTTTTCTTCTTGGATCCTTTGATAAACTTCTTCACGGTGTACTGAGACATCTTTAGGCGCTTCAATTCCTAAACGCACTTGATTACCCTTAATATTCAACACCGTAATTGTTATCTCGTCCCCAATGATTAGAGATTCTCCAATCCTTCTCGTAAGTATTAGCATCTTGATTCTCCATTTTGTTTTCCATTTATAAAAAACTTTTCTTGTACTCTTTTTAAGAAGAATGAGTACATTCATATTTAATTCTACAATATAATTATTAAGAAATTCTTAAGTGCCAATTTTTTATAATTTATTTTTCACCCATGGTAAGACTGATTCTAAAGCCACTTGGAGACTGGCTATATTGGTCCCTCCTCCTTCCGCATAATCTGCCCTCCCTCCACCACCACCATCTATCTGTTTCGTTATGTGTTGTAACAATTCGTTGGCTTTTACTCTACCAAGCAAATCTTGGGTAATTCCAGCTACTACTTTTATTTTGTCGTTATTTACTATCGCTATAACAACTACTGCTGAATGTAGTTGTTGTCTTAAAGAATCTATCATCTGGCGCAAAACGTTACTTTTTACATTATATAGCTTAGTTGACAAAACTGAAACCCCTTTAATATTCATTGCAAGCTTGGCTAAATCTTTACTTTTTCTGTTCATGAGTTCACTTTGTAAACGTAAGATCTCTTTCCCTTGACTATGGTTTTCCTCCTGAATTTTTACGATTTTATCAGTAACTCGATCCAGATTTACCCCTAATAATTGAGCGGATTTTTTTAGTTCACTTTCTATTTTATTTATCCAAACCAAAGCATTTTCACCAGTCACTACCTCAATACGGCGAATGCCAGCTGCAATCCCTGTTTCACTAGTTATTTTAAACAAACCAATTTCACCAGTATTATTAATATGAGTACCGCCACAAAGTTCTTTAGAAAATCCTCCCATAGTTACAACTCGAACTTTTTCTCCATATTTTTCACCAAAAATTGCCCAAGCTCCATCACGTTTGGCCTCTGCCAATGATTGGATAGTTGTTTTTACCTCTAAAGTAGCACGAATTTGTGTATTAACTAATTTCTCAATTTTATTCAACTCGTCTTTAATTAGTGCTGAAAAATGAGTGAAATCAAAACGTAGCCGTTGATTATCGACATAAGATCCGCGTTGTATGGCATGTTCACCAATAACTAAATGTAAACCGTGATGTAGTAAATGAGCTGCTGAGTGGTTTAATCTGATCATTTGACGACGAGTTTCATCAATTTCAGCGGTAACCTCTTCATGAGAATTTAAAGTTCCCTTTTTTAGATAACCGTAATGCAGATGCAATGAACCACATTTTTGAGTGTTTTGAACCACAAAAGTACTTGTATTAGTATAAATTTCTCCACTATCACCAACTTGGCCTCCGGATTCTGCATAAAATGGGGTTTTCTCGAGGATAACAATCCCTTCCTTCCCTTCAGTAATACCATTTATTAGAGTACCATCTTTTTTAAACAGGCCACAAATTCTTGTGGCGCATTTACTTTGGGTATAACCGACAAATTCTGTAGTCTTAATGTCAACTTCAATTTTCAAATTAGTGGACATTTCGAATTTATTTGCGCTGCGTGATATCGCCTGCTGTTTTGCCATTTCTGCTGCAAAACCGGTTTGATCTACATTGATCCCCCGTTTCTTGGCAATTTCGGTAGTTAAAATTATAGGGAATCCATAGGTATCATGAAGATTAAAGGCGACTTCCCCTGGAATGGTGTTCCCTTTTAATTGCAGTAATTCGTTTTCTAAAATTTTTAGACCTCTATCTAACGTATCTAAAAATTTAACTTCCTCTTGTCTAAGAAGAGATTCTATTTGAGCGGTTTTATTTGTTGCATCGCCTAAGATGTTAACCAATGGTTTAACTAGCTGGAAGAAAAACGGTTTTTTTACCTCCAACCGATATAGATAATAAACTGCGCGGCGAATAATACTGCGTAGAACATAGCCAGCTTTTTCATTGGAAGGTAAAACCCCATCGGCAATCAGAAATACTGAAGCACGAATATGATCGGCAATTACTCGAGAAGTAATTCTTGCTTCTTCAGAATTTAAGATTTGGGGTGAGATATTAAATTTAGTTTGTAAAGCTTCGATAAATTTGTTATGGAGTTCAACAAAAATATCAGTAGCATAATTATCATGTACTCCCTGGATTGCTGCAGCAATCCTCTCTAACCCCATACCAGTATCGATAGAAGGTTTTGGTAGTTTTGTCAGGTTGCCATAAGTATCTCGCTCAAATTCCATGAAAACCAAGTTCCATATTTCAACATAACGATCCCCTTCGTTTTTTCCTCCGGGGATATCCCCTGGCAATTTTTCACCGTGGTCATAATAGATTTCACTACAATAGCCACAAGGTCCTATTTCACCCATCGACCAAAAATTATCTTTATCACCTAGATGGCTCAATCCTTGAGGTGTGGTGTTACTTTTTTTTAATTCCTCTCGCCATAATTGTTCTGCTTCTTGATCTTTCTCATGTACTGTAACCCATAGTTTCTGAGGATCTATACCTAGTTCTTGGGTTAAAAATTGCCAAGCATAATGGATTGCTTCTCGCTTAAAATAATCACCAAAACTAAAATTGCCTAGCATTTCAAAAAAAGTGTGGTGACGATTAGTATAGCCAACATTTTCAAGATCGTTATGTTTACCACTAGCGCGTAGGCAACGTTGAACTGTAGCAACACGTGGGTATTTATTTTTTTCTTTTCCGAGAAAAATATCTTTAAATTGAACCATTCCTGCATTAGTGAAAAATAATGTAGGGTCGTCACTAGGAATAAGAGAACTCGAGGAAATAACTTTGTGCCCTTGATGCTTAAAATAATCGAGAAAAATTTGTCTGATATCAGTAGTTTTACATATTTTTGTCATGAGCAACAACTTTTCTTATTTGATCACTAGTAAACCCTTTATAATATAGATACTTCATTTGTTGAGCTTTAGCCCGCGAATTTTGGGGAGTTTTTTTACCAAATTTCCTGTCATACACAATTTTAGCTAAATCAACCCATGCAACATCATTCTCATCTAAGAAGTTAGCAATAGTTTCTTGATTTATACCACGAGTTTTAAGTTCACATTTAATTCGTAAAGGACCAAATCCCCGAGATCTTCGCATATTAATATAATTCTCTACAAAACGAGTATCGCTTTGCAACCCTTGGGTATCCAGTTTTTGTAGTAGCTTTGCAATATCCTCAGAAGTAAAGCCCTTGGCACTTAATTTATGTTGCAGTTCAAATCTAGAATGCTCTCGACGAGCTAATAAATTAAGGGCAATCTTGGATAACACTAGGACTCATTCCTCACACTTTTATATTTTACGACGGAGTTTACGAGAACGCAAATAATAAGAGAGAGTTATAGTTTCGCTTTTTGTTCAACATGTTCTCTCCCTTTTTTAGATTCTACTTCCTTACGTAATAACTTTGCTCGTAATTGTTCCTCAATTTCCTCTGCTATCTCTTTATGTCCTTTTAGAAATTCACGGACATTCTCTTTTCCTTGACCCATGTGTTTCCCCTTGTAATCATACCAAGCACCAGATTTTTCTATCAAACCATGCAGAACACCAAGTTCAATGATTTCACCCTCCCGTGAGATTCCTTGGTTATAAAGAATTTCGAAATCCGCTGATCTGAACGGAGGAGCAACTTTATTTTTTACCACTTTGACTCTGGTTTCACTACCGATAATCTCTTCCCCTTTCTTAATTGAGCCAGTACGACGAATGTCTAAACGTACAGAAGCATAAAACTTCAAAGCATTACCACCAGTAGTAGTTTCTGGATTGCCAAACATTATTCCGATCTTCATGCGAATCTGGTTAACGAAGATTACTAGAGTGTTTGAACGTTTAATATTAGCTGTCAGTTTACGTAAAGCTTGGGACATGAGGCGTGCTTGTAATCCCATGTGTTGATCGCCCATCTCTCCTTCGATTTCGGCTTTGGGTGTTAGGGCTGCAACTGAATCGATGATAATTACATCTACTGCACCTGAACGCACTAACATGTCAGCAATTTCTAGAGCTTGTTCTCCAGTATCAGGTTGGGAAATTAATAAATCTTGAACTTTTACACCTAATTTTTCAGCATAGGTTGGGTCTAGGGCATGTTCAGCATCAATAAATGCAGCAGTTCCCCCTTGCTTTTGGAATTCAGCAACAATATGAAGAGTTAAAGTAGTTTTACCTGAGGACTCTGGACCATAAATTTCAACTACCCGTCCTCTAGGCAAACCGCCAATACCTAAAGCAATATCTAAACCCAAAGATCCTGTAGAAACAGTTTGAATGTCTTTTGCTAATTCATATTCCCCTAGGCGCATTACTGAACCTTTACCAAATTGTTTATCAATTTGAGATAGTGCGGCTGTTAGTGCTTTCTTACGATTTTCATCCATAGTAGTTTCTTAAGCTTAAAAAACAAATATTAAGGTTATACTATTATTACATAAAATCAAATAAAGAATTACTCAAGTGTGTCGCTATGCTCACTATAGATTTTAGGCCATCGTGATCCCTAAAATCAGTTCGCATGGCCGCGACACATCGTTGTGCTTCGCACACCGCAGCCGTCCTGCGGCTGAAAAACGCTACATTAACTTAACGCTCACTATAGATTTTTAGCACTCA
>JAISFD010000009.1 GCA_031263815.1 Coxiellaceae bacterium | reverse complement strand
AAAACGCTACATTAACTTAACGCTCACTATAGATTTTTAGCACTCACTCCGTTCTGCTAAAAATCGTCAGCTACCGCAGACTACTCTCCTTCGCTTCGCTCTCCCTGGCTCGCAGCGATAGAGTTGAAATTCCAAAAGATCAATGTAAATAGCTGATGGTAAAAAATTCTTGATCCATGTCGTTTTTCCCGCACCTCGAGGCCCAAACAGAAATATGCTCGAAGATCTTGTAAAAGATAATTTTAACATTCTGTTATACATAAAAACATTTTACATTACTTTTTGTTAAAAACAAAAACAGAATGTCTAAACCCCCAACTCTTTCAAAACAAAACACATTGAAAAACAGTAAGTTATATATAAAAATCTATACAGCTTCTGCTCCTCCTACTATTTCCGCGATCTCTCTCGTAATAGCAGCTTGTCGTGCTTTATTATACATTAACTGCAAACTATCTATAACCTCCTCTGAGTTATCAGTGGCATTTTTCATTGCAACCATTCGCGCTACTTGTTCACACGCGATATTATCAACTACTGCCTGATACACTTGAGACTCAATATAACGCATCATTAAAGTATCTAAAAGTACCTTGGCTGCCGGCTCATAAAGATAACTCCGATGGTATCCTTTATAACATTTTATTTCCGTTATTGGTAACAGTTGAGTAATAACTGGCTTTTGCACAATGGTACTGACAAATTCATTATGAATAATAAATAATTTATCAATTCTTTCTGCATTATATGCATCAAGCATAACTTTAATACTACCTAATAAATCTGAAACTTTAGGAACATGACCATAACTAGAAGCATGGGCAACAACACTAGCCATAACATTCCGAAAAAAAACCTCGGCTTTTTTACCAAATAAACACCATTCAACTTCTACTCCATCCTTCTGAAAATTATTAGCTTGTTCAAGAGCAATCTTAAAGAGATTGAGATTTAAGCCTCCACATAAACCGCGGTCAGTAGACACTATAATATAACCCACTTTTCTCAGGCGTTTGTGGTTCTGCAAATATGGATGTTGATATTCATGTTGATGGCAGGCCACATGCATGACAACTTCAGAAATTTTAGTAGCATACGGCATTGAATTTTCCATGTGTTGTTGAGCCCGACGCATTTTACTAGCTGCTACATTTCGCATAGCACTAGTAATTTTTTGGATTTTTCTGATACCGAGAATTTGAAGCTTAATTTCTTTTGATGAAGCCATATACTTATGCTTAGTTAGTTAAAACCTACGCTAGATAAACCGCATAAACTCATTTTTAAAATCAACTATAATCTCATTAAGTTTTTGAGAAATTTCTGCAGTATAAACAGGATGTTGATTAATTTGATCTAGAATATCTTGATGTTCTTCTTGAAAATGTTTGTGGAGTTCATGTTCAAACTCTACGACCTGATTTAAGGCAACATCAAGGAGCAATTCTTTTTCAATTAAAAACAAGCTAATGGCCATTAGAGCTACAGTTAAAGGACTAAATCTTATTTGTTTCAAGATTTCTATCGCCCGTTGGCCATGTTCAAGTTGCTTACGTGTTGCTTCATCCAATTCAGAAGAAAATTGAGAAAATGCTTCTAATTCACGATACTGTGCCAACGTTAAACGTAACCCACTACCAAGTTTTTTAATTATCTCCGTCTGCGCTGCACCTCCTACTCGAGACACTGAGACACCAGGATTAATTGCAGGACGAATGCCAGCATTAAACAAGTCAGTTTCTAAAAAAATTTGGCCATCAGTAATAGAAATTATATTAGTGGGGATAAAAGTAGAAATATCCCCAGCTTGAGTTTCAACAATAGGTAAAGCGGTGAGTGAGCCAGTTCTATTTTTAATTCTACCTTGAGTTACTTTTGCTACGTAATCTTCATTAACTCTAGCTGCCCTCTCGAGCAGGCGAGAATGTAAATAAAAAATATCTCCTGGATAAGCTTCTCTTCCAGGAGGACGACGTAATAGAAGTGAGATTTGTCGATAAGCCCAAGCATGTTTAGTTAAATCATCATAAACAATTAAAGCATCCTCCCCACAATCACGAAAATACTCACCCATGGCACAACCAGCATATGCAGCAATATATTGTTCAGCAGCAGAATTAGCTGCTGTAGCAGCCACAATAATCGTATGTTGCATAGCTCCGCACTCTTCTAATCTATATACAATATTAGCTAAAGCTGAAGTCTTCTGCCCAATTGCAACATAAATGCATTTAACCCCTGTGTCTTTTTGATTAACAATAGTATCGATCACAATAGCAGTCTTACCAGTCTGACGATCACCGATAATTAATTCTCTTTGGCCACGACCAATAGGAACCATAGCATCAATTGCTTTAATTCCTGTTTGGAGTGGTTCAGTAACTGATTTTCGTGTGATAACTCCTGGAGCAATTTTTTCGATTGGTGAAAAATTAATGGCGTTAATCGGCCCTTTATTATCAATTGGTTCTCCCAAAGCATTTACGACACGGCCTATTAACCCTTTACCAACAGGAACCGACAATACCCGCTGCATACATTTTACTTTTTGTCCTTCTTGTAAATTCTTACCCTCTCCTAAAACAATAGCACTAACACTATCGAGTTCAATATTTAATGCTATACCATAAGTGTTATCCTCAAACTGCAACATCTCTCCTAACATTACATTAGCCATACCATAAATCTGTACTACACCATCTTTAACACTTAAAATAGTGCCTTCTGTCTTAACTTCCGGCCCTAAATCAAATTGCTGGATACGTTGTTTAATTATTTCACTAATTTCGTTAGGCTTTAACATGAGTATTTTTTAAAAGTAAATTCTGTTTTAAACGTCGTAAGATACCACAAATGGAATCATCGATGACTTCGTCTTTCACATAAATAATAGCGCCACCAATTAATTTATCATCTACACAACATTGTAATAAAATTTCACATTGATAACGTTGTTGCAATGCATTAAGTAACTGTTCCTTCTGAGAGGTAGTTAATTCCTCAGCCGATACTACTTTTATCTCTAGGACATTAGTATAGGTAAAAAATAGCTGCTGATATTTTTTAGCTATTTCTGGCAAGATTGTTAGTTTTTTACGCCGGGCTAAAAGCTTAACTAAATTTGTAGATTCTGGTAATTGACTAGTCACTTCAACAAAAAGACTCAACTTTTGTGCTTCTTGAATCACAGGATTTGCCAAAATATTGCTCTTTTTACATACGAGAACAACTTGTGCTAGTGTCGTTAGCACTTCTTGCCAGAGAGCAAGCTTTTGTTGGAATAAAGCTAAATTAAAAATCGCTTTGGCATATGATATGGCTTGCTTTGAGTGATTATTCATCTTTAAATGCTAGAGATTAAATTATCAATTAGTTTCTTGTGAGTTATCTCATCAACTTTCTGTTGCAAGATTCTTTCTGTAGCTGTAATTACCAACTCAACAGTTCTTTGTTGTAAGCTAGTTTCAGCTTCATTCATCTCTTGTTCAAGATCTAATTTAGCTTGCGCTAAAATCTTATCACGTTCTATCTGAGCATTAGTTTTACACGTCATAAGAAAATCACTGGCTTGCTGATTTGCCTGCTCTAATAGAGTAGTAGCTTGAACTTTCGCCTGATGTAACTGTTCGTCGACACTAAGTCGCACTCTCTCAAGTTCTCTTCTACCCTGTTCTGCTGCTTCAAGACCAGAAGCAATCTTCTCTTGACGCTCTTCAATAATTTTCACTAGGGGTGGCCAAATATACTTCATCATCACCCAAACCAACACTGCAAAGGTGATCATTTCGCCAAATAAAGTTAGATTGATATTCATTATATCTTACAGTCTTACCTATGTGATGCTAACCAATTCTGTCAGCCGCGACTTTAAGAATCTCTCCTAAAAAGGGGTTGGTACCGAAAACCAATAATAATCCAGTTGCTACTGAAATGGCGGCAAAAGCATCAATTAATCCAGCCATTAAAAACATACGCATCATTAGCAATTGTGCTAATTCCGGCTGTCTGGCAGTACTCTCTAAAAACTTCCCCCCTAACATACTAAAACCGATAGCGGTACCAATAGCTGCTAAAGCAATTAGTGCCGCCGCCACAACTGCAGTAACACATTGTATTTTTGTAACCAAACTAACTAGTTCCACAATATCCTCCTAAAATTAAGGCATTATCAAAATTAAGACGCTATTTCAATGCGAAGAATCATGCGCCATACTTAAATAAATAACAGTCAACATCATAAAAATAAAAGCTTGCAGTATAATAATTAGCACATGAAAAATCGACCAAATCCCTCCTGCAGTCCATTGAATCCACCACGGCATCATGGCTATAAGAAAAAATATTAATTCCCCGGCAAACATATTACCAAAAAGTCGTAAGGATAGCGACAAGGGTTTCACAATCTCTTCGATAAATCTAAAGATAAAATTGAAGGGGAAAAACCAAACTCCAAAAGGAGAAGTAAAAATCTCCTTAGTTAAATTCCGCCACCCTTTAGATTTAACATTATAAAAAATTATTAAACAAAATACACTACACGATAAAGCAAATGTAAGATTAGGATCATCAGTAGCAACAACACGAAAATATTTTATACCAAAAAGTACAGATAATATTCTCGGTAATAAATCAACAGGAATAACATCAAAAGCATTGAATAAAAAAATCCAAATAAAAATTGTTATGGCTAAAGGAACTATAAGAACACTCTGTCCATGAAATGTCTCTCTGACAATCTGTTGAATCGATTCAAAAATGAGTTCAATCGCGGTTTGCAATTTCCCCGGACGCTCGCTACTAAAATGCTTTACTACATAATAAAATATGCTTAAAAATAAAATCCCTGTAACTATACTTACTATTAAGGTATCAAGATTAAGCGTCCAAAACCCTCCTGTACTATCCAGAGTAAAAGTACGTAAATTTAATTGCAAATATTGTAAATGATGCTGAATATACTCAGATTCAGACGGATGTAAAAGCTTAGTCATGTCTTATTCCACATAAAAAAACTTAAAGATGACAATAATACCATAGCAAAATAACCAACAATAAAACCTATCATATCAATGGATAACGTTAACAAAACTAAAATTATTATACTAAAACTCAAAATTAGTTTCATGAGCTCATTAAATAAAAAACTTTTTAACATTCTTCGCACATTAAAGATAGTTTTTATTCGACCTACCTTCCAAACAAAATACCAATGTGGAATTATCCAAGCACTCCCTCCTAATAAAACCGATTGGGCACTAGACCAACCACTAATAAAAATAAAAACTAAGGTAACAATACCCAGGAAAATTAGTTGCCCTAAAACCCACATCAAAATACTCCTAACTATGAGTTTAGTTTCTTACTGCCAGCAAGTATCACTGGGATACCCGGTTGTACTTTCATTTGCCCTGATGTAATCACTATATCACCATCTTTCAAACCAGATGCAATTACTACTTTATCACTATCTTTAATACCTAACACCACCTTAATTTTTTCAGCTTTGCCATTAACCACTTTAAAAACATAGCAACCATCAGCAGTATAAATAACCGCTGTCTGCGGTATCATAATTAAATGTTGGGTAGAAAACTGTAAAGTAACTTCGACAAAACCACCAGATTTTAACTTTGGGTTTTCGTTTGGCACGTTAGCTCTTACACTTAATGTACGATTACTTTGATTGATTAAAGATTCAATCGCTTCTACTGTACCGTTAAAAGTTTCTCCAGGATAAGCATCTGTTTTAAGAAGAACTTTTTGATTAAGAGTGACTTTACTTTGATAGAGCTCAGGAATAGTAAAATCAACTTTTAAAGGATCAATAGTTTGTAAACTAACAATATCTTGTCCCGCATTCACATAATCACCAACACTAACCTGACTCAACCCCAATGCACCACCAAATGGTGCAAAAACAGTTGTTTGGCGCAGTACAGCCTTCAGATTGTCAACTCTGGCTTGTGCAGAACTTATATTAGCCTGCGCTTGATCAAAATCAGCCTTAGATATGTCATGAGTTTTGTAGAGAACACTAGATCGTGTAAAATTCAGTTGACTGAGTTTTAGAGTTGATTCCGCTTCTAGAAGCTGGGCTTTAATAATATCAGGATTAATCTCAATCAAAGAGGTCCCTTCTTTTACTACATCTCCAGACTTAAAATAAATCTTAGTAATCCTCCCTGAAATCTCAGGTTTAACTATAATACCAGGTCTAGAAATCAATGTTCCTGTTGATGAAATTTCTTCTGGATAAGAAGCAGTTTGGACAGTGACAGTCTCAACAACTGCTGGAGGTATCTTAGCTACTTTTGGTGATGCAGTCCGAGCTATATCTGACCAACAAAAAGATACTATAAAAAAAACGATAATTATTATTTGTCTTAACATAAGTACATTCCTAATTATTGTGTGGTATCTTCATAACGATCACTAATTGAATTAATAACATCTACACAACTGATAAATGCCGCCACTACATCTGGATCAAACTGAGTACCAGAATTAGCGAGGATAGTCTCAACCGCCTTATCCTTAGTTGCTTTATCAGGAGTAACTCTATAAATCAAGTAATCATAAAAATCAGCTACTGCTACAATCCGCCCATAAATAGGAATTTCTGGTCCCCTTTTACCAAAAGCACCACCCCCTGGTTTTTCATAACCAGGAAGAGGTAAGCCAGTATCAAGATCTATATGCCCAGGAAATCCTGAACCATCCCATCTTTCGTGATGATTTAAGGTAATAGATTGTACCATCTTCTCGAAGTCAGAATAAGGATTAGAAAATAAACGCGCACCATAGACAGTATGAAGTTCCACTGTTATCATCTCCGTAGCAGTCAGGTCTTCCTTTCTTTTTATCAATACCGAATTTGGAACAGATATTTTACCAATATTATAAAACATTGCAGCCATCCGTAAAACACTACGGCTATTCTGGATCTCTCTTTCTGGAACCCCTCTTTTACGAGCCCAAGCTTCATAAATCTCTACTGAGTAGGCAGCAATACGATTAGCGTGTTCCACAGTTTCTTTAGGATCATGGAGTTCAATCATCTTATTCATACGCATAATCAAAGAACGGGTCATTTGGGCATTACTAATAGCAATGGAAGCATTATCAGCAAAAAGCTGGACTATTGACTCCTCTGAAGAGGTAAAAGAGCGGATAGTTTTATCTGGATTAAAGGCATTGATGAGCTGAATCACTCCACTAACTTTGCCATCAGAAGATTTTATAGGTACTGTCAAAATCGATTGAGTACGATAACCAGTAGTTTCGTCAAAATGTTTATCAAAAGAATATGGTTGATAACTATCAATACGATAAGCATCATCAATATTCGTTGTAATTCCAGTATTAGCTACGTAACCTGCTATTGATTGATTATTTATTTTAATCTTAAAAGTGGAATAAACTAATTTTTTACCATACGGTAATTTATTGCTTAATGTACTATTTTGCGTATAACTAAACTCAAGCTCGTTACCCTCTACAAGATAGATAGAACCAGCATCAGCCCCAACAATTGCTCTTACTTCGGTTAACATACACTCAAGCAACACATCAATATCTTGGATTTGTAATAGCTCATGGGTAACCTTTAATACTTGCTCAAGTTTGGTTGAATTAGTAATCATCTATTCTTACCCTTTGATAAAACAAGTTAAAATTTTATCACAAATCATAAAACTTCAGAAGCTTAACACCATTATTAAATTGACTAAAACAGCAATAAAATATTGCCTAATACAAAAAGTATCAATAACTTCTTGTTTACCTATGAACAACACATTGAAAAAATAAAGATTATTCTAATACAAGCGTGTCGCTATGCTCACTATAGATTTTAGGCCATCGTGACCCCTAAAATCAGTTCGTATGGCCGCGACACATCGTTGTGCTTCGCACACCGCAGCCGTCCTGCGGCTGAAAAACGCTACATTAACTTAACGCTCACTATAGATTTTTAGCACTCGCTCCGTTCTGCTAAAAATCGTCAGCTACCGCAGACTACTCTCCTTCGCTTCGCTCTCCCTGGCTCGCAGCGAATGTCGAAATGATAGTGATATACTATAAAAAGCAGTAATGGAGTTTTAAAGTATCATAAACGCGGTTTTAAAGGAGGATAATATTTATGGGGACACCATCTAAACGGGATCAAAGTTAGGGTCAAGGTAAGGTTGAATTGCTTACGTTTATGTTTGACCTGACAAACAGAGGAAATTTCTTACTATTGATAATGAAACCTCTTTAAATGATATTGCTTATAAATTGAGAAGGATAGCTGAGTTTTATGAATACGAGTCTTCAAAAGAAATGGTACGTCAATTAGCGCTTGACTTAGCAAGTAACTTAATGAAACAACCTAAGTTTTATGATATTGGTAATCATCTTAGAACCTCTTTAGGTACGATTTCTGAAGGTGGAAAACTAGCTCATATTCATGAGTTTTCGAAGGTACTTCTTTGTTATTTGGCTGTAGTTTGTGAGCTTGAGGCCGGATTGGATAAAGATAGTTCTAACGTTAAAGCGTTGGAGAAACATATTACGCGCCTCCGAGACGAGTTAGCTAAGGGTAATATAAACTCTATAGTTGAAGAAGTTCTCGATGTGGAGGGGATGTTAAAGGTGTTAGAAGCGGTAGTTGGACAAAGATTGCCTGCTTTAGAAGGGATATTGCAAGCTATTAAAGGATTGATAGGAGCCGATGAAACATTTGAAAGAGGTATACAAGAGTTACAACAAGTAGGAAAGGATTTGCTTTCAAAGTTCCTAAAAGTGGAAGAGGGGCGACAATTCTTGGCGGAACAAGCAAAGAAAGTTATTAATATTGATGCATGTAGGCAAGGGATAGAGAATGTACGAAGTCGATTGCAAGAACTGAAGGATGGTATTGATAAATATAAACATAGTTGGTCTCATATGTGGAGGAATGTTTTATCTGTTGTTACTTTTGGTTTATATGAGAATAAAGGTCTGAGTAGTCTTAAGGAGATGCAACGACGAGCAGAAAGATTTGTAAGTGAAATTAACAAATTGTATGAGGGAGTTACAGATGGTAGACAGTTGGGTGGGATCGCGCAAAGATGGATTAGTGATAGAATGGAAAAAGTTACTAAAGATTTGAGTGGGAACCAAAGTCCTCCGCAGTGATTATTTTAAAACATGTTGATCTCATATGATTTTTACTCATATTTGGTATTTAATAATTCAGCTGCATGGGTAAGAGTTTGCTTGGTAATTTTAGTGCCGCCTAACATGCGCGCTATTTCTTTTGTGCGTTCATTGGTGTTTAACGTAGTTAATTTAATGTCAGTATTTTTAGTATCGATAATTTTTTCTACTAAAATGTGATGGTGACTTTGAGCCGCAATTTGTGGAAGGTGAGTGATACAAATCACTTGCGTTTTTTCAGCTAGTTTATGTAGTAAGTGCCCAACTATACCTGCAGTTCTGCCACCGATCCCAGCATCAATTTCATCAAAAATAAGGGTAGGAGTTACCTCCTTTTCAGCAGTGATAGTTTGGATGGCAAGACTAATCCGTGATAACTCTCCTCCAGATGCAATTTTATTTAAGGGTTGGGGAGGATGCCCTGGATTTATTGATACTAAAAATTCAATTTTTTCTAAACCGTAAGCACTAAAACTTCGGTTAGGATTGGGTAGGAGATTTGCAATAAATTTACCACTGATCATTCCTAATATTTCCATCTTTTCACTGATTAATTGATTAAGTGTTGTAGCTGCAAGTTTACGTTTAGCACTTAATTCGGAGGCTGCTTCTAAGTACTCTTTTTTTATTATTTTCACTTCAGTTTGTGTTTTTTCTAGTTGTAAGGCTGAATTTTGGATAATTGCTAACTGTTGTTTTAAATTTGCTTGGACTTGTAGTAATTCTTCAGGTTGGGTTTGATGTTTACGTGCTAAAGTATAAATGTTAGTTAATTCGTCCTCTATTTGTTGCTTACGATCAGTATTAAGCTCATGTGAATTTAAATTTTGATATAAAGAAGATGTTGCTTCTTCTAGTTGAATTATGGCATTATTTACTAAGTCAACAATAGGATTAATTTTAAAATCTATGTTGTTAGATATTTCTAGTTGGTGTTTGACATTATATAGCTTAGGAATAATTGCTGTGTCATCGTTTTCTTTTATGATATCTAGAGCTAAGCTCAAGTTAGTAGAAAACTGCTCGCTATTATATAAGTGTTTTTGCTCTTGACGTAAGTGTTCTAGATGTTCTCTACTTAGGTTAGATGCTTCAAGTTCTTTTATTTGATAATTTAAAAAATCAATTTTAGATTGAGAATCTTTGGTTGTATTCTCGAGTTCTAGTAACTTTTTTTTGAGCTCGTACCAATTGTGATATAGTTTTTTTACCTTTGAGACTAGTAGTTTATTTGAGGCAAAAGCATCGAGTAGCTCTTGTTGATATTCTAAGTTAAGAAGATTTTGATGTTCATGCTGCCCATGAATACTAAGGAGAGATGTACTGAGAGTACGTAATATTTGTTGAGTACAAGGAATACCATTAATACTACTTTTTGGACGTCCATCTTTAGTAAGAATGCGGCGAATAACACATTCATTTTCACTATCAAGTTCGTGATAGATTAACCACTCACGGGCAGAAGTGATATTTGTGATATCAAATATAAGAGTAATTTCACAACGATCGGCTTGATGACGAATTAAGGTAGCATCAGCACGAGCCCCGAGGGCTAATTCTAGTGAATCAATGATTATGGATTTACCGGCACCAGTTTCCCCAGTTAAACTAGTCATTTCCGCTTGTAAATCTAGTTCTAATTCTTTGATAATGGCAAAATTTTTAATATTGATATAAGTTAACATAGACTATTTAACTATAGACTATACTATATTATTTTAGTTTTTTGGGTTCTTTTTCCCAATGCAACTTGGTCCGTAAAGTTTCAAAGTAACTATAATCTATTGGGTGTAGAAGACGTAATTTTTCTTTGGCTTTCCTAATAATAATCGTGTCGCCTTGCGTCATAGTTTGAATTTGGCCATCACAAAGTACGAGAAGATCAGTAGTATTGGTTTCGTCAAAAATAATTTTTATTTTACTTTTACTGCTGATAACAATAGGGCGACTGCTTAAATTATGAGATAATACTGGCACTAAAACTATGTTATCAAGAGTAGGGTATAAGATTGGACCATCGCTTGACAGAGCATGGGCAGTAGATCCTGTAGGTGTGGCGACAATTAATCCGTCAGCTCGATAACCGCATAAAAATTTTTGGTCAACCCAAACGTTGAGTTCTATCATATGACCGGTGATAGCTGAAAGTAATACCACGTCGTTAAGTGCTAAATTACGTATTGGCAGGTTCTTTTGATTTTCCATTTCTGTCGTTAATAAAAAACGGTTCTCTTGATAAAATTTCCCTTCTAGAATCTCATCTATTTTAGCAAGATTATTAGGGGGAACGTCGGTCAAAAAACCCAAATCACCACGATTGATACCTACAATGGGTAAATTCTGACGTGCAGCGATACGAGAAGCACTGAGAAGGCTACCATCACCTCCCACAACTACAATTAAGTCACAACTATTTTTTAACTTTTCTCGGGGAATAATTGCAATGTTACAATTTGGTATGATATTAGCTGTATCACTTTCTAGGAAAACATTAACTTTTTTTGTTTGTAGATGTTTAATTAATGATAAAAGTGTTTTAGTAATGTTAGGAGTATTTTGATGTCCAATTATGACTATATTTTTAAACTTCGGTGCCATTTACACTCTAAAAGAGTAAAATTTGATTCTATATCAATAAAATATAAATTATTCTTCTCTGTTATCTTGCAGAATTGGGATATTTTTTGCCAGAGCTTGATTAATTCTTTCTCGTGTTTGTTTTCCTGGTTTAAAGTGAGGGGCATATTTGTGAATAGTCACTACCTTTTCCCCAGTACGTGGATTATGAGCATTACGTGAAGGTCTATAGTGTAAAGAAAAGCTACCAAAGCCACGAATCTCGATTCTCCCATGTTTCTCTAGGGTACTACTCATATTTTCTAGAATTTGATTAATCCCAAGCTCTACGTCTTTTTCGGGCAATTGTTGAAATTTACTCACGATACGTGTAACAAGTTCAGATTTAACCATAAAGATTTACCTCTAGATCATGAAATTAACTACTACTACATTATACTGAATTTTAACACTAAGTCATCATTTTATGACACATTTTTGTAATATGTGGATTTATATTATAATAACACAAATAACACATAGTTGAATAAGCTTGGAATAAGCAGCTTTTATTAAAATTTGATAATAACTAGGAGGATATATGCCAATAGAATTACATCAAGCATTAGCAGCCGCAGTTTTAGATTTAGTAAGAGAATTTAATAATAATCCTCAGGGGGCTATTCAGAAGATTAAAAGTGAATGTGAAAGACTCGGAATATCTTCTGATGAACAAATTGCTGCTTTTTTTCATGCTCAAAAAAAGAATTTGAATTTGAATAAGGTTGGTGAGTATTTGGCTAAACTAGATAACAGTAATGTATTAAAACTTTTTGTTGATGGCATAGAATTTAAAGGTAAACATTTTGTGGATGCTTTGGGAGATTACTTAGAAAGTATTAGTCCACCAGGTGAAGCACAAATAATAGATAGATTAATGAACGCATTTGCTGAAAGTTATTCTAGTCAGAATCCAGATGTTTTTCCAAGTGAAGATTCTACTAAGAGAAAGGATGCTGCATTTTTTTTAGCATTTGCAACGGTGATGCTTAGCACTGATTTGAATAATCCGAGCATTACGAAGAAAATGACCTTAGAGGAATTTCAAAGACAAGTAAGTTATGATCCATCGGAAGTGACATTAGCCCCTGAGTTTATACAAAGTATTTATACTAAGGCACTGGATCGAAAGATGCCTAAATTTATGCCTACTTCTCCTGAATATAGGCTCAATTCTCAAGATCTTGTAACGAACCCAACATTAGACAAGCTAAACGCTGTTTTATCATCTCCAACTCAAAATGCAACCTTTCCGGGGTTAGAAGGTGTTACTCTTACAGTAAATACAGAGCGTAGATGGTGGCATGCAATTATTGGCTATAAAGCAACGGTAACTTTAAAGGGTAGTGAGGCGGAAGCTGAGACTAAGTTACAAATATCTCAGCCAGGTTTTTTTGCAAGATTGTTTGGTAAAAAACAGCCTGAAATAATAATACAGCCAACAAATATTCAAGGTCATTCTCCTCAAGCTTCTCTTCAACTTGCTTCTAAAGTTGCTTCTATGTTTAATTCTGGAGTAACTATCGAGGCTGCTTATGAATATATGAGAGAAGATATGAATAGATTTTACTATGAAAATAAAGGAGATGAACGTGGATATAGGAATCCTGTAAAAGGTAAGAGTATGAGGGAGATAACAGAAGCGCTAAATGAAAACCCCGTATCTGTTCGTGAAGTAAAATCTGAAGCTTCAGCTGAATCTCTGCCAGTATCAACAGTAGAACTACCAAAACAAGAAACCGAAGAATCAGAACTATCAGAATTATCTACGCACCATTTTTAGAACTTAAGATGAACTTTTTGTTAATTTTGATATTAAGTATTTTAACTCCTGTCGCTTTTGCAGAGAAAGCAGGCGGATCACAAGAAAATACTTCACCGTATGTAGTTGAAATGCCAGTATCTGATGATAGTAATGTTCAACGTAAGAAAGTTTTTACCCAGGCATTAAGCCTTGTTTTGGTTCGTGTTAGCAATAATTCTAAGATTGATATCTTGTCGGGAATTAAACAAGCACTTGATAAGCCTGATCTTTATGTTCAGCAGTTTAAATATATTAATAAAGGTTTATCTTTACAAATAATTTTTGATCCTAACTCTATTGCTCAGCTTCTTCAGCGATCCTTAAAGAGAGTACAGAAGCAGTCCACAGTTTTGGCCTGGTCGGCTAAGGAATCACGGTTTAACAAGTTTTCTATGGAAGAGGGCGATAGAGGTGAATTAACATCATTAATCAAAAAACAATCACAGGCAATTGGGATATCTATCACATTGCCGATGTGGGATTTACAAGATATTGAAAACATTCAAACATATGATATTTGCCATTTTAATGAAAGTGCAATTAAAATAGCATCAAGTCGTTATAAAGCCACTTCAATTATTGTTGGTTGTGTAAAACCCGCTGTTTTAGGTAATGGGATTTGGGTAAGTACTTGGCTTTTGTTGCAAGCTGATAAAAGCCAGCGTTTTAGTTTTGTCGGGCCAATTGAAAATATAGTTACAGAAGCTCTCCAAAATATAGCTAATAATATTACTACTACCAATGCTCCAGTTCAGCAGAGTGCGAGACTAGTATTACGGGTTGTTGATGTTAATGGGTTGGATCAATATAATGAAATTATACAGTATTTATATTCTTTGAGTAAGGCTATTACGCAGATTGATTTAGTAAATATTAATGCTACCTATGTTGAGTTAGCTATTAATGTTTTAGGTGGTCAAGAAGCTTTATTAAACATTCTAAAAATGCAGGATAGGTTAGTACCCAATCCAGATGTTGTAGAATCACCCCAAGGAATTGATTTAAATTATAAGTGGGTTACATTAGATAATGAAAAATCTCAAGCAATTAGCACTTAACCTTTGTCTTAAAGATACAGCGAGTTTTACTAATTTTTTTATTGGTGGTAATACACAATTAGTCACAGTGTTGAGTAATTTATATACTAATGATGCTCCATGTTTTGTATATTTTTGGGGTAAGAATAGTTCTGGAAAGAGCCATTTATTAAGTGCGTTGTGTCAATTATTTAGCGAGCATGATCTAACGGCTGCTTATTTACCCCTTGAGAATGCTATCCAATTTAAAGTAAATATACTTGATGATTTGGAGGAACTTGATCTTTTTTGTATTGATGATTTACATTTAATCGCGGGTAATTTAGGGTGGGAAGAGAAAATTTTTCACTCTTTTAATAAGATGTTAGCTCACGACAAAAGATTAGTAGTTACTGCCAATGTAGCTCCTCAGGCTTTGCCACTTAAACTTTTGGATTTGCAATCACGAATGATTGGGGGATTAGTTTTTGAATTGTACTCATTAAATGATGAAGAGAAAATAGTTAGTTTAAAATTACGTGCCAAATCGAAGGGTTTAGACTTAACCGATAATGCTGCTAACTTTTTGTTAAGTCATTATAGACGTGATGCTCAAAGTTTGTTTGAAGCTCTTAATAGATTAGATGCGGAGTCGCTTAAAGCGCAAAGAAAATTAACTATACCGTTTATTAAAGAAATTTTATTTCAAGAAATTTAGGGTGTTGAGGTGAAAACAGTGCGTACTAAACAAATTTATGCTACAGCTGATTTACTTGCTAGTCAAGTTGCTCTTGACTCTATCGTTAAGGTTGGTGGTTGGGTGCGGACGCGGCGCGACTCTAAAACTGGAGTATCATTTATTGCTTTAAGTGATGGTTCTGGTTTTAAGCCGCTCCAAGTGGTGGTTGCTAGTACCTTACCTAATTATCAAAATGAAGTATTAAAAATAACTACTGGGTGTTCAATTATAGTGACGGGAAAATTAGCTAAGTCACAAGGTGGGGGTCAATCAGTAGAGCTGCAAGCTGAAAAAATTGAGATTTTGGGTTGGATTGAAGATCCTGATACTTATCCAATAGCGCCTAAATATCACACCCTCGAATATCTACGAGAGTATGCACATTTGCGGCCACGTACTAATATAATTGGGGCGGTTACTAGAGTAAGACATCACCTCTCTATGGCTATTCATCGCTTTTTTCATGAGCAGGGTTTTTATTGGATTCATACACCTATTATTACTTCTAGCGATTGCGAAGGGGCAGGGCAGATGCTAAGAGTCACTACTTTAGATTTAGCAAAATCCCATTTGCAACCGGATGGTAAAATTGATTTTCCTCACGATTTTTTTGGCCGGGAAGCTTTTTTGACTGTGTCAGGCCAATTAAATTTAGAAGCATATTGTGAAGCATTAACAAAAGTTTACACTTTTGGTCCAACTTTTCGTGCAGAAAATTCAAATACTAGTAGACATCTTGCTGAATTTTGGATGGTGGAACCAGAAATTGCTTTTGCTAGTCTTAAAGATAATGCTGATTTAGCTGCTAATATGATTCGTTATTTAGCTAAAGAGGTGCTTACAGAATGTAAAGATGAGATGCTTTTTTTTGCAGAAAGGGTTGATGTAGATTGTATTAAGCGTTTAGAGCACATAATACATAGTGAATTTGTTCACATGGAGTACAGCGAAGCTATTCAGCATTTAGAACGAACTAAGAAAAAGTTTGAATTTCCTATTAAGTGGGGCTCAGATTTACAATCTGAACATGAACGTTATTTAACTGATGAATTAATTCATGGTCCCGTGGTATTAATTAATTATCCTAAAGGAATAAAAAGTTTTTATATGCGCATAAATAGTGATGAGAAAACTGTTGCTGCTATGGATGTTTTAGTTCCGGGTATTGGAGAAATTATTGGTGGTAGTCAACGTGAAGAACGGTATGATGTATTATTAAAGCGTATGGATGAGTTAGGCTTAAATAAAGAGACTTATAAGTGGTATTTAGATTTACGCCGTTATGGAACTGTACCTCATGCCGGTTTTGGTTTAGGACTTGAGCGGATGATGATGTATATAACAGGAATTCAAAATATTCGTGATACCATTCCATTTCCACGGACCGTAAAACATATAGAGTATTAAATAACTAAAGATACATGGTGAGAGCTTTAACTTTTGTTTTTATTTTTATTTGGCCAGGTTTGGGTTTTGGATTGACTTTTGTTTTACCTAAAGCAGGAAATGATTTAGTAGGTGAGTCGAGAGTTGCCCAAGTAAAAAGTGGTGAGAATCTTTCTGATGTTGCCTTGCGTTTTGACGTTGGTTATTACGAAATGTTTGAGGCTAATCCTGGAGTTGATCCGGATAACCCACCTGTTAATACAGTGTTAATTGTTCCTACTCAATATATTTTACCCCAAGGATTAAAAAAAAGAGAAAATATCATTGTGATTAATGTCGCTGAGATGCGACTTTATTACCGGCGAGCAAATAAAGTCTATATTTATCCAGTTGGTATTGGTAAGGAAGATTGGGAAACACCACTTGGTGATATGACTATAGTAAGGAAAGTTAAAAATCCTACTTGGCATGTTCCTAAGTCAATATATAAGTTTAGAGAGGCTATAGGTGATAAAATCAGTCGAACTGTCCCTCCAGGTCCAGATAATCCTTTAGGTAGATATGCTCTTTATTTATCAGTAACAGGTAGTTTAATTCATGGTACAAATTTATATTCTGGGGTTGGAAGAAGAAGCAGCGCTGGCTGTATTCGCTTATATGAAAGAGATATAGCAGAGTTATATAGTTTAGTTACTGTGGGTACAAAAGTTATTATTATAAATAAGCCGTATAAAGCTGGTTGGTCGGATAAAAAATTGTATTTAGAAGCTCATATGCCACTGTTCGAACAGCGACTTGAGATGGGGGATGATATGAAACCTGCCCTTGATGTGGTGACTGAGGCTACAACAAATCATAAGGTAATTGTCGATTGGAAAGAAGTTTATAAGATTGCTAAAGAACATCTTGTTATACCGAGAATAGTTAGGCAGCTCTCTTTTGCTTATAACTGTTATTTGTGATACTTTTAGTCCACTTTTATTCTGAGGATTATAAGGACAATACCCATGAAAACTAAAGTTACGAAAGCAGTTTTTCCAGTAGCAGGTCTTGGTACTAGATTTTTACCTGTTACTAAAGCCAATCCCAAAGAGATGCTACCGATTGTAGATAAACCACTTATTCAATATGCAGTAGAAGAAGCAGTTAATGCTGGTATTACTCAGCTAATTTTTGTTACTAGTTCAAGTAAACACGCAATTGAAAATCACTTTGATTCTAATTTTGAATTGGAGGCAAAATTAGCTGAAACTGGAAAAAATGAATGGCTTAAAATTGTACAAGATGTATTACCTGTAGGTGTTTCTTGTGTTTATGTAAGGCAACCTAATCCGTTAGGTTTGGGCCATGCGGTTTTATGTGCTAAAGATATTGTTGGTGATGAACCGTTTGCAGTTTTACTGGCTGACGATTTAATTGATAACAGTAATAATGTTTGTTTACGACAAATGGTAGATATCTATAATAAGGTTCAAAAAAGTATTTTGGCTATACAATCTGTACCTTTATCCGAGACAAAAAAATACGGTATTGTAGATTTAGATAAGTCTGAGGTAAAGTTAGGTGAATATGCTAGAGCTACAAAAATTGTTGAGAAGCCCAATCCTAGCAGTGCTCCATCCCGGTTTGCATCTATTGGGAGATATATCTTAACGCCGGAAATTTTTCATTGTCTTGAAAGAACTAGCAGAGGAATTGTCGGAGAGATTCAACTTACTGATGGGATTGATAAATTGTTGGTTAATCAAGATGTATATGGTTATAGATTTTATGGTAAACGTTACGATTGTGGAAGTAAATTAGGTTATTTGGAGGCTACTGTAGAGTATGGGATGAAACATCCAGATGTTGGTCGACATTTTATAAAGTATTTAGAGAGTTTAAATTTTAATTAAAGCTTTAAAACTATGGATAATTATTTATTAAAACAGAAGGGCGCAAGTAAGAGCCTTTTGTTTTAATGGAAAGATTATCATATTTCTATAGCGTTAGTTTGCTTGAAGTGTTAATGGTAACTTTTATTTTAGCAGTTGGGTTACTTGGGATTGTAGGGGATTTATCTGCACTCCTTTAAAAGAATGAAAGCAAAAAATCTTTATATAAAATTACGGAACTGGAGTTGATTTGTTTTTTAATTTATCTACTCATTTTGAGGATGGTTTTGTTTTAGTAACGGTGATAATTTTCTCACTTATTATGAGTTTATTAGCCATTAGTATAATAAATATCGATGTTTTTGATGATAGAGCTCGGGGGGGTTTATCAGGTGATAGTAATGGCAGAGTATCATGGAGCGCAAAGTGTTTTGCAACAATTAGTGATTTTAATAGTTATCCTAATAAGCCCCGGATTATACCAGGGAGACAGTCATTTTTAATTATCAAATAAAAATAAGTTTAGATGTTAGTATGGATTAGCAATCCCAAGTTGTTTTAAGTATTTTATTTCCATAGCCTCCATTTTCTTGGCTGGTTGCGTTTTTTCGTGAGTGTAGCCTAAAAGATGTAATACACCATGAATAGTTAGATGAGCTAAATAAGCTTGTAAAGTTTTGTGTTGCAGTTTAGCTTCTTTACTTACTATAGGAGCGCAGATCACTAAGTCTCCGAGCAAATTAGTTTTGATTTCTTTTGGAGGCTCAAATTGAAATGATATGATATTAGTAGGTCGGTTTTTCTTACGATATTTCTTATTGAGAGATGTAATCTCTATAATACCTACGATCCTGATGACTACTTCATAATTCTTCTTGTGATTACTGAGAGCTTTATCTACCCATTTTTTAAATAGTTTTTTAGATGGTAGCTTTTTAGATTTACTGATTTTTTGAAGTATTACTTTATTCATATTATTTACTTCAAAACAATTTTACATTAAATTGATCCATTGTGAATTATAATTTATTGGCAAAAGATCGGAGAAAAACTTGGTTAAAAACTTGTTCTCAGCTATGTCAACGGTTTCATCTCGACCCTATGTTGTTTCTAGGGATAATAATTCTTAGTATTGTTGGTTTAGGTATACTTTATAGTGCTAGCAATCAAAATTTGACATTACTTGGGCGTCAAGTTGCTAATTTTGGTTTAGCTTTTCTGATTATGCTGATCTTAGCTCAAGTCCCCATATATCGTTACCAATTTCTAGTACCTTGGGTTTTTGGATTGACGCTATTAATGTTACTAATAGTAATGAATGTTGGTATTATTAGTCGAGGAGCTCAGCGTTGGATCAATTTAGGTTGGTTTCGGTTTCAACCATCTGAGATTATGAAGCTTGCAATGTCAATGATGTTAGCTTGGTATTTACGTAATAAAGTTTTTCCTCTCCATCTCAAAGATCTGTTTTTTAGTTGTTTAATTATTATTGTACCAGTTTTAGTAATTGCTAAACAGCCAGATTTAGGTACAGCTTTATTAGTAGCGGCTACAGGTTGCTTTGTCTTGTTATTAGCTGGAATTACTTGGAAAATCATTATAGGTGTTAGTATTTTAGTGGTTGCAGCAGTACCAATTATTTGGCGTTTTATGCATTCTTACCAGAAAATGCGGCTATTGGCTTTTTGGTCTCCAGAAGGTGATCCTTTTGGCAGTGGTTATAATATTATTCAGTCAAAAATTGCTATTGGTTCTGGTGGTTGGTTTGGTAAAGGCTGGTTGCATGGTTCTCAAGCACATTTACAGTTTTTGCCAGAGCGTTCTACAGATTTTATTTTTGCTGTATGTGGTGAAGAATTCGGGTTTATAGGGTGTATTTTGCTAATTGGCCTTTTCATTTATGTTATTGGGCGTAGTGTGTATATTAGCGCTAACGCTCAGGATACCTCCACCAGATTACTTACCGGTAGCTTAACTTTGTCTTTTTTTACTTCTTTTTTTGTTAATATTGGTATGGTTCTAGGAGTTTTACCAGTAGTAGGTGTCCCATTGCCACTTATTAGCTATGGTGGTAGTTCTTTGATAATGTTTATGGCTAGTTTTGGTATTATAATGTCAGTACAAACACACCGTAGGTTAATCGGAAATTAAATAAATTTTTAAAATAAATCAAATAGTTAAATATTATGATATATTTTTTTGATGGTTTTTGGTTTGGTTATTTCTTATCGTATGATACAATATTGCCCATGAAAAGGATGCAGCATAGTTTAATCACAATGTTAATATGTATATTTTGTTTGACTCAGTTAAGTGGATGTGGTGTGGTCCATAATCAGGGTGTTAAACATGATGGCCCTCCTGCAGTTGATAATATAAAAGTTTCTAAACTTAAAGATGCTGTCCCTAGAGTAGAACCCTTACATCCATACGGTACGAGAGATTATGTATTAGGTGGGCGTTATTATCGTGTACTCAAGAGTGCTAAGGGATACGTTAAACGTGGTTATGCTTCATGGTATGGTTCTAAATTTCATGGCCGTGAGACTTCAACCCAAGAGCGCTATAATTTGTATGCTATGACTGCTGCAAGCCCGGAATTACCCTTGCCATCATATGTTCAGGTAACTAACTTACGCAATGGGAAGAAAATCATAGTAAGAGTTAATGATCGTGGGCCATTTAATGCTGATCCTAATCGTATTTTAGATTTATCATATGCGGCAGCTAAAAAGCTTGATTTTGTAAATAGCGGAGTTATTCCGGTTAAAATAATGGCAATTGATCCGACAAAATGGGGTGCTGAGTCTAGAACTGACAGTAAGAAGTTTGCCCAAACTAAGTCTATAGATCAAAAGCAAATATTTTTACAGATCGGGGCATTTGCTAAACTAGATAATGCTAAACAATTATCTAATAAGGTAAATGCTATAATTAGTAAACCCATACGTATTGAACATAAGCATGATTTATATCGTGTACATATCGGGCCTCTTGCTAGTTCCCATCAATGTGATCAAATCAAGAGTTTTTTAAAGCAAAATGGCTTTGATCATGTTACTGTTATTGGTGGCTAACCAATAAATAAATCACTACCGCTGCGAGCCGGGGAGAGCGAAGCGAAGGAGAGTAGTCTGCGGTAGCTGACGATTTTTAGCAGAACGGAGTAAGTGCTAAAAATCTATAGTGAGCATAGCGACACACTTATTATTTTTAATTATGTTATAACTATGACAGATTTAGCAGTGGGAGAGATATTAATATGGGCAGGCAGTTAACTACAATAATAAAATTAAGCGTATTATTTTTTGGAATTTATTTTAGTAGTGCAATTGCTTCAGCTTCAATGGTATCTAGTATAGTTCCTGCTGCGCCTGAATTTGATGTTAAGTCATATATTTTAATGGATGCAAATAGTGGTACAGTAATTGCTAACAAGAACAGTGATGAGCGAGTTGCCCCCGCGAGTTTAACCAAGATAATGACTCTTTATTTAGTTGCTGATGCCTTGCGTAGTAGAAAAATCCATTTAGATGATCAAGTGATAATAAGTGAGAAAGCATGGCGTACTGGTGGTTCTCGTATGTTCATTCAGGTCGGTTCTAATGTTTCTGTTCATGATTTGATCAAGGGAATTGCTATTGCTTCTGGTAATGATGCAACAGTCGCTATGGCAGAGCACTTAGCTGGATCTGAATTGGCTTTTGTCGGTATTATGAATAGAACTGCCCATGATTTAAAAATGAATAACACAAGCTTTGCTGATAGCGGCGGTTTTTCGGATGGTATTGGTTATAGTACTGCTTACGATCTTGCGCGTTTGAGTAAAGAGTGGTTAAAAAGTTTCCCAGAGTATTACCCTTGGTTTAAAGATAAATGGATTGTTTACAATAATATTAAGCAGCTTAATCGTAATCGTCTACTTTGGCATGATCCATCAGTTGATGGAATTAAAACTGGTCATACCGAAAAAGCGGGTTATTGTTTAATTAGTTCAGCTAAACATGATGATATGCGTTTAATCTTAGTTGTTATGGGAGCCCAGAGTGATAGTGTTCGTACTAATTGTAGTTTGGCTTTACTAAATTATGGGTTTCGCTACTTTGAAAGTCATAAATTATTTGCAGCTAATACAAAAGTAAATACCGTTAAAGTATTATTCGGTAAAAAGAATACTTTAGATATAGGATTGCAAGAGGATTTTTATATTACTTTACCTAAAGAGCAGTTCCAAGGGTTAAAAGCTAAAGCGAATATTAATAGCTACTATAAGGCTCCAATTTCTAAGGGACAAAATTGCGGTACTTTAAATATTTTGTTAGATAATAAGATTGTCGCAACAAAGCCACTTATAGCATTGCAAACTAATCCTCGTGCCGGCTTTATTTTCACGGTTCTTGATTATGTTAAGATGTTGTTTTATAAGTGAATAAGTAACAGAAAGTTTATTTGGCGATGAATAATAGCTCAAAATTATTGTGTCTTAACTTTTTCCCCCGTTTTTCAAATTTAGTTAATACTGCTCTTTCAGTTTTAATGTCTAATTTAGTGAATCTTGTGTCATTTGCTAATACCATATTGATGTGGTTGGCATAGTGTTCCCAGTCGGTAGTAATGTTTAACATTCCTTGCGGTTTTAATTTTTGGTATAGAAGTTCAGTGAAATTCGGTTGAATTAAACGCCTTTTATGATGCCTTTTTTTTGGCCACGGGTCGGGAAACAAAATAAAAATATTGTCAATAGATTTATCTATGATACATTTTTCTAAGATTATTACTGTATCTTCATGGTAAATTTTTAAGTTGTCTAAAGGATGATTTTTTAACAAAGTGAGGAGGTGAATTATCCCTGGTTTATAGACTTCAATGCCAATAAAATCTTGTCTTGGGTATTGTTGTGCTAAGTGAAAAATTACTTCTCCATTACCAAACCCGATTTCCAAGGTTAGAGGAGCTATACGGTTAAATATTTTTTTTGGAAACATTATACCCGATGTTAGATCTAAGCCATATTTAGGCCACATTTCGTCAAAAATCTTTTGCTTATGTGCACTTAAACGTCTAGCTCTCTTGACAAAGCTCCTATTTTTCAACATATAGTGTATAATGAAATAAATTTTGCTCTCTTTGAGAGGTAAGTAACCAGCGGGTGTAGTTTAGTGGCAGAACTGAAGCTTCCCAAGCTTTAGGTATGGGTTCGATTCCCATCACCCGCTCCATTGATCCTTATTTTATCCCGCAAGCTCAGTTTTTTTGGTGGCCAGAGACGGAATCGAACCATCGACACAAGGATTTTCAGTCCTCTGCTCTACCGACTGAGCTATCTGGCCAAATTGGCTACTGTCGTAGTCTGCATCGTAATCGCTTAGTTTTTAGAAGTCAACCTTTGTGGGAGTTTTGCGTGAGCTAAGTTCTTTTTTGAGTGTTTTTATGGTGTTTTTTAGAGTAATATTTTTGTTATAAAAATTTTCTTTGATGATGCGTAGCCCAGTAAATTAGCTCATTGCAAACAAGATATTATATTAAAGATATTATATTAAAAGTAATTAATGTTGCGCAAACAAAATACGTCAACACAAAGACCTAAATTCTTCAACTCTTTTTTTAGCTAAAAGTATTAATATTATCCTAGCAAATAAAAAGGTATTCTTTCATGTTCTATTTATCGTTTCTGCGTCATAACTAAATATTTGCTTATTTCTATGTTGTATTGTCCCTTTGGCTTCCTAACAGTTGCAAATAATTGTGATTTTTGCTGCTATCTGCGACTATAAAAGAAAGTATGGGATAAAAATATGAAATTATCTGAGTACATTAAACAATTACAAGCATGTGGTCGCTACACTTTTACAAAAAAAGAAGCACAAAAAACACTGAACACTATGAATGTAGCTGTTAAATATGCATTATATAGACAAAAAGTTAAGGGTAGGATCATCGATCCAATTCGCGGTTTTTATGTCATTATTCCTCCTGAATATAGTAAAGCTAGATGTTTGCCACCAGAGCAATTTATTGATGATCTAATGCATTACCTGAAGGGTTATTATTATGTTGGCTTGCTTAGCGCAGCTCAAGCATATGGCGCCGCTCATCAAAAACTATAAGTTTTCCAGGTAGTGACGAATCAAAAAAGACGTGATATAGAACAAGTGTGTCGCTATGCTCACTATAGATTTTTAGCACTCGCTCCGTTCTGCTAAAAATCGTCAGCTACCGCGGACTACTCTCCTTCGCTTCGCTCTCCCTGGCTCGCAGCGTTGGTGTCTAGCTAGGACCTATTTAGTGCACATGGCTTTTTAGGTTGCATAGAATATATGCTACCAAAGCAGCAAGCAAATTAACCATAAAATTCCATATATTCCTATGGCGCTAATTTCCAATCTAGCTAATATTTTTTAACTGATAGTTGACCGTTTCAATTAATGCTCTTTTATGTAATAGCAATTTATTTATCAAAAACATTAACTTATTTTCATATATTTATGTATTTTATTAAGATTTTTTGTGAAAAGAATGGGCTTATTTTCTAGCATAATAAACATAATTAATATATTTTGACTTGGCGTAAAAGCTTTTAAATAAAATATTCTCAATTAGGAGTAGATTCTGATAAGTGTACGTTTTTATCTACAATTTTTGTTATACAGCAGTCTGACCATACATTCAGAGCCGTTTCTACCATATCGATAACACTATAAAATGGCAGAATAAGCCACAGTATATCAAATGGAACATTAAGACTAGCCAATAAGCTTAAGCTTAGGAAAAAACACCCCATAGGCACACCAGCGTTACCAATTGCAGCGATTGTTGATATAAAAATCCACTGGATCATAGTTACTAGCCCGATTGAAATCCCATGATTTTGCATAACATAAACTACACTAGTAAAAATAAATGCTGCACAACCATTCATATTTATCGCTGTGCAAAGAGGCAGTACAAACCGACTGGTACTACGTGATATGCCTAAATTCTTTTCAGCTACATTCATCGTTACTGGGAGAGTTCCCGCAGACGATTTTGAGAAGAACGCTATAGATAGAGCTGGCATCATAGCTTTGAAAGAACGCCAGGGATTTATTTTATTAAGGTATAGAAAAATCGGCAAAATAATTGATGCCTGGATAGTGTTAGCAAAAATAATAACGCATAAATAACTACTTAGTCCTTTTATAGCTTCACTGCTCTTTAATTGCACTACTGCGGTAGTAATGAAACCAAAAATAGCAATGGGCAATATTTTCACGACCCAACCAATGATTATTAGAAGCATTTCATGAATAATTTTGAAAAAATCATGCATAGTTTTAGATCCTACATCTGGTAGTACCTTGACCGCTAGCCCGGTGACGATTCCCAGAAATAAAGCTTCCATAACGTTATTTTCAAGAAAAGGAGAGAATATGTTTGATGGTATTATATTTAAAACATAATCAGAATATTTTCCGGCAGGGATATCTTGAGCTGTACCTATGGGAACATTTGCAATATTTGATGGTGAAATAAGTAGATATAAAATACATGCAACCGATGAAGCAATAATAGTAGTGAGCAAGGCATAAATTAGAGACTGTTTACCCATTTTTTTTAGTGAAGCGTTTGAACCCTGTTGAGAAAGTGCAACAGTCACAGAAATGACAATTATAGGTAAACTTAAACACTTAAACATTTTTATAAAAACATTGGAAATGAAAGCTGCTATTGGTTGTAACATATTAAAATAGCCACACAAAGCGCCTGTAATAATTGCGATTGTATATAGCCATAATTTGTTACCTAGCTGAAATTTTTTTCTAAAAAAATCATCAAAAATCATATAACAACCCTCTCTTTTTTAAGAGTAGAGTATTATATAAAATCTGTCAATAACACGTAAAGATGATCCCAGTGTCTACGCATTGTGCGCCACGAAGCGCTAACTAATTCTGTTGATTTAGACCAATTGTTAAAGAGCGACCATAAAAGTGACTGACAACCATATTAACCACATTGCAGTCTTTTCTGCATTAAATGGTAAAACTGCACTTGATTTGGGTCTCCCAAAACTGATGCCAATTTATTAGTACTCCAGAGTTATGGCAGCTTAATTTTAGGTAAATGATGTGTTAATATAAATTATCTGAAAAATATAAATCATGAGGTATGTAAATATGTTGTCAATGTCCCCCCATCTTGTAAACGAAAAAGTAAAATTGGTTTTCAATAGTAAGCTTTGATCTGAACGAAAATTATAATTTGTATTTCCGTGGGTAGATTTATTTACTATATCCTTTTGATTTACTTAATCTTTGCTTAACTTTTATAGGAAAAATCTAAATAAAAAGCTACGAGATATTGTTCAGGCTGCTACTGATAGTCTCTTGTCGAAACAAAATGCTATTGCAGGTAAACTTACTGCTCTAGAGCAACAGATAGCGATAGCTGTTCAGGATTTTGGTGATGAGTTACAGAAGAAAGGAGGAAAAGCTAAGAAGGCTATTGGCGAACTTGCTAATGGTGCTCAGAAGTAGCTGGTAGAACAAGAGTTAAGAGCTGCTGTTCAGGAAGCTACTGCTCGTGTAGATAAAGTGCGACGAGATATTCTAGATATTCAAGCTACTTTTCAGCAGCAGGTAAAACAAGAAGTACGAGCTGGAACTACTAATCAAGATAAGATTGTCAATGATTATCTAGTCTCTATCCATCAATGCCTCGTGGTTCCTATAGCTAGAAATGAAATTAGTATACTTCTAAAGCAAATAAAAACTAATTATACTAATAAATCTTCTCTCCAGCACTTAAGAAGCTATTAGCGAAGGAGATTAAGAATGTTGATAAGTGTTTTTCTACATTTAAACAAAAAATGAAAAATGTTGAAGATTTAAAAGAGTTAGTAGATCTAGATAGAGAGATTATTATTACTTTTGATGATCTAAAGACTCAGGTTGAAACTGAGGCTAATACTAAGATTCTTCCGCTAGAGCAGAAACGAATGGATATTGCAATGGTTGATTGCTTGCTAAGGAGAGAATTAGAAACAATTGCTAAGGACATTACAGATTTACAGAGTAAACAAACTAAGCAAGTTGATGATATTATCAAAGATATTGCTCCTAGTAGTTCCTAGTAGTAGGGAGTATATAAGTCAAGAAGTACGTGATGTTATTTCTAATAATGAGGATACTACTAATCTACTATGTATCACTGATCAAATTAATGATTTTATAGGCGTCATACAGCAAAAGAAGGATTCTTTAGAACTTCTTAAGGGACAAACTTATGCACGTCTGACGTTTGATAAATGATGACTTGAATCCTTGATCTTATTGGTAGGCCGTGTCGGGATCGAACCGACGACCCGCTGATTAAGAGTCAGCTGCTCTGCCAAACTGAGCTAACGGCCTATGCCTTACTGGTACAGCTTACATCGTAATTGCTTAATTCACCAAAGTCAATTTGTGGAAATTTTGTAGGAACTATGTTTCTATAGCACAATAGTTGTAATATAGAATAGAAAAGATAGATGTTGGAAAAGCTGATTATGATTATAGCTACTGAGAATTATTGAATGGTATTAGTACTAATATTCTTAGTTATTGGGATTATATTTTGGTATAGACACTTATTATCATCAAAAAGTGTTTTTGGGCACAAAGTAATTATTTTTGATTTTAATGGTACATTGTGTGATTTATTTAATGTTGTAATAAATGAGTATAATAAACTTTCCCAAGTGTACAAATTTAAGCCTATAAATAGTTCGAGTGAAATTCGAGATATACCCTTGAAACAAATTCTTAAATCTCATGGTGTTACTGGTTGGAAACTACCTTTGCTAGTATACAAAATGCGTAAAGCCATAGCGGCCCAAATTTTAGATTTATCATTATTTCAAGGTATACAGGAAAACAGGAAACATTGACAGAGTTAAAGAATCGAGGTTATCACATAGGTATTTTGACTACGAATTCACGTAAGAACGTTAAGATTTTTCTAGAAAAAGAAGGTTAACTACATTAGTTGATTTTATTTATGTTAGTAGTCTTTTAGGAAAGGCTCAAGTATTAAGAAAGATTCATAATAAAACTAAGCCAACTATTTTGTATTATGTTGGAGATGAGAATAGAGATATAGATGCTGCAAATAATGCAGGTATTGGTTCTATTGCTGTAACCTGGGGTTATCGATCGGAGTCGTTATTGTCTCAATATCATCCAGACTGTTTAATAAGATCTCCGGAAGAGTTGCTTGTGATGCTTAAATAAAAATATTACCTGATTAAGATAACATAAAAAGAAAAATCGAGTTTGTCATTTTAAGTGTGTAAATAACCATAATAAACAAGTATCCTTACCATAGGTAATATTACCAAATATGGTTTGGGTCAAGCGTATCGCTATGCTCACTATAGATTTTTAGCACTCACTCCGTTCTGCTAAAAATCGTCAGCTACCGCAGACTACTCTCCTTCGCTTCGCTCTCCCTGGCTCGCAGCGAGAGTTAA
>JAISFD010000042.1 GCA_031263815.1 Coxiellaceae bacterium | reverse complement strand
TAAGTTGCAGTATCACGTAGTTGGGGTGTGCAAATACCGCCGTCGGATTCTGAAGCCTGGCGTATGTAGTTATATTAGAAAGATTATGCCGGCGATGTTACGAGGTATGCCGGGGGTATTAGTGGAGACGGTTGGCTTTGATAAAGATCATCTGCATATGGTAATGGTAATACCACCAAAATATAGCATAGCAGAGGTTATAGGAAAGTTGAAAAGCCAATCGGTGTCAAATTTAAGAGAATTTTTCCATGGTTAGAAAGAGTGTATTGGAAAGAAAGTTTAGTTTGGTCTCTAGATTATTTTGTAAGTAGTGTTGGGGTAGATGAATCTACTATAAGGAACTATGTTGAATTACAGGGTAGCCAGGATTCAGAGCAACTCCGACTGGAGTTGTGATCGCGAAGCGAAAAAGGACCACGGGTTTACCCGTGGGTATCTATATATTAACTAACTATTTATGATGATATTGAGAGAATGATAAATGAATATAAATGATATCAAATATATGAATAAAAAATCTATACAAATACTACACAAAGCCTACAAAAATCTTACACAAATAAACGCTAATGAGGTAAAAAATTAAATTAATTGAAGCTATACAATACCAGATCTTCAAAATTTTCATTAATTTCTATTGCAGGTTGTCTTCTCTTCTAGATTATTTGGGCATAGACCCTGATTTCTACGGATTCACCAAGTAAATAAAAACAAAAAGTTACTATTGTGTTGTCCTTCACTTTGAAGTATTATTCCAGAGTGAAGGACAACACTAGGAATAATTATGATACAATTTTTAATTGGTAGAGAATCAGAACTTAAGATATTAGAGCGATTTTTGCATTCAAATGTCTCAGAATTTTTGGTTATATATGGGAGGCGTAGGGTAGGTAAGACCTTTTTAGTTAGGGAATTTTTTGAGGGGAAGGAAGTTATATTTTTTGATGTAGCTGGCGCAAAAGATGCTCCTTTAAAAGAACAAATAAAACATTTTACAAAGCGAGTTGGAGAGGTTTTTTATAAAAAAGCTCGTCTGGTTCCTGGTAAGAATTGGGATGAAGCTTTTGAGTTATTAACTAATGCTGTAAATGGAACAGAAACTAATAAAAAAATAATCTTATTTTTTGATGAGTTTCCTTGGATGGCAACAAAAAATTCTAGAGTGCTTCAAGGGCTGGATTATTACTGGAATCAATATTGGTCCAAAAATAATAGAATAAAATTAATTATATGTGGGTCATCTGCTTCTTGGATTATAGAAAAGATTGTTAACAATAAAGGTGGTCTACATAATCGATTAACGCGAAATATATTCCTAGAACCCTTTAATTTACTCCAAACAAAAAAATTTTTAGAAAATATATCTGTTAACTTAACTAATAAACAAATAACGGAGTTATTTATGGTAATGGGTGGAATCCCTTATTATTTAAGTAAATTAGAAGGAGACTTATCTTCTACACAACTTATAGAGAAATTAGCTTTTAAGAAGAAAAACTTCTTACTTGAGGAGTTTGATAACTTATTTTCTTCATTGTTTAATGAAGCGACCATATATATCGATGTAATAAGGTTAATTACATCTCATCGTTATGGTATAGGACAAGAAGAGTTATTAAAAAAGATGGGTAAGGCTTTAAAGGGGAAGGGCGGTATTGAAAAGTTTAAGGCACTTCAAGATGCAAGTTTCATAATGGGCTTTAAGCCACATTTGCATAAAACTAGAGGGATTTATTATAGGGTTATTGATGAATACTGTATGTTTTACTTCCATTGGATAGAGCCAGTAAAAAATACTTTGCTTAAAAAGAGTTTAATAGGCGGTTATTGGGATAAACTAAAAGCAAAACAAAGTTGGTATAGTTGGGCTGGACTTGCTTTTGAGTCCGTATGCTATGAACATTTACCACAAATTACTAAAGCACTTTCTATAAACCCAACAGCAATTCCTAATACATGGCGTTATGTACCTAAAGAAGGAACTAATGAACAGGGCGCACAAATAGATCTTCTATTCGACCGAGATGATGATTCAATTACGATTTGTGAAATTAAATATAGTAATGATCCTTTTGTAATTACCAAGGAATGTGCAGAAAAGTTGAAACAAAAAATCGAGATATTTAGAAGAATCACAAGAACTAATAAGCAGATATTTATTTCGATGATCTCGGCTAATGGTGTCAAACCTAACCAGTATTCTGCTGAACTAATTAGTAGAGTAGTTACATTAAATGATCTTTTTATAGAAGTGTAATAAGGGTAGTAAGCAATTTTGTTCGTAAATACACGCTAGAAAAATGATGCCAGTAAAGGCAAAAATATAATCTTGTACTGTTCTTCACTTTGGAACAAGGCTCCAAAGTGAAGGATAGTATTATCGCTGAAGCAAATAATTTGCATTAGTGTTCATATTATATGCTGAGTATATAATGAACACTAACTACCTATCTCGTACATTATACCAACGAATGTGAGCAAGCGTGTCGCTGTGCTCACTATAGATTTTAGGCCATCGTGACCCCTAAAATCAGTTCACATGGCCGCGACACATCGTTGTGCTTCGCACACCGCAGCCGTCCTGCGGCTGAAAAACGCTACATTAACTTAA
>JAISFD010000017.1 GCA_031263815.1 Coxiellaceae bacterium | reverse complement strand
GAGCATATTTATCTCCTTTCAAAAAATTTAGACAATTTTTTGAGGTAAATTTAGCTCGCATTGATACTTTTTTCAATTACTTCAATAAGTTGTAGCCTCATTATGTCGGACTGAGGTTAATCTAAAAATGGTTCGTCCTAAATCATGCCGCATTCTTCAGGTTTAAATATCATGCCAAATAACATTATCATAAAGAATCTTGGTCTTTGCGATTATCACGAGATCTGGTTCAAAATGCGAGATTTCACTCGCACTCGTAACTCAAAAAACCGAGATCAGATTTGGTTACTTGAACACTATCCAATTTTACCCAAGGGTTAGCCGGTAAACCTGAACATATCTTAGATGCTAAAGCGACCTCCATAATACAAACTGATCGCGGTGGTCAAGTGACCTATCATGGACCAGGACAGTTAATTTGCTATGTTCTATCTGACCTACGTCGATTAAAAATAGGAGTTAGAAATTTTGTAAATTTATTAGAAAATACCGTGATTAAACTCCTTGCAGCATATGGAATTCATGGAGAAATAAAAAAAGATGCTCCGGGAGTTTATATAAAACATAAAAAAATCTGTTCAATTGGTCTTAGAATTAGTAGAAGTTGTAGTTATCACGGCATAGCTTTAAATGTTAATAATGATTTAGAATCTTTTATCCACATAAATCCTTGTGGCTTCCACGGTTTAGTTATGACTAGAATGGCCGATTATGTACAAATCACTATTGATGAAGTGGGTAAAAAACTGTGTGAAAAGTTGAAAGAAAATATTCTGCACATCAAGCATTAATTTTTCTCATCGTCTTATTTCCTCCTTGATCTCACAAACTGACTTTTTGCTAGCGATATAAGTATAAACCGTTGGCACTACAAAAAGTGTGAACATCGTACCAATTAACATACCCCCAATAATTACCCAACCAATTTGGTGACGACTGGCTGCTCCAGCCCCAGTTGCAATCGCGAGAGGCACGGCGCCCAATACCATAGCGGCAGTTGTCATTAAGATGGGACGTAATCGTATAACTGCTGAAGCAATAATAGCTTCCTTAATACTTTTCCCCGTTTCTTGTAGTTGATTGGCAAATTCTACTACTAGAATACCATGCTTACTTATAAGCCCAACTAAAGTTACTAAACCGATTTCTGAATAGATATTCAAAGTACCACGAGTAACTAGCATAACGAGCAAAGCACCGAACATAGATAAAGGGATGGTAAATAATATGATTAACGGATCGCGAAAACTTTCAAATTGAGCAGCTAACACTAAGAAAATAAAAATAACTGCAAATATAAATGTCAACTCCATTTGCCCACCAGTTTGGAAATACAGGCGAGACTGGCCAGAATAATCAATCTTAATATCATCAGGTATGACGCTTTTTATGGTGTCTTTAAAAAAATTCAAAGCTTGTCCTAAAGTATAACCTTGTGTAGTACTGGCAGTAATCTCCATCGATCGTAGCTTTTGGAAATGGTTATAACTTTCCGGCATCACCGTTTCATCAAAAGTCACTACATTCCTCAACGGTACTAAGGTGTTACTTGCCGTACGCAAATATATATTATCCATAACACGAGGATCTTTACTCAACTCAGGGAAAAGTTGTGGCACTACATCATAACTATGTCCCTCAATACTAAAATGTCCCTTGACTGGCTGTCCAAGAATTAAATTTATAGCACTACCAATATCTCCCATACTAATACCCAGTGCCCCAGCTTTCTCTCGATTAACATGAATGCCAAATTGAGGTTGATCTAATTTTGGTTCAACACGAAGATTGTATAGATGAGGATTTTTTTGGGCTATAGCAGAAACCTTTTGGGCAATTTCATTTAATTTCTCATAATCTCCATAGGTTTGTAATTCAATTTTAATTGGATCACCACTGCCAGCACCAGGTAAACCGGAAGGGTTTATAGGAAAAGCTAAAACCCCCGGGATAGTATAAAGTTTAGGGAACAGTTCAGCTATTATCTGATCTACGTTACGTTTGCGTTCGGCCCAAGGTTTTAATATTAAAACAGATATACCAAGATGAGGTGAACGCGAGCCACTACCTACACCATTAACAACCAAATAACCTTCTGTTTCTGGTACTTTAGCAAAATATGACTCTATTACTTTAGAATATTTGTGCATATAATTAATATTAGCTGATGCCGGAGCCATAATAGGAGAGAACAAATACCCCTGATCTTCTGAAGGGGCTAATTCACTCGGAATAAAATAATATAAAGCACCAGTAGTAATTAAAACGATGGGAATGATACTTAGAACTTTATTACGATTATTGAGAGTTTTTTGTAACCAAAATTCGTAATGCTTCATAACTTTCTCAAAGAAATCGTGAGTTTTCTTAGCAAAACCAGTTTCAACCGTCCCATAAGGTAACATTATCTTAGAACACATCATGGGTGATAAAGTCAAAGCAATAAATCCAGAAATAATTACCGATCCTGCGAGAGTAAATGCAAATTCTTTAAATAATTGACCAATTAATCCGGTTAAAAATCCAATTGGGGCATAAACTGCAGCTAAAGTTAAAGTCATGCTAATAATAGCAAATTGGATCTCTCTTGCCCCTAACATCGATGCTTCAAATGCTGTTTTGCCCTGAGCAATATGACGGTGGATATTTTCCGTGACCACAATCGCATCATCTACTACCATACCTATAGCCAGTACCATCGAAAGAAAAGTAATAGTATTTAATGAGTATCCCAAACAATACATAATAATACATACTCCCACAAGAGATAATGGGATCGTAACCACAGGGATTATTAAAGTTCGCCATGAACCTAAAAATAAAAACACTACTAAAATCACGCATAGTGTCGCCTCAACAATAGTTTTTTTAACCTCCTTGATTGATTCGAGGATAAATTTAGAACTATCCCACATAATCTTAGTGTTAATGGTTTTTGGTAAAGCAGCAATTAATGAAGGAAATATTTTTTTAACTTCTGTTGCGATATCGATAGGATTAGCAATCGACGAGGGTGTGATAGCAAGAATCGCGCCAACCTTCCCATTAATCCAAACAGAAACATCTGAAGTTTTTGAACCAAGCTCTGCTCTACCTACATCCTTAATTTTGACCAGTTGGCCATTATCTTGACGAATAACCAAATTATTAAACTGTTCGGCAGTATTAGCTTCACTAAAAGTTTTTACAGTTAGTGCTTGTAAAGAGGTCTTCAATACTCCTCCTGGGGCTTGCAGATTTTGAGTCATAAAAACTCGATCAATATCAGCCGGAGTGATATTATGAGCAGCCATTGATTTATGATCTAACCAAATACGCATAGCATATATCGGTGCCCAAATTTGGGCTGAACCAACACCTGGTAAAGTTTGTAACTGTGGTTGAACCAATCTAGTTAGATAATCGGAAATAGCTTCTACCGATAGAACACTACTAGAGAAAGAAAGATAAATACTTGGTCTAGCATTAGGATCATTTTTAGCGATTACTGGACTATCTATATCATTTGGTAGCAAATAACGAACGGAGTTTACTTTGGCGTTGATGTCGGATATAGCAGCATTAATATCATACCCTAAATTAAAATAAACTGTGATATTACTTCGGCCTGTAGCACTACTCGACGTTATATAATCAACACCGTCTACACCGCCAAGAGCATTCTCTATAGGAGTAGTAACAAACCCTTCCATTAATGCCGCATCAGCTCCAGCATATGTGACAGTTACGCTGACCACTGAAGCATCTATTCTGGGATACTCTCTAACAGGCAAATCAAAATAACATCTTAAGCCAACTAGCAAAATAATTAAGCTTAATACCGTAGCAAATACTGGGCGACGAATAAAAATATCGGTAAAAGACATGTTATTCCTCAGTACCAGTATCAACAGTAGCTACTGGCTTCACTCCTTCCGTCGCCAGTACAGCCAATTTAGAATCAGCACTTGGAGTTTTAAGAGCAACCTGATTGATAGCAGTTTGTGATTTACTATTTTTAGTGCCAGCTTTTACTTTAGTTTTAGGTGCAATAGGAGCTATTTTATTTACTACATTAGCTTCTTTCTTCAACCATAAATTAATCTGCTCAAAATCATCCGCAGCTAAAATACCAGTTAACGATTTTAGTTTTATAAATTGCATAATGTATGCATATTCATCTTGGGCAAAACTTTTCTGGGCATTAAATAACTGGGTTTGGGCTAATAGTATATCAGCCATAGTGCGTGTACCGACATTATAGTTTGCTTCTGTGGCACGTAACGAACTCCGTGATGATCTAATTGCCTGTTTATCGGCTTTGATCTTACTAATATTGGATAATACCCCGAGATAAGCCTGCCGAGTTTCACTTATAACAGAACGGTAAGATCTTTCTTGTTCTGCTAACTTTGCCTGATATTGATAATCAGCCTGTTTAGCAGATGCAAATACTTTACCACCCTGAAATAACGGTACTGAAAGCTCAACACCAGCGCCCACTACTTTAGCACGTTTGAAATCATTAGAACCAGTAAGATCATTATTGTAGGAATAATCATAACCACCCTTAGCAGTTAAGGTTGGAACATGACCAGCATTTTTTACTTTTACATTTTCTCGTGCAGCTATAGCATCATAACGAGATGCTATAAAACTGAAATTTTGCTTCTTAGCAACATTTACCCATTGCTCCATATCTGCCGGTTGAGGAGTAAGAAGAGGAAAATCTGGCTTCAGAGGAGCAAGATCACTATATCTAATACCTGTTATCTCAGCCAATTGTTCAAGTCTATTGTTAAGATCATTAATCGCAGTAATTTCTTCAGCCACAGACACAGCATAGTTTTTGCGTGCATCCTCAAGATCAATAATAGCTGTTAATCCAACATCATACTTATGTTTAGCCTGAATAAGCAATCTATTCACTGCAGCTTTATTCGCTCTAGCATAAGACAATACATCTTTAGCCAAGAGAACATTAAAATAAGCTTGAGAGACACGTTGTAATAGTTCTTCTTCAGCTGCTAAAAAGGTTGCTTCAGCCTGTTTAGCTATTGCTTTGGCATAGCAAACATTAGCCCAACTACCAAAATTAAATATTGATTGCGTTAACTGTAAAGAATAGGCAGTACTATTACTATAATGATCATTATTACTAGAACCTGCGTTCCAATTTCTGGTTAAACTTCCTGCAGCAGACAATTGTGGCAAAAGATCAGCTCTATTAATAGCTAGAGTTTCTCTATCAGCTAGCCATTGCGACCTTGCCGCTTTGAACTTAGAGTCATTTGCTAGCGCTTTTTTGTAAACATCCATCAAATCTGCTGCAAAGACGCTAGTAGCAGTCCCATATACTACAATTGTAAAAAGAATAAGTTTGAGTACCTTCATAATAACATCGCTCCTTTTACAACACATTCCCTTAATATCAATAAAAGCTTAGTATAAGAATACATAAGATTAATACTTTTGTTTCTACACGTAAATACTAATTAAGATAGGATCAACATAATTAAACCTAACTTAAGGTTATATTATTTAAATTGCTTTTCCGCCAACGAAATATAGCATATAAAGGTATGGTCAACAAAATAAAAAGCGCAAGACTAAAAATCACCTCTTTACTCGCACTTGAAATAACAAAAAATGAATAAAAAGCAGCAACACTTGCCACACTTATATGAAACAAATTTTTACCCTTCAAAGTTCGCTTAGGAATAACAATAATTTCAGCAATTGCTGTATAAAAATAAGCAATTACCGAAGCAACGGAGGCTGCTACGATCAAAAGTTCGAATTGATCAATTAAGCTTAAGTAAGTACTTGCCAAAACTACAAAACTAAGAATAGTAGATGTAATGATAAGTCCGGCCATAGGGGTCCCAAAGCGACTATATTTAACAAATATTTTAGGGAACATATTATCCTGTGCCCCTACTATTGGGATTTGAGCTGCAATTAAAATCCAGCCATTGAGAGCACCAAGACAAGCAATTAATGCACCAAAAGCTACAAATAATTTACCCCAAGTACCTAAAATAATTTCGGTTGCTGTAGCAAACGGAGAGGTCGAATTTGCAAGAATCTCATTAGGTAACATACCAAAAATAGCAATATTGCTTAAAACATAAACTATAGCTGCAAACCCCGTCCCACACACTGTTGCAAGTGGAATATTACGTTGGGGATTATGCACTGCATTAGCTGGAACACTGGCAGATTCTACTCCAATAAAAAGCCATAAAGTTAACACTATTGCCGCAGAAAAAGCAGCAAAATCTGAGTTTGAAGTAGTATTGAAATGCCCTGCTAAATATTCGGGATGAAAATACCACCATCCTAAGACACCAACAAGTACTAGAGGGGTAAATTTTAAAAGCGTAGTCACGATTTGCACAAAACCTGCAAAACGGACACCAATAATATTTACTATAGTTAATGACCAAATAATCGCAAGAATAGCCATTGTTTTAGCAAGAGGATCATTGAGGATTGGTATAAACACATCTAAATATCCTAGGGTAGCTACTACAATAGCCGCATTACCAATTAACACTGCGATCCAATAATAATATGCGGTCTGGAACCCAACGTATTCACCAAAAGCGGCATGAGCATAAATATATGGACCCCCAGTTTTAGGGATCAATAAACTTATTTTTGCAAAAACAAGAGCAATACTTAGTACCCCTAAAGTAGTAACAAGTAAAGATAAAATACCAATGCTACCTACTCGGGCTAGATTAGCAGGTAGTAAAAACGCTCCTGAACCGACCATATTACCAGTAACTAGAGCAGTTAACATAAATAATCCAAGTTTGCCTTTTTTATCATTCATATCTTGCATATCTTGTTACCAAAAATATTAATAATTTTTAAGTATATTATACAGTATTGAAAAAGTTTCAAATCTTTAACTAAAATTTACTGAATTATGAATTTGCTCAAGATGTATCCTAATTTTACTTTAATAGAATCAGTCATAGTACTTGCAATAAGCAGTATTCTTAGCTTAGTTTCTTTTCCGTTATATAACGAATATCTAAAAAAACATGACGTATTTATATACGTAACTGTACTTTTAGACATTGCTAGTCGTATGGAAAAATATTATGTCTTAAACAAAACCTTATGATGGAGCCAATACGTTAGCTAAATTATTAACAAACGACAAAGCCTACACAAAATACTACCATGTAGATCTTCTGCTAGAAGGTGACACTTATACCATAAAAGCCACCCCTATTGGTAAATAAGTGAATGACATTGACTGTGGAACTTTGATTCTCGATCAGAATGGTAATAAAAGTGTAAGTGGCAATGAGGATATTACAAAATGCTAGCCCTAATTTGAACCCAGTTTACTATCTACAAACATAATTATACTTTGATATTCTTATCTTTCCACACAATATCTATTGCGAGCATAATAGCGCCGACACAAATTGCTGTATCTGCCAGATTAAAGGTAGGATAATGCCAATCTTTAACGTAAAAATCGATAAAATCGATTACCATATGATAAAAAATACGATCATACAAATTCCCTAAAGTACCTCCCAAAATCAGAGCTAATGAAATTTTAAGCCACAAATCTTTTACTGGAATTTTTAACTGCCAAACAATCAAAAAAAAGCTCACCACAACCGCAATAGCACCAAATAACCATTCTTGCCACCCCTGAGCTTGATTTAAAAAGCTAAAGGCAGCCCCAAGATTAAAAGTAAAATATAAATTGAAGAAGGGCATAATATTAACTACTTCACCAAGAGTAAAATTATTTAAAACTAAAGTTTTAGTTAAGCGATCAACAACAAAAGCTAAAATAACAATAATAACCCAAAGATATTTTTTAAATATAGCCATATATATCTAGCGAAACTAACTTGATTAGAAGGGTTGACAATAAGCCGGATTCTGTCGTGGACAACCATTACTCTAGTATGGATGTTACCATCCATCTCAAGCGACCTACCCGAATCTATATGTGAGCCACACATGCTAGAAGTTTTCTTTCTCGCGAAGATTCCTATTTGGTCTTGCTCCAAGAGGGGTTTGCCCTGCCATTATTGTTACCAATAATGCGGTGTGCTCTTACCACGCCTTTTCACCCTTACCACACCATAAAAATTCATGGGTTGGCGGTATATTTTCTGTGGCACTCTCCGTAGGTTTGCACCTCCCAGATGTTATCTGGCTCTTTGCCCAATGGAGTCCGGACTTTCCTCCTCGTCACATATTAGCAACTAGGCGATTGTCTCGTCAACCCTTACTTAAAGAATAACAGATTTACTGGGAATTTAAAAACTAAACTCCTATTTTTCAGCAATTCTCAATGAACAGAGCAGTTCTAATATTTTAATGACCAAAAACCAATAAATCACTGCAATTACTTATGTAATACAATAAAGATCCTTAAAATCTAGAATATTTAC
>JAISFD010000006.1 GCA_031263815.1 Coxiellaceae bacterium | reverse complement strand
TGGTAACGATGGTGATACACTGTATGTGGCTTATGGGTATATTCAGTCACCCTTACAATATAACTGAAGTCTCTCCCATCTGGAAGATGGGGGTTTCAACCTATTAGAGGACTATGAATTACATTGATCTAAAAAAGTATTTGATGAATCATCAATTCATTTGGCTAATAACAGGTGTGGCTGGTTTTATAGGGTCTCACCTGATGGAGACTCTATTATCAATGAATCAAAAAGTAGTTGGTATCGATAATTTTTCTACAGGGTATAAACATAATATCGATGAGGTTTTAAAAACTATTTCATCGCAATATATTAAAAATTTTACTTTTTATAAGGGAGATATTTGTTCTTTTGAGAAATGTAATAAGGTAGTACAAGGGGTTGATTATGTTTTACATCAAGCAGCTTTGGGTAGTGTGCCACGTTCTATTAATGACCCTGTTGCAACTAATGAGGTTAATGTCGGTGGTTTTATAAATGTTTTAACAGCAGCAAAAAATCATAATGTTAAGCGTTTTGTCTATGCTTCTTCTAGCTCGGTATACGGTGATTCACAAGTTTTGCCTAAAGTAGAAACAAACATAGGAAATCAACTATCTCCATATGCTGTATCTAAGTATACTAATGAATTTTACGCTAAAGTTTTTTCACATTGTTACGGTATAGAAACAATAGGCTTAAGATATTTTAATGTTTTTGGGTCAAGACAAGATCATAATGGGGCTTATGCTGCTTTAATCCCTTTATGGATTAAAGCTATATTATATAAAAATCCAGTATATATTAATGGAGATGGAGAGACAACTCGTGATTTTTGTTATATAAAAGATATAGTGCAAGCTAATATATTGGCAGCTTTAACAGACAATCCCGATGCTATAAATGCTGTTTATAATATTGCTTTTGGTGAACAAATTACATTAAATAAATTGTTTGAATTTATACATTCTACTTTAAAGCTTTCTGAAGACTATAAGCCAAAGTATAGGGATTTCCGTATTGGTGATATCAGGCATTCTTTGGCTGATATTAATAGAGCCAAAATTCAGCTTAATTATGATCCGCAGTATGATGTCAAAAGTGGTTTATCGATAGTTATAAGTCAACTCTCTTCTCACAAGATTCATAATTTTATAAAACCTCACATAAAACCCCGAGCGTGAGCTCGGGGATGAAGTAAATCCTGAATCATGCTTAAATATAGCACGATGAGATTGAGGAAACAAAGTCATAGTGTATACCACACAGATACAACTAAATTATGTCGAACCGTGGTTAAAGTTAATATGTTTGTCAATAGGGTCTAGAGTCTGTTGACAATTCACATTGGTAACCATAAATAACCACACGCTTGTAAATATATGTTATATTGGCACTCCTGAAGAAATAAGTGTCAAGGAGGTTGCTCGTAAAGTGTTAGAATATTTTGGTCGTGAAGTGAAAATCGTGTCGAGACAATTGCAATTAGGATCTACGCAGCGCAGATGTCCAGATATAACCAAGCTTAAAAAACTAGGGTTTGTTCAAAATATTCCTTTTGAAAAGGATTGCCGTTGATCGCTTATTGGTATAAAACTAAAAGTAGTAGATTTAGTACTTAAATTGATCAGGTGTTATTACAATGAGTGAAGAGCCAAATAAAGCGGTGATACCGGTATATAAACCGTTTTTAGATGGAAGAGAGATTAATTACGTGTGTAAGTGTCTAGAAAGTAATTGTATTTCCTCTCGTGGGCAATTTATCAAACTTTTTGAAGAGAGTTTCGCTAAATATTTAAATGCGAAATATGCTACTACTGTGACTAATGGTACTGTTGCTTTACATCTTGCTTTGCATACGTTAGGAATTAAAACTGGTGATGAGGTTATAGTTCCAACATTAACGTACATTGCTACTGTTAATGCTATAGCATATGTGGGAGCTACGCCGGTGTTTGTCGATTCACGTCCAGATACATGGAATGTTAATGTGACACAAATTGAATCGAAAATAACAGATAAGACGAAGGCAATACTCATAGTTCATTTGTATGGCAATCCATGCGCTATGGATAGGGTTGTAGGTATATGTAAAAAGTATAATTTATTTTTAGTTGAAGATGTTGCAGAAGCTTTTGGCAGTAAGTATCATGAAAAATATGTTGGAAATTTTGGAGATGTTTCTACTTTTAGTTTCTTCGGTAATAAAACTATTACTACTGGTGAGGGTGGTATGATTGTTTCCAAAGAGTTGGCCATGCATGAAAAGTTGACCTATATAAAAAGTCAGGCTGTATCACCTGATAGAGAATATTGGCATGATGAAATAGGATTTAATTATAGAATGACCAATATTTGTGCTGCGATTGGTTTGGCTCAATTAGAAAATGCGGATATCATCTTACAGAAAAAGCAACAACTGGCTGAATGGTATAAACATGAGTTGGATAGATGCCCTGTCGTTTTTCAATATAATGAACCCGATACGGTAAATACTTATTGGATGGTATCAATTTTAGTTAAAAATAAAGTTATTAGAGATAGTTTAAGAGCGTTTTTAAAGCAACAAGGCATAGAAACACGACCTTTTTTTACTCCAGCACATGTCATGCCTGTTTTTGCTTCTAGTCATAAGTTTCTTGTTGCTGAGTCGTTGGGAGAATGTGGTTTGAATCTACCGAGCTATCCTGCTTTAACCAAAGAAGATATTATGAAGATTTGCTCAGTAATTAAGGAATATTTTAAAACCTAAAATAGTTGTGGTTTGCCTATGTTAACAAACGTAGATGTGGGTGTTTGCATGAAAGCTTTGTTATATTTACCAGTAAAAAAAAGATTTTTGCCGTTCTGGGAGTACTATCAAGTTGAATATGATACTTTATCGGAGTTGTTTTATGAGGTGTTAATTTGTACCTCTATATGCCAAGTTTTAAAACATTGTTGGCGTGCCGATTTAATTTATTGCTGGTGGTGGCATCGTTCATTGCCAGTGATAATTATAGGAAAGATCTTATGTATTAAAACATTTGTTACTGGAGCTATACATATGTTTGATCTTTCTGGTGGGCCAAGTTTCTATAATAGTAGTATTATTTATAGATTATGTATAAGATTAGGTCTAGCGTTGTGTGATAAAAGCATGTTTATTTCTCGCGATCAATTTAAACAAGTTACTTCTCATCTTTATGTAAAAAGCCCCGTAGTATTACTATCATCACTATCAAAATCTGCTAGTGTTGCATTAAGCACTGTGATGAATGATAGGGAAGCTATTCGGAATAATTCTTTTGATAATAATAAAGGATTAAATTTTGTTACAACCTCCTGGCATGTTTTAAGTAGTTATAGGAGGAAGGGGATTTTAGAAGTTCTAGAGGCGTTAGCTTTGTTTAAGAAAAATACTAACTACAAGTTTAGGTGGTTTATTATAGGTGCTGATGGCCCTGGTATTAGGGAGCTTAATTTAAGAATTAATGAATTAGAACTGACAAAAAATGTGATATTGAAAATTGATCTTCCGAATCGCGAAAAAAATTTACTGTATCTCACCGCTGATCTATATTTACAGCCCTCATATTGTGAGGGATTTGGTAACGCAGTATTAGAGGCCATGGGTTGTGGTGTGCCAGTATTAGTATCAAGATATACTGCTCAGCCGGAAGTTGCAGGTAATGTTGGTTTTATTGTTATGGAGATTACCCCCGAAGCCATATACCAAAAAATAATGGAATTTATGCACTTAGATGAAAGGCAATTAAAGCAATTAAGACAGAATATATTAGATTTTGTAAAAGCAAGATTTATCTTAGATAAAAAAGTTTTGGTTTTTAGAAAAGCAATGTTAGAGTTAGGAATTAAAGCAGATTATTAAAGCCTTAGGTAACGTTTCAATATTCTAGACTACCCTATGAGTTTTTGTGCAAATCTTTTTCATTGTTTCAACGAGATGTAATACTATCTGCGGTTAATCTGTTTACTAGTACGGTTATTGTGCGTAAACTTGGGCCAGAAATGGCTGGATTATGGGCGATATTATTATTAATACCTGGTTATGCAGAAGCTTTTGGTAGGTTAAAATATGATGTTGCATCAGTTTATTTTCTTGGTAAAAAATCTACTACTATATAGGAGAGATGACTTTTTTATTGCATATCTATTGTTACAATTATAATAGTTATAACTATATTTATCTATAATTTCGATTGGTTTTATCAACGGTTGTTTAAAAATAGTACTGTAGATATGAGGCTACTGTCTTATATAGTATTTGCTATCATACCACTACGATTTATATTCTTGAATTATTCTTATTTGCAAATTGCCCTAGAAGATATACATTCATATAATATGACGTTAATTTGTCAAGCCTTTATCATTTTTATTTTTGGAATGTTTGCATTATTTGTTTGCAATATGGGTATTATGGGTGTATTTTTAGGAAATATCTTATAGTGGGCCGGGTCCGCTTATATCTATATTGTATGCTGGTATTAAGTTGCACAGGATAGAAAAAATAAAACCAAATTTTGACGTTTCGTTAATTGTCAAAATGAGTAAATATAGTTTTCATCAGTATATTGGCGGGATAGTTGAATATTTTCAGATTGCTTTAGTAGATTTAATATGTGTTTTTTATTTCCTTCCCACACAGATGGCATTTCTTGCTGTGAGTAAATCTCTTAGTGATGTTGGTACCAAAATGATTCCAAATGCTTTTAATATACTGTTGATTTCTAGGATCTCAAAGTTAGAAGATATTTATACAATAAATATGTTAAGTGCACATGCATTTAGAATTATACTTGTTATTCTCCTGATAACATGGCTATTCATCTGTTTTTTTACTAAATCCATAGTGTTTTTGATGTATGGTACTAAATACTATCCAATGATTCAGATTCTTAGAATATTTTTTCTAGGATTTGTATTGGGTCGATCGTGTATGGTATTTGTTTCATATTTTTCTGGTATAGGACGTCCAGATTTATCAGCTAAAATATCAATTTTTTCTTTGATTACCCAGGTTTTTTTTGTGTTTGTATTTATTTATTATGAGCTTAGTTTAAATAGTATGGCATTTGCTTTTCTTATTTCCTCAGTGATACTTTTTATTTTTCAAACTGTATTATTTATCAGATTATCATCTTTACCTATTAAAATGCTTATTCCTAATTATGAAGATTTTATTACAATTTATAGATTTATTATAAAGAAGATTGTACTAACAAAAACTTTTTTAAAAAACACAATGCTGGTTGGAAAATGAAGTTTTCATTTAAAAATTCTCCATCAAAATTTGGCAGGGGTGTGGGTTTACTTTGGAGGGGAAATGATTTAAATACAATAAATAAACTTATAATGCTGTCTATAGGACTTTGTAAAAAAGGAACCTCCCATAATACTTTTGACTCTAATATATTTTTATTCGAGTCAGCTAGATCTGCATTGTATCATTGTTTGTGTTCTTATGGTATTGGAGTTGGAGATGAGGTTATCGTATCTTCATTTACTTGTGAGGCAGTTAGCTATGGTGTAAGTAGTACTGGAGCACGTATTATATATGTAGATATTAATGATGATCTTACGATGAATGATTGTGATGTGATGCAAACAGTTAGTTTTAATACGAAGGCTGTGGTTTTGCAAAATACTTTTGGTAGATTGGGATTAAAGTTAGCAACGATTGAGGCTTTGCGTGCAAAAGGTATTTTTGTTATAGAAGATTGTTCACTTGCAATTGGAAGTGAATTTGGTGGTAAACCACTTGGGGTATTTGGAGATGTATCTATTTGGACTTTAGAAGTATCAAAAACCGTTACCATTGGTTGGGGAGGGGTGCTTTCTATAAATAATATGATTTATCATGACAGTATAGTTCAAAGATATAATTCAATAAAAGCTGTCCCTCTGTTTTTAGATCTACGAAGAATATTTCAATTGTGGTTTAGTGTCTTATTGACAAAGATAAAAATGCCAGGAGCAGTTTTTCTTTGGTATTTGCTCTATGGAATAAGAGTGTTTCGTAAGTCCAATAACTTATCCAAGCTTCTCAATTGTCATTTTGGTAAAATGGGTAAGTTAAGTAGTTCCTTATTTTTTAATTTACATCCATTATTAGATGATATTTTTAAAAAGACCAACGCTAATTATAAATTTTTACTACAAGAAGCTATTAAATTAAATTTGAATTGTCCTATAGTTGAGAAGGTTAATGATTACATCGTAACTCCTCGTATTCCATTATTAGTAAAAAGCAAGCATCTATCTGCTATTATTAAAGAGGGTGATAAAATTGGGGTTGAGGTAGGTCGCTGGTTTGCATATGTGCCTCCTAAGTTTGGTCTTTTAGGTTCTGAGATTTATTCTGCTTATAATGCTCAAAAAATATCAAATTGTATTATAAATTTTCCTTGCCATTGGACTTTGAACAATACAGAACTTGGTCAAGTTGTAGCGTTAATGAAATATATTTCGTTGTTGCAATAGCGTTTTTTAAGGCACTTAAAGTATAGAGCTAAAAATAGGTTAATTACTATGTATTTGGTTGTGTTATCTGGAGGAGTTGGTAGCAGGTTATGGCCAGTATCTAGGAAATTACACCCTAAGCCTTTTATTAAAATGCCTAATGGTTATAGTATATTACAAAATACTTTTTTGCGGGCTATAACTCTTTGTCCTGAAGGCATACTCAATGTTACTAATAATGAGTTTTTATTTAAAATTGGTAGGGAGTGGGATGAATTGTCCCTGATATCTGAGGGAATCTCATCTACAAAGGTTAATTATATTCTTGAGCCTTTTGGAAAAAATACTGCAGCTGCTATAGCAATGGCGTGTTTATGGATCGTAGATAATGTGGGTGAAAATACAGTATTACTTGTTTTGCCATCTGATCATCTGATCTCTAATTGCGATGAATTAAGAAATGCAGTATATAAAGCAAGCTTATTAGCTATGAATGATAGAATTGTAACATTTGGTACAGTACCGCAGTCACCTGAAATAGGTTATGGCTATATCGAATTTGATGGTAACGCAGTAAAAAAATTCATAGAGAAGCCATCTTTTGATAAGGCTCAAGAGTTTTTTGACTCTAAAAAATACCTATGGAACTCTGGGATGTTTTGTTTTAAAGCAAAATTAATGTTAGAAGAAATGGCTAAGTATTGCCCAGATATATTATTAACCTCAAAAAAGTGCTTCACAGTATCCGACAGAATTAGTAGTGACTTTGTATTGAAAATAGACGCTAATAGCTTTATGGAGGTGCGAGATGATTCTATAGATTATACGGTAATGGAAAAATCAGATAAATTATCAGTGATACCTTGTGATATGGGGTGGAGCGATATAGGTAATTGGGATACAGTTAGTAAAATGTATAAGTTTGATACTAATGGTAATAGAGTAAGTACTGATGCTATTATTAAAAATGTTAGTAATTGTTATATTAGGGGTTCTGGCAGAGTAATTGCTGCTATAGGAATTGAAAATCTAATTATTGTTGATACGCCCGATGCTTTATTAATAACGCATAGAGATAATGCCCAGGATGTTAAAAATATATATGATGATTTAGCTCAACGTAATCATAAAACTCATAGCTTCCATTCGACAGTTTATCGGCCTTGGGGTAGTTATACTATTCTTGAAGAACAAAGTGGGTTTAAGATTAAGCGTATTGAAATTAATCCCAAATCCAGCCTAAGTTTACAATTACATAAATATCGTTCAGAGCATTGGATAGTAGTTTCTGGTCAAGCTGAGGTGATAAATGATGAACAAAAACTGTCGCTTAAAGTAAGACAATCTACGTATATTAGTAAGGGTGATAAGCATAGATTGTCTAACCCATCTAGTTCAGAAGCTCTGGTTGTAATAGAAATACAAGTTGGTGAATACTTAGGTGAGGACGATATTCAGAGATTTGACCTGATATGTGGTAACCATAACTAAGATTGACGTTGATAACCCATAAATTTGTGAATAACTAAAAAACTAGTTATCTAAAAAAATCATGGGATTAACAATAACTATAATTTCTCTCCTGGTCAATA
>JAISFD010000041.1 GCA_031263815.1 Coxiellaceae bacterium | reverse complement strand
GGTGTTAACAAATTAAATTTCAGCGATGGTTTTCTTGGTCGTAAAATATAAGCCGCCAAGGCCGATAATAAATTACTAATAAAATTTATTGGGCTCCGATGTCTAGTATGCTCTATCTGACAAAATGCTTTTTCTTTGTTCAGAGCATAAAAACAGAGGTTATTACTGCATTATTTTTTCGATTTCAGTTATGCTTTTTGGAATATTTGCAGTTAATATCTCACTCCCATTTTGCGTAACTAAAATGTCATCTTCTATTCTTATCCCTATATTTTTAGAGGCAATGTAAATTCCTGGCTCAATAGTTAATATCATACCAGGCTCAAAATAGTTATGATAGTGGGTACCCACGTCATGGGCATCTATACCAAGCCAATGCCCAATTTTGTGCATAAAAAACGGTTTGTAATTCTGTTTGTTAAGTAGGTTATCTATTTTGCCTTTAAGTAAACCGATATCTATCAACCCTCTGGTAATTATACGATTGGCAGTTTCCTGCAATTGATCCCATGATATTCCCGGGCGAATCATTTTTATTACTTCCATTTGAGAGGAGAGCACTATTTCATAAATGATCTGTTGTTCTTTAGTAAATTTGCCATTAATAGGAAAAGTGCGAGAGACATCAGCTGAATAATAATTATATTCAACCCCTGCATCAATAAGTACTAATTCTCCAGATCTTAGTTTTTTGTCATTTTTAGAGTAGTGAAGTGTGCAAGCATTTATCCCCCCAGCAACTATTGGTTCATAAGCCATGAAACGTCCATCCCGCCGATTGAATTCATAGCGTAATTCTGCTTCTAATTCGAATTCATATATACCTGGGTGGCATTTTTTCATAGCTCTTATATGTCCTTCGGCCGTAATGTCTATGGCTTTTCGTATTATAGCTAACTCGGCTTGGCTTTTTTTGAGACGCATTTCATCTAGAATATCACTTAAATCGAGTAGTTTATTTTTTGAATGATTTGGTTTTAACCACAGATTTACTTTTTGGTGTAGATTTGGATCAGATCTCAGATTAGAGTAAATATTCTTATACTTTGATAGTATCTCTGGTAGCTTTTTATCTATAGCATCTAATGCCAAAGCTTGGTGGGCTCCGAAGTCGTGATAAGCTTTCTTTTGACCAATATATGTACCATGCCAAAGTTCTTTTGTTGGATCTTTTTTGTGACTGAATAGAATAAATGTTCCTTGTTTTCGGTTTGGAATGAGCACTGCTATTGCATCAGGTTCAGAGAAACCGGTTAAATAGTAAAAATCGCTGTTTTGGCGATAGGGATAGTATTCTGTACCACTACGTATACATTGGCTAGCGGCAAAAATAATAGCTATGCTATTATTATCTAACTGAGAGAGTAGTTTATTGCGACGGCTATTAAATTCTTTGTTTAGCATAGGATTAAAATTACCTCAAAATTTTTTATTTTACTATCAATTAATTTATTACACCCATCGTGACTTATGTAATATCGGCGCTATAATGATGTTATGTCCGAATCCCTATTGAATGATTTAGAACTACAAATTGATCAACTTATTGTGTCACTTGAGCAGTTAAGACTTGAGAATCAATCTCTACGTAAAAAAATTGTAAACATCAGTAAGGAAAATACTGTTTTATTGGATAAGAAGACCAAAGCTGCTACGGCAATCAAAGAACTAATTACCGGGCTCCAGGATGAATTATTATGTCAAACTCAGAAATAGATTTAGTGGTGGTAAATATTATGGGGCGAAAGTTTACAATTAAGTGCCCTAAAGATAAAGTTCATGATCTCCAAAATGCTGCGCGATACCTCGACAGCAAAATGCAAGAGATTCAACATGGTGATAGATTTATTACTCTAGATCGTGTGGCCATCACTGCTGCTTTAAACATTGTCTATGAGCTTATGCTAGAGAAGCAGCATTCTACTTGTGACGAAGTGTTACATAAGCGCTTGTTTATTTTAAAACAAAAAGTTAGTCAGGCATTAAGTAGCTAGGATAAGCCCAGTTACTGAAGGAGCAGCTATTGTGACTATTGATCGTAAGCTTCTTCGTGAAGAAATCAAAAACAGATTGCAGCTTCTTGCTTCTAAAGGTTTCTTGTTCTCTTCACAAAAAATTGCAACAAAGATTATCCACAGTCAACTATTTACTGAAAGTGAAAACATTGCTTGTTATATTCCTATGAAAGGTGAAGTTGATGTTTGGCCGATAATTAAAAATATTTGGGCTTGGGGTAAAAATTGTTACATCCCCACATTTTCTTCCCACAAGATAAACTATCTATGTTTTGTTAAGTTTGAATCAGGGGATGATCTTATAAATGTGAAACATAAAATTTTAGCGCCTAAAATTATACAGGAAAAAATCATGGCACCTCAAGATTTGGATTTAGTAATTATACCTCTTATCGGTTTTAATAAAGATCGATTTCGTCTTGGCCGAGGTGGTGGCGACTATGATAGGACTTTTGCTTTTAAGAAAAATCTCCTGTCTTTTCGACCTTATCTTTTAGGAGTAGGTTATGAATGTCAGCGTGTTGAATTTGAGCCTGCTGTTTGGGATATTCAGCTAGATGAAATTATTGTAGGTTAATACTAGAGATAAATGGATCCTAGAAATCACTTGTTAATTTACTATATAATGTATATTTTTTTGAAAAATTTTTAGAATATATAAAAGGCATAAATATGATCCAAAGTATGACAGCATTTGCAAGATGTTCTGATCAGGATGTCTGGGGGATGGCAACATGGGAGATTCGGGTTGTTAATCATCGCTATTTTGATTGTTCTCTTAAAATTCCAGAGGTTTTCTATTCTCTTGAAGCTAATGTTAGGTTGCAATTACAAAAAGCACTTCATCGTGGGCGTGTCGATTGTAATCTAAGGTTTGTATCTGGAGGGGGAGGGGCAAATTTAATGCTCAATAAGACTTTGGTTAGAAAATTAATGGATATGGTTACAGAGTTAAGAACTTATTTACCAGAATCAACTGTTGATCCTATGAAGATTTTGTTCTGGCCTCATGTTTTGCAGACTGTTGAAGAGGATCTAACTTTAGCACAAGAAGCAGTTTTGCGTTTATTTACTAAAACCCTTGAGGAATTGATCAATACGAGGAATAGGGAGGGCTTGGTTTTAGCTCAGTTACTCAAAGATAAAATGCAAGAAATTTTAAGTATTGTTACTAAGATAAAAGAAGAAATGCCCACAGTACTAATTAACCAGCGTCAAAAAATTATCAAGCGTTTGGAAGAGGTAATTACTAATTTGGATCAATCTCGCCTTGAACAGGAGATGGTTTATTTTTCACAAAAAGTTGATATTACCGAAGAGGTTGACCGTCTTTTGGCTCATGCTAATGAAGTACTAAGAGTGTTGAATGATGGTGGCATGGTTGGTAAGAGACTAGATTTTCTAATGCAGGAGTTAAATCGAGAAGCTAACACTTTAGCTTCGAAATCTATTGATATAGAAACTACCCAAGCAGCGGTCGAGTTAAAAGTATTAATTGAACAAATGCGTGAGCAGGTACAAAATTTAGTTTAAATACAGTTTTTATCTAAAAGATGATAGAAAAATGTTATTATAATCAAAATCATGAAATTTCTTAATTTTTAGTGTTGTCTTAAGAGTTAATAAGAGGTATTATTTATTCAAGTTTTCAGATGTATTTCTAGGAGAGTGTTAATAGGGATAAATATTGGGGTGTAGTTAGTTAAGGATAGCTAAGCCCAGTATTTTAGGATTAGAAATTGTTTCCAGTTATAGGGAGATAACATATGAAAACAAAAGTTTTGTTTGGTTTGTTGTTAGTCAAAATTGTGTTGCTGAGGAAGTTTTAGATCACGGAGTCGGTAATTCATCTTCTCTCGATAATCAAGATACTCTAAAAGGCACAAATTTACTTACCGGCAGTCACAATTACTTACCTTATCTACAAATTAATAGCACTAGATTTTTTAACTCAGGAAGTGCCAATTTAGCATTTGGCGGTGATCTATTTTTCCCGTTTTGGCAAACCCCTAATAAATTAGTTTTTACCGATGTTCGGTTTTATGAACGTTCAGGGAAAGTATTTGAGGGCAATGCTCATTTGGGTTATCGGTATTTACTCGAAAATAAGCAGCAATTATACGGTATTTATGGGGCGTATGATCATAGAAAGACTGATTTTGGTAATTACTTTTGCTGGTTTAATCATTTCTTCATCGGCGCCAATTTTTATCAGCCGATAGGAAGTGCTGAAAAATTAGTATCAACTACTAATATCGCTGAGTATCGTGATCATGGAGCATATAAAAATTTGTAGTTAACTCAAGATCAGCAGCATGAAAAAGCTTTACGTGGTGTAGATGCTGAAATAGGTTCTCAACCACTACCAATTAAAATTGGTAGGTTGAACATTACGGCTAAAAGCCGGGAACGTTTTCTAAAGAAAAGTTTGAAACATTGTCAGGTTTATGAGCATCAATATGGGTGTTA
>JAISFD010000039.1 GCA_031263815.1 Coxiellaceae bacterium | reverse complement strand
TTAACACCCATATTGATGCTCATAAACCTGACAATGTTTCAAACTTTTCTTTAGAAAACGTTCCCGGCTTTTAGCCGTAATGTTCAACCTACCAATTTTAATTGGTAGTGGTTGAGTTTTACGAATAAGACCAAAAAACACATTTAATTGGACGATATGTGTAATTTAATGCCATTTAATATACACTATTCATTTTAATAAAACCATCGTTTTTTGTGGACACGTGCACCAAAATACACCTACTTTTTGACTATGTCTAAACGCATCCAACTACTACCTGATATTGAAATTTCTGACCTGTATGTCAAACCAGTATGCCAATGCTTCCAATACTACCGGAATCCCGCGCGCTAAACAGATTGCTACGGCGCTAAATATCAAAATATTACTTATGTAGTTATACCATGATATATGAACTAAAAATATATTCGGCCAAAGTTCAGTTGCTGGTATGAGGAAAAATAACCAGGCAAAAGCTACTAGCTTAATAAAACCTGACATAAAGCGCATGATTCTACTAGCGACTAGGAATTTACCTACGGGAGTTCGCATAACGCTAAATGGTAATTTACCCCGATAAGCGTAGGGTTTCCTTATACTATCGACTAAAATACCTCTAGTTAAAAAGATAATCGGGATCCAAACAGAAGTCTCTCCAAGAAATGCCAAAATTATCCACAGAGTTATTTCAATAATACGGTCAGCAGCGATGTCGAATACGGCGCCGATTATTGAAGTTTCATTGCGCATTCTTGCGATTATCCCATCTAAACCATCAAGTAAAATATTAATAATTATTAATGGTGGATTTATGAGTTGCCAGAAGCTATTTGCGTATAGAGCGATTGCTCCAATGACGAATGCTGAGATTAAACGGATAAGTGTAATTAGATTAGCCATATTAATTTTTTAATATAAGGCTTAATAAGCTGTCCCCTACTTTTTGGTAATGTTCTATTACTTTATCTTACACCAACTATTAGAAAACTAATATTACATTGTAACGGTTTTTCTTAATTTTTGAAGTCTTATAAATTTTATTCATGTTTTGCTGTGATTTTACGTAAATGCTTTTTTTGGTGGAGTCCCCACATAGTTGTAATTGGTCCTGATGTAGCATAACCCGTAAAAACAACAAACAATACCTTAGGTGGATCCATATAAATTAAAGTGATAATTAGTACAGTTATTAAGATCACGACAAAACGCACATTATGTTTTAATTCGATATCCTTAAAACTGCGATAGCGAATATTACTTACCATGAGAATACCAGCGATGATCATCGTACAAGCCAAAATCCAAATCATAATGCTATTAATGAGTTCGAAGTCAAAACAGACCCAAACTAGGCTAGTAGTTATGGCAGCGGCAGTAGGGCAAGGGAGGCCTTGAAAATATCTTTTACCAGTAGTATCTATTTGAGTGTTAAAACGTGCTAGGCGTAAGGCGACAGCTACTATATATATAAAAGCGGCTATCCATCCGAATTTTCCTATACTGAATAGTCCCCAAGTATAAGCCAAAAATGCTGGGGCTACTGCGAATGATACCATATCGGCTAGACTATCAAGTTCTGCACCAAAAGCAGTCATGGTGTTAGTGAGTCTTGCTACTTTACCATCAAGAGTATCCATGATCGTAGCGACAAAAATCGCGATCGCAGCGATATCATAGTTACTTTTAAGTGCTGAAATAATTGCAAAAAAACCTGCAAAGAAGGAACCTATGGTAAATAGATTGGGGAGAAGATAAATTCCTCGTGGTTTAGAAGAAATTATGTTCATAACATTGACCTTTTTTAAAAAAATATGATAAAAAATTATAGAACAATTACAATGCTATAAAATCGAAAGTCCTTTATTGTCTAAGATTTTAGCATTAATGTATATATTTTTATAAATCGTAAAGATACAATTCATTGATTTTATAGTGGATATTTTTTGTAAGTGAATAGTATAAAATATTAAACTTTGGATATCTAGCAGATAATGGTACCAAACAGTCAATTAGTAGCTGGTGGCGAAAAAGTTTTTTTTGCAGGACAAGATTATTTTACAACGTTGTTAGCTGATCTTAAAGCAGCAAAAGAATCTATCGAATTAGAAACTTATATTTTTGATTTAGATTCATTGGGGCAAAGAATACTCGAAGTTTTGACCGAGGCAGTTAAGAGAAAGGTTGCAGTGAGAATTTTAGTTGATGGAGCGGGGACTCCTCAATGGAATGGTATTTTTGTCAAAAATTTAGAAAGGGCTGGGGCAGAAACGAGAGTTTTTCATCCATTTCCTTGGCGGCTGTGGCAATGGAGTAGATCTCGAGTGCGTATCTCTTCTTTACTCAAAGCTATCTATTTGTTTTTGAAAATTAATACTCGCAATCATCGAAAAGTTTGTGTCATTGATAAAACAATTGTATATGTCGGCAGTTTCAATATCTCTCAAAATCATTTGGATAAAAATCATAATGGCAAGGCATGGCGTGATACGGGAGTACGTTTAAGCCATGTCGATCTACGAGATATTTTGCAGGCTTTTGAATCAGTTTGGACATACAGGCCTATTCAAGAGAGAATACGTCACTTTTTTCATCATATTCGGACTAATCCAGTTATTCGGTTGAATAATACCTGGTATCGGCGTCGGATTTTATATAAGAATTTACTGAATAGAATTAGAGATTGTAATTATCGCATATGGATTACTAATGCCTACTTTATTCCTGATAATTTCTTATTGCGTCGGTTAATTGATGCAGCACATGCTGGAGTTGATGTTAGGATTTTGTTGCCTCAAGAGTCTGACGTAAGTTTTATGCCTTGGGCTTCTCAAGCATTTTATGAGAGCTTATTAAAAGCAGGTATTCGTATTTTTGAATATGTTCCAAGTGTTCTTCATGCGAAAACTCTTATCTTGGATGATTGGATGATGATTGGTTCGAGTAATCTTAATTCGCGTAGTCTCTTACACGATCTTGAGGTGGATGTAAATATAAGGTCATCAGAATCTAAGCTCTCTTTAGAGCAACAATTTTTAATCGATTTAAAGCATTCTAAAGAGATTCATCTTGAAGATTGGCAAAAAAGATCGTGGTATCAACGGATCGTTGGTTGGGGACTGTTATATTTAAAATACTTGATTTAGGATTAATTCTTTAGGGATGTTTCAATAAGTTGTTGCAAGATTAAATTTGAAACTTTAAACTAATTTAGTGCCAGTGCAACAGCCGCTAGTAATTAAAAATCCTCGTAGTAGATTAAGTGATTTTATTCCGAAGAAATTTAAAGTTTGGTGGAAAGCTAATATCTCAGCTATTGGAGGAAGCCCTCTTTATCATACAATTATTCCGGCGACTAAAAATCATTATCGATTGGTTTTAGGGGCTCAACCTAGAAAAATCGATATATTGCGACTGAGTGAGGAAGCAACAGAGTGTAATAGATTCCCAAATAGAAAAGCTCGGGAAGTTTATATAATTAGCATGATTCCTGAGTTAGAAAATATATTTACTGATTTCATGTATCTATCAATAGATAGTAGTAATAAAGAGCTACAATTGGATCAAATGGTTAAGGTGTGTTTTCATAGAAAACCATGGTTTGATCACGGGATTCTTAATTTAGATATAAAACATGGGGAGCCTATTAGAAATCAGACTGTAAGATCAATGCGTGAGTTTCAGGAGGGAGGAAGCCAGGAACAAGGTCTATATCAAGAATTTTTTATATCCAAAGAAGCCCAAGAAAAATCACAAGCTATTCATAATACTCTACAAAATGATCGTATATTTTATTGTCATTGTATGGCTGGGAAGTCTCGTAGTTTTCTTGAAATCTTGGCTTTTTTATATTTTTGTCCCCAGAAGGAAAAGTTATTTGATTATGAAAATTGGTCTTCAAAAGATGTTGAAAGAATTTCGGCAAGAGGTTTAGATAAATATTTACGAGATAATCCATCTTGTAGTGAAATTGCTGAGTTTATGAAACTACAACGTCCAAATATTAGAACGTTAATAAATATGGATGGGGATCAGTCAGGTTTAGTGGGGTTAATGTCATTAAATAAGTGGGCTGAAGATTTAAAAGTTGATCCAACTATTATCAAAAAGCGGGATGTTAAAAGACGTTTTGTCGATACACAGAATATAGGCCTAATGTTAAAGGCGCCTCTAGATCTCAGTTTTAGAGATCCAGTGGATAGAGCTGAACAGGAGAAAAATCTTATGTCAGTTTACCAGGCCTATAAGAATGAAGGGATTAATTTATTAATAGCCATGATAGTTCCCCTTAGTAGACTAGTTAATCCGTCTGATTACGAGAAAAATTTTGAATTGAATTTTAAAAAACTCCATCCTAGTGAACAGGCTCGTTTTGCCATTTTGTTACAAGGGTTAGAGAATAACCCAACTTTAGATTTAAGGCCATTATATATAGCTGAATATTACGCTAAAATTGCTGTAAAGAAGTCAAGAAAACTTACGGCAGGTGATCAGGTTGAGCTTTTAAAAACTTTTCGAGATGTACTTGGATTACACTATGACGATGTTATCAAGAAAATTGAAAGCGGGAATAAAATTGATCGCTATAATGCCGAAGTTCAAACGCTGCGAGCCAGGGAGAGCGAAGCGAAGGAGAGTAGTCTGCGGTAGCTGACGATTTTTAGCAGAACGGAGTGAGTGCTAAAAATCTATAGTGAGCGTTAAGTTAATGTAGCGT
>JAISFD010000027.1 GCA_031263815.1 Coxiellaceae bacterium | reverse complement strand
TTTTTCAGCCGCAGGACGGCTGCGGTGTGCGAAGCACAACGATGTGTCGCGGCCATGCGAACTGATTTTAGGGGTCACGATGGTCTAAAATCTATAGTGAGCATAGCGACACGCTTGTTCTTCGTATAATGGTTCACCAGCTGCTCCTGCTTCTTTGGTACGATCTAAGACTGCCATCGCTTTACAGGTTTTAGGGAGCAGTTCCAGAAACTGTTTTTTTGGGAAGGGGCGAAATAGTCTTATTTTTAGTAAACCAACTTTTTCTTTTTTTTGATTTAAATACTCTATAGTGTCTCGCACAGTTTCAGCGGCAGAGCTCATGATAATGATGACACGTTTTGCTGTGGGATCTCCATGGTACTCAACTAGTTTATATTCTCTGCCTGTAATTTTTTTAAATTGTTTTAGCAAGTGTGTCGCTATGCTCACTATAGATTTTTAGCACTCACTCCGTTCTGCTAAAAATCGTCAGCTACCGCAGACTACTCTCCTTCGCTTCACTCTCCCTAGCTCGCAGCGGGGGTAATAGGATAAATGATACAAATTTCATTAGTGCGATAGGCAATATAGGCAGTAGCTTCATTACCATCTAGTACTACAAAAGGATTTTTGTTTTTGTGTTTCATATAAGCATCATATTACTAAACTATTGTGTTTTCTTTCTCTCTCCTTCTATCGGTTCAAATACTAGGATAATATCCTTGAAGTTGGTTTTTAACCAATTTTTTAAAGTAATAAATTCCTGTTTTCTAAAATCTTCTTTTGGAATTAAATTCTGATGTACAGTAATAATATCATCTATTTGTAGATTGTCGTTTTGGTTGAGACTACATGAGCGTTTTACATAAATCCAAGGTGTTTTTATCTCTTTATTTAATGATTCAATATTTTTTATCCCAACATTTTTAATAATTGTTTGTCTGATACTAGTGTATGGAGAACTATCAATTAAGGTATCTGCCACATTATCTTGTGAGATGTTATAAATTGTGGATATTGGGCCTGTATAAGTTAATTTTAATGCTGGACCAATATTAGTTAGCAGAATATCGTTCTCTCGTTCAAAACTATAAGCTAGTACAATATCTTTTACGACTCGAGAATTTAGCTTTGGTAATTGCATCTTTTTTTTGTTTCTTTCATCAAGGATAGTACGGTCTGCTAGGGTATAAAAGATTTCATTTTTTATCATTTCGTCTGAAACTTTTAAAGCAGCGCCGATCAAACCAAGAGTAGCTTCATTAGTTAAAGTTAAATTACCTGTTTCAATAATTTTATTGTTGTTCAAAATCTCAAAGCTTCTTGTTAAGTGGGTTTTTGCTCTGTGGGGGTTTATTGGAGGTATTTGCTCATATCCTGGATTATTAGGGTCTAAGATTAAGACCATTTTGTTTGCGATGTCTGGGAAAATTCCATCAGCCATACTTTCAAAATTTGTTGGGTCAATCCAGTATACAGTACCTTTTTTATTGGTAACTTTTACCATAGCATGGTTGAAAGCATAAATATTAGGTAATATGGGTAGAGATACTTGGGCTATCCCTCGTGCTACTGCTATGATTTGCGCTTTATAACCGAGTTTAGTAAGAATTGCAGCTGTAGATGCAGCGAAGTCTTTACAATCCCCAATTTGGGTTTTGCTGATTTTATCGAGATCACGTGGTACGAAACGACCACTAACTGAACGCCAATCTCCCATGTATCTAATTTTATCGTTTAAAAGGGAGGTTACTGTATTGATTCTATCTATATCGTTAGTTTTTCGTTTGGCTTTTTCCAGGATAATAACAAAATCATGAGGTAATTTTTGCGTAAATACTTTAGCGATGAGCTTACCATATTTTGCTACTAAATCTTCCCATTTGTTAAGATTAGATATCGATACCCAAGTCAAATGTTTGGGATTTATAATAAATGGTCCTAATTCATTAGTTGCGACCTTATAAATTGGTTTTTTTAATACTATTTCTATATGGTGAATGTCTTTAGTCTTGGTCTGAGTAATTTTTAAATGGTGTTCAGGATCATTGACTAAAATATTAAGTGGCAATTTGGAATGTATTTTTATCTGTGCATTAGTATCTAGATCCAAATAACCAAAATTAAACATTGCTGCATAGGAATTTTCTAGCGGAGGTTTGTTTAAATCAAATTTGTATTTAACATATAATTTTGCTCCTACTTCGGTTTTGGGGAATGCAAGCAAAATTTGTTTCTTTTGATCAAAGCCTTCGGGAGGACTTGCTAGCGGTTTATCTTCGATAGAATTTTTATCTAAAAAATATTCTCGTCCTTTATAAATAGTTTTTGCTTCTAATATCTCTATTTTTTCACTATCACCGTTATAGTATAATGTTGTACCGAATCCCGGACTACGGCCTGTTTCAGTTAGAATCTCTTTATTGATTTCTGTTATTGTTTTATAGGTACCATCAGCATTAATAAATATCTCTTCCCGCAGTGAAGTTTTAGTTGGTGCATCAGTTATATTAGCCCATTTTGCATATACAGGATTTAAGAGGATTATCCATAATATTGTACTCAAAACTAGTTTTTGCATGTGATTTTCTTATTAGTTTGCACAATAAGCTCCAAGGCACAATGAATTATACTTCAATATGATATTTTGTCTAATTGTTCACTATTGAATATATCTTTTTTATTTTTAGTTGAATATCTATAATAAACTTTTATGCAAGAAGCTTATTATACTCTAACGGGAAAATTGTCTGAGGTTGTTAAACAGTCTCCAAGTAAAGTCGTTTGTCAGATAAAGAAATCTGAGGGTTATAAAGAGTATACTTATCAAGATTTGTATGATAGCTCTCGGGCAATTGCTAACTCTTTAATTAAAGCTGGTATTCAAAAAGAGGATCGGATAGCCGTCGTTTTAGAGAACCGACCGGAATGGGTGTTTATTTATTTCGGAATTCTATGGAGTGATGGAGTGGTGGAATAGCAGTACCTCTTGATCCGCAATCTACTCTAGATGATTTTAAATATTTTTTCGAAAACTCAGAAGCCAAAATTATTCTTACCTCCCCAAAGTTTGAAAAAAATAATTTATCAGGCTGCCTTAGCAATTACTCCTGCACCGAAAGTAATCTTGCTTGATAGTAGAAACTCAGAGCAAACATTAGTAGATGAAGGCTAAGAATCAAATATCGTGAAAGTTTCTCCTGAAGATATCGCCTCAATTTTATACACCTCAGGTACTACAGGTAAGCCCAAAGGGGTGATGCTCACTCACGAAAATTTCTGTGCTAATTTTTTAAGTATTGAAAAGTTAAAAGTCTTTGGTTCGGAGCATAATGTTTTATCTATATTTACCATTACACCACTCTTTTCCATTTATGGCTACTTTGATTATTCCTATTTTTTCTCAAAGTAAGGTCATATATATTACTGATATACAACGGGATGAGATTTTGCAATGCATGCAAGAAGCTGAGATCACTATTTTTGTTGGAGTTCCTCAATTTTTTTATCTTTTTTATCAAAGTATGATAAATGAAATACAGCGCATACCGTTTTTTACTAGGATGTTAGTATGGGGACTGGTTAATGCATTTTATAAATTACGGCAGTTAACGGGAATTAATTTCAATAAATTGTTGTTTAAGAGAATTCATTCTTCTTTTGGAGATAATCTAAAATATTTTGTTAGTGGTGGGGCGAAACTTGATACGAGCGTGGAAATTTTCCTCAACAAAATAGGCTTTACTCTAATTCAGGGATATGGTCTTACTGAAACTGCTCCTATTGTTACTTTTAACCCTCTGACCCGAGTAAAAATCGGTTCGGTTGGTAAAGTGGTTCCTGAGGTAAGTCTTAAAATTATCGAGCCCGATGCCAATGGGGTTGGTGAGATAGCAATTTGTTGACCTAATGTTATGTCTGGGTATTACAAGAGAGAAAAAATACCCAAGAGGTACTAAAAAATCATTGGTTTTATTCAGGGGGATTTAGGCTATTTGGATAACGAGGGATATCTTTTTCTTACGAGTAGAAAAAAAGAGTTAATCAAATTGAGTGCTGGTAAAAATATCTCCCCCGAAGAAGTTGAGAGCCATTATTTATAAAGTCATTATATTAAAGAGTTGGGTAAATTAAAACGCCATGAGATACAGAAAAATATTTAGCTAAACTCATAGGTATTAAGCTCCAAGCATATCCAGAGGAGGAAATAAGTGTAGAGGAGCTAGAGGTTATGTCATCACCGATTTATAAAACCATTGCTACTCTTATTGAGAGAGAAAAACAATTAACTACTTCCGTTCATGTAAACGATCATTTAGGAATGGATTTAGGTTTTGACTCTTTAAATCGAGTAGAGTTTATCGCGGTTCTAGAGAAACAATTTAATATCAATATTCCCGAAACATTTATCGCCAAAGTTTCTACAGTGAGAGATCTGATTTGTATGATAACTCAATTAGTTACAGCGCAGAAACCCTAAGGAGTCCAAGGTAGAGTCAAAGCGCAAGGAAACTTGTGGCAGAATATTTTAGTTACTAATCCAGGTAAAACTATCACAGATAAAATAAATCTATCGTCAAATTGGTTTGTGCAAGTCTTACATCTTTTTTGTTGTAAACTATTTTACATTATTGCTAAATTAATGTGGCGAATTAAAGTAACTGGTAGAGAGAATCTGCCTAGAGGTAAACCGATTATTCTTTGTCCTAACCATGCGAGCTATCTAGATACCCCTTTAATTTTAGCATCTATCCCTAGTTGGTTATGTCGAACTATCTTTTTTCTTGGTTTCGATTATTTTTCAAAAATTCCAATAGTGCGTAATCTAATTAAAATGGGGAGAGTTATCCCTTTAGATCCTGCAACCAATTTAATTGATGCTATGCGAGTATGTAGTTATATTTTACGCTATCATAAAACAATCTGCATTTTTCCTGAAGGAGGAAGATCCCCCGATGGTACAATACAGTCCTTTAAAAAAGGGGTAGGTATTTTAGCTCAGGAGTTAAATTTACAATTAGTTCCCATTTATATTGCTGGCTCTTTTCAAGCGTTGCCCAGAAACAAATTTTGGCCAAAGTTCAACCAGATTAGTCTTACGTTTGGTAAGCCATGTTCTCCTGATTATCTTAAAAGCTTAGGGACGAAATTAGGCGCAAAAGGCGATTATGAAGTAATAGCCAAAGGGCTTGAACAGGAGGTAAATAATTTAAAAAATTAAAGTAGTGGCAAAATATAAAAGTTTTTCTTAGAATCTTTAGAATGTCTATCATCTCTATTCGTGGTGCTCGTACCCACAATTTAAAAAGTATCGATCTCGATTTACCGCGAGATAAATTTATTGTGATTACTGGTCTTTCAGGTTCAGGTAAATCATCGCTTGCTTTTGATACTTTATATGCTGAGGGGCAAAGGCGCTATGTTGAATCTTTGTCAGCTTATGCCCGTCAATTTTTAGCGATCATGGAAAAACCAGACGTAGATCTGATCGAGGGATTATCTCCCGCAATTGCGATCGAACAAAAATCAACTTCACATAATCCGCGTTCAACTGTAGGCACAGTAACCGAAATTTATGATTATTTACGTCTTCTTTACGCTCGTGTAGGTTCTCCACAATGCCCTGAACATAAAGTTACCTTAGAAGCTCAAACAGTCGGTCAGATGACAGATAGTGTTTTAGCCTTACCTTTATATACTAGAGTTACTTTATTGGCTCCTGTAATTATTTCTCGCAAAGGGGAGTATACAAAATTATTTGAGGATTTACGGGCTCAAGGATTTGTACGTGCTCGTATTGATGGGAAAATTACTGAACTTGAGGAAGCTCCAATTTTGAATTTACGCCATACTCATACTGTTGAAATAGTAGTTGATCGGATAAAAGTAGATCCCAAAATGAAACAACGGCTCGTAGAGTCATTTGAAACTGTATTACGTTTAACTGATGGGATAGCTCGCATTTTAATTCAACATGAGGGAAAATCAGAAGAAAAAGTTTTTTCAGCTAAATTTGCCTGTCCAATCTGTGGTTATAGTGTAACTGCACTTGAGCCAAGGCTATTTTCTTTTAATAATCCAATTGGCGCTTGTTCCGATTGTGATGGTTTGGGGGTTAAACAATCTTTTACACCGGACAAGATCTTGATCGATAAAACTTTGAGTTTATCTAATGGTGCTATTTGTGGTTGGGATCGAAGAAATCCTTATTATTTTTCTTTATTAACATCACTTGCTAATCATTATCATTTTGATATTGATACTCCTTTTAGTGCTCTACCCGCGAAGATCAAAAGAATTATTTTCTATGGAAGTGGTACGGATGAAATAGTTTTTCATTATACTTTGAGCGGGTTGCATAAAATTCGTAAGGTTCATTCTTTTGAGGGGGTAATTCATAATTTAGAGCACCGTTATCGGGACACAGAATCAGAAGCAGTTCGGGAAGAGCTAGCAAAATATTTAAGTGTTACTAATTGTGATGAGTGTGGTGGTACACGTTTAAAAAAAGTAGCAAATTATATATTTGTTGGGGGTAAAAGCATCTCCGAGATTGCTGCTTTACCTATTACTCAAGCTGTAGATTTTTTTTCTTCGTTGAAGTTACCGGGACAAAAAGGCGAGATTGCTTTAAAAATTTTAAAAGAGATAAATGATAGATTACATTTTTTGCTAAATGTTGGTTTAGAATATTTAAGTTTAAATCGAAGAGCTGAAACTTTATCTGGTGGTGAAGCTCAAAGAATTAGATTGGCTAGCCAGTTGGGCTCAGGATTGGTCGGGGTAATGTATATTTTGGATGAACCGACCATCGGATTACATCAGCGTGATAATAATCGACTGTTAAAAACTTTAACTAATTTACGTGATTTAGGCAATACCGTTATTGTAGTTGAACATGATGAAGAAACAATTTTAACTGCAGATCACATTATTGATATAGGTGAAGGTGCTGGAATCCATGGCGGTAAAGTTATTTTTCAGGGGCCACCGAAAGCCTTATTACAAAACTCTTCTTCTATTACTGGTAGATATTTGACTGGTAAGTTAAAAATTGCTGTGCCTAAAGCACGTGCTATTTATGACCCGGCACGTGTGATACGTATTTCTGGGGCAAGGCAAAATAACCTAGAAAACCTTAATGTTGATATCCCTATTGGATTATTTACTTGTATTACTGGAGTTTCTGGTTCTGGTAAATCAAGTTTGATTAATGATGTTTTATATCCGGTAGCGGCGCATACATTAAATCAGGCCACATATTCATTGCCCAATACCTATAAGAAAATTACCGGCTTCGAACATTTGGATAAGGTGATAGATATTGATCAGAGTCCTATTGGTCGTACCCCGAGATCTAACCCTGCAACATATATTGGTTTATTTACGGAGATTCGTGACCTTTTTGCTAAGACACCAGAAGCCAGAGCACGGGGTTATAAATCGGGGAGATTTAGTTTTAATGTTTCTGGGGGTAGATGTGAAGCATGTTTTGGAGATGGCTTGATTAGAGTGGAGATGCATTTTTTGCCAGATGTTTATGTGATGTGTGATGTTTGTAGAGGCCAAAGATATAATCGAGAGACTTTGGAAGTAGAGTATAAGGGCAAAAATATTGCTGAAGTTTTGGAAATGACCGTTGAAGTAGCAGCTAATTTTTTCGCAGCTATCCCTGCGATTTCCCACAAATTACAAACCCTGATCGAGGTAGGTTTGGCGTATATTCATTTAGGTCAGAGTGCTACTACTTTATCGGGAGGAGAAGCTCAGAGAGTAAAATTAGCGAAAGAGCTTTCCCGTCGTAATACTGGGAGTACTTTGTATATTTTAGATGAACCTACTACTGGTCTCCATTTTCATGATGTTAAGCAGCTGCTAGGAATTTTACAGAAGTTGCGTGACCATGGTAATACTGTGGTTGTTATAGAGCATAATCTGGATGTAATTAAAACAGCAGATTGGATTATTGATCTTGGTCCTGAAGGGGGAGATAAAGGAGGAGAAATCGTGGCAGTAGGTACCCCAGAGCAGGTTATAAAAAGTAAAGATTCTTATACCGGCAAGTTTTTGAGGAGTAAGTTGTAATAGTTAGTTAAAAATAGTATCTAACCCCAATCCCGACATTTGTTGATCCCGCGCTACGGTTTTTGGGGTAAATTCCCCAAGCAGTACAGCGGTGATGTAGACGTAATGCTAACTCAAATTCTGGATGTGAAGGTAATGCAAAAGTTATCTCTAAAACCATGTAATTTAGAAGATTAGCGAAATCACTCGCAGGCTTTTCGGGCAGGCGGTCGGCAAATGGTGGATGGGAATCATAAGATATACCATCACCTATCGCTACTGAGTTTCTAAGGTAGCTACTCCATGGAAAGCGAGTAAACCGCCAAATCAAATATAGATTCCCTTCTTTGACGTTGTCGTGGTGACGATAGTCATGGCGATAGACAATATTTCCTGCTAATTGTACTACATCAAATACTGATTTAAAAAAACGTCGGATCAAATTATTGTGATCAAAAGTGTAAGCAAGTTCAGTAGCATAAATTATTTCACCAAAACTAGTATATTTGCCTAATATAACATCACCAAAAGTCTGTTTTGCTGTACCACCACCATAAAACAGTACTGACCATGGCTTTAAATCATAAATATTTGTAGAGTTTGCTACTACATCACGAGGGAAGATATTTATAGCGATAAGCAATAATATTTTAAATAAGTATATATGAGTGTTATTAATGTTACTTATTGATATAATATAATTTTTCATAAATAGGTTCTTGTTTATAAGTTTTGTTAGTGTAATTAAGTAATTAAATAGTTGTGAAAATCAAGCAATATTTCTATATTCTAAAATTTATAATATAAGAAAATTAATTATAAAAGTGAATAGCAAAAATAAAGACAATATGGTATAAAAGACAAAATCTGGGTATTTCAAAGTTAAGAGTTAAAATTTTTTTGGAGATATGGTAATGAGAAAGATTATATTGATGGTAGCGGCTGTATTTTCTTTGTTGTCTGCTGTTTCAGTTTTTGCTGTGCCAGCGAAAAACGGAGTGAAAGATAGCGCAAGTACTGAGATAAAAACTGAAGTAATACCTGAGACAAAGTCTGAAACGCAGCTTGGAACTAAAACCGCAGCGAAAATTGGTGTGCTTGATTTGAACAAAGTTTTACTTGATTCACCACAACTAGCAGAAGCTAAAACAAAGTTCAAAAAGAAATTTGAGGCACGTGAGAAAGAATTAGATGAAGCCCAGAAAAAGTTTCGTGGCGCTATTGAAACCTTTAGCAAAAACAGTCCTACTATGAAGTCTGATGTTCAAAAAGAGGAACAACAGAAAATTATTGAGCAACAGAAAAAATTACAAGAGATGCAAGCTAAATTCCAAGAGGAAGCTACTATTGCTCAAAGTAATCTTATGAAAGATATTGTGAAGAAAGTTGAGGATGTTGTAGACAAAGTGGCAGGTGAAAAAAATCTAGATTTGGTGATTGCTAAGGCAAGTCTTGCTTATAGTAAGAAAGAGCTTGAAATTACTGATGAAGTCTCTAAGCGTTTGAAAAAACAATAACCCCTGGTTTTTAAAAAATAGGGAGCACAATAAATATTTATATTGTATCCCTATTTTTGTTTTAAATCTGATTAGTTGATGTTATTACCACGTATTTTTGTTCCTTTTGTATTGAAAGCAAGGCAGAGGATTACTTTAGAAACTGCTGCTTCTCACCGTATTTTATAAGTAATGCGTTTACGTACTAATAGTCCGTTAGTACTCTTTAATGGTACTGGTGGAGAATATCAGGCTACACTGATTGATATTGTTAAACATCATGCCGTAGTTTCTATTGATGAGTTTACTGTACGTTATAATGAATCTTCCCTGTCTATTCATCTGGGTCAAGGAATTTCTCGTGGAGAAAAAATGGATTTCACCATTAAAAAAGCTGTAGAATTAGGTGTAAGCACTATTACTCCTTTGTTTACTGAGTATTATAATATAAAACTTATAGGAAACCGTTTAAAAAAACGCTTGACCCATTGGCAAAATATTTCTATTAGTGCAGCAGAGCAATCTGGACGTTGTTGTGTACCAAAGGTTTTGTTGTGTCAAGGTTTAACTTCATGGTGTAATGATCGGACTTATGGACTACAATTAGTTTTAGATCCTAGCTCTACGAATAAACTAGGTGATATCAAGGATCGGCCATCCTATATTACTGTTTTAGTTGGTCCAAAAGGCGGGTTGAGTAATAATGAAGTTACTTATGTTAAGCAGAACCATTTTTTACCAATTAGTCTTGGGCCAAGGATTTTGCGGACTGAGACTGCAGCAATGGTTGCTATTAGTATCCTTCAGGCCAAATGGGGGGATTTATGAGAATGTAGTTTGGCCAATTTCTTTCTCTTTGTTAAAATTATGCAGATGGCATAAATTGGGCTTCCATCGCTGCGAGCCAGGGAGAGCGAAGCGAAGGAGAGTAGTCTGCGGTAGCTGACGATTTTTAGCAGAACGGAGTGAGTGCTAAAAATCTATAGTGAGCGTTAAGTTAATGTAGCGT
>JAISFD010000048.1 GCA_031263815.1 Coxiellaceae bacterium | reverse complement strand
ATGATTGTAAAGTTGCACCCAAATTTATTGAGAAACTTCCAATATCAAAATATATGATTACCGATAAAGGATATGATAGCGAAGAGCTTCGACAGCTTATTAGAAACAGGTTATCTATACCAATTATTCCTATTTTTAGTCAAAAAAAATGTAAGTTATTTCATGTCACTGGTAAGTATCAGGGTAATAGCGAGGCTCTTATTGCGACTTTTCTTCCGGGAATGGGAGTTAAAATTAAATCACCTGATAATTGGATGGTTGCTTTTGAATTACTAACGAATAACCTCAAAAGAGTTCTAAGTAAAAGGAAGTTAGTTTTGTTTTTTGACGAATTGCCATGATTGGCAGCTAGACAGTTCGGTTTTTTATCAGCACTAGATTATTATTGGAATACAATTTGGTGTAAGGATAGTCGAGTTATTCTAGTGGTATGCGGTTCAGCAGCATCATGGATGATAAAAAATATTATTAGTAATCCAGGTGGTTTATATAATCGGATTACTATTGAAATTCCGTTATATCCTTTCAATTTAGGTGAGTCTAAGGGATTTTTGGGATATCTAGGATTTAAGCTAAATTATAGTCAGGTATTGGAACTTTACATGGTGTTTGGTGGGGTTACCGCATTATTTAGAAAAGATCCAGAAAGAATTTTCTATTGTGCAAAATATGTCTAAGTTATGTTTTACTAGAGGTGGAGCTTTACAAACTGAATTTGAAAAACTATTCACTTCATTATTTGATAATGCTCATGCTTATATTGAATTGGTCAATGTAATTGCAACAAAAAGAGAGGTGGTCTTAAGATCTGAATTAAGTAAAAAAGCTAAATTATCTGAATCTGGTGGTACCTTGACGGAGCGTTTAGATGCTTTAGAACGGGCAGGACTTATTCGAAGTTTTGTTCCTCTAAGACATGCAGAAAAGGGACTGTACTATAAAATTATTGATGAATACTGTTTATTTTATCTTAATTGGATAAAGCCTGTTAGTAAACAACTAAAAGATAAAGTGGATTTGCACTATTGGCCAGCTAAAGTTCATACTCCCTTGTGGAAAAATTGGGCGGGTTATGCCTTTGAAGCTATTTGTAGAAAACATATTAGCCAAATAAAACAAGCCCTTTATATTCCACTTGATTCTTTAAGTGGGTTCATGGAGGTGTTTTGCTAAAAAAGCGAATATAGAAAAAGAGGCGCAGATTGATCTGTTGTTTGATCGGAGTGATGGAGTTATTTCTATTTGTGAGATTAAATATTCAGAAAAACCTTTCTTAATTGATAAAGATTATGCCGAAAACTTGTTAAACGAAGCTGAAACTTACCGTAAATATACCAAAATTAAAAAATAAATTATATTGTCTATGATTACAACTGATGGTATAAAAAAGTCGGTATATTCGGAGAGGCTAGTTATAGGGGTAGTAACTCTCGCTGATTTATTTAAATTTTAGTTTTATTTAATCTTATCCTAAACTTCAGCTAGATTGCCTTTGGTTTCAAGCCAATGCTTACGGTCTAGGGCGCGGCGCTTAACAAATAGCATATCTATTAATTCATCAACGTTATCACCGTCTTTAATGGTTAATTGAACTAAACGACGAGTGTCGGGTGACATTGTAGTTCCTCGTAATTGTAGCGGATTCATTTCACCTAATCCTTTAAATCGTTGAATGTTTATATTACCGGTTTTTTTCTCAACTTTAAGACGATCTAGAATTCCAGCTTTTTCGTCATCATCGAGAGCATAAAAAGTGTCTTTACCAATATCGATACGGTAAAGTGGTGGCATAGCTAAATAAACATGGCCATGTTTAACTAAATTACGGAAATGGCGTAGAAATAATGCGCAAAGTAAAGTGGCAATGTGTAAACCGTCAGAATCAGCATCGGCAAGAATACAAATTTTACCATAACGTAGATTATCAAGATTATCTGAACCAGGATCTACACCTAAAGCAACGGCAATGTCGTGAACTTCTTGAGATGCCAATACCTTATCAGATTCAATTTCCCAAGTATTAAGGATTTTTCCTCTAAGTGGCATAATCGCTTGCGTTTCACAAATTCGTGCTTGTTTAGCCGACCCTCCTGCAGATTCTCCTTCAACTAAAAATAGTTCAGTATATTTATTATCTTGAGAGATACAATCTGCTAATTTTCCTGGCAGTGCTGGGCCAAGAGTGGCCTTTTTGCGTGCTATTTTATTGGTAGTGTTTAAACGTTTTTGTGCATTGTTAATTATTATTGCGGCCAAAGTCTCACCAAGCTGAACGTTTTGGTTTAACCACAAACTGAATGTATCTTTAATTATACCGGATACAAAAGTTGCTGATTGGCGTGAAGTTAATCGTTCTTTAGTTTGTCCAGAAAATTGTGGATCAATAAGTTTTACAGCAAGGATATAGTTGCAATTTTCCCAGGTGTCTTCTGGGCTCAATTTAATACCGCGGGGAAGTAATTTTCTCATTTCACAAAACTCACGCATCGCTTCACCTAGACCAGCGCGTAGACCGTTTACGTGAGTACCACCAGCTATGGTTGGGATTAAATTAACGTAACTCTCAGCAATTTGTGGTTTATCTTCTTGCGACCAAGTTAATGCCCATTCTATAGCTTCATTTTCAGTAGCAAAATTGCCAACAAAAGGTGAGTCTGGAATCCTATTGATATCAACGAGAGACGAGGTTAAGTATCCTTTTACTCCATCTTGATAGAACCACTCCTCAACATCATTGGTTTGTTGATTATGAAATTTAAGTTTTAGTCCCGGACATAGAAATGCTTTGGCACGAAGTAAGTTTTTTAATTGAGGAAGAGCAAACTTTGCGGTATCAAAGTATTTAAGGTTAGGCCAAAACCGGAGAGTAGTACCAGTTTCGCGTGGGTTACATGTACCTATGACTTTTAATTTAGCTTGAGGTATACCATCTATAAATTGCATGTAAAACAGTTTCCCATCCCGTTTAACAGTAACTTCAAATTTAGCTGATAGTGCGTTAACGACCGAAATACCAACTCCATGTAAACCTCCAGCAAAACGATAGTGTTTATCTGAAAATTTTGCTCCAGCATGAAGACGGGTAAGGATTAATTCAACACCAGAAATTTTTTCTTCTGGATGGATATCACTCGGCATCCCACGGCCATTATCAATAACTTCAAGAGAATGGTCTTGGTGTAAAATTATTTCTATGTGGCTTGCATATCCTGCGGTTGCTTCGTCAACACTATTATCAATAGCTTCTTGAGCTAAATGATTGGGACATGAGGTATCTGTATACATCCCTGGACGTTTTTGTACAGGTTCGAGCCCATTTAGAACTTCAATTGCTTCAGCGGTGTAAAATGATTTGTGGCGCATATAGCTATTATGTACGAATTTATACTATCTTATTTTTAGTTAAAGTTTAACTAGTAAATTTAGATATGAACTAGAGTGGGTTGTTTTAGATCAATGGCACAATTAAAAGTGCTACGATATTAATAATTTTAATTAGAGGGTTTACCGCGGGACCGGCAGTGTCTTTATATGGATCTCCTACAGTATCTCCGGTTATAGCGGCTTTGTGGGCTTCGCTACCTTTACCGTTATAGTTTCCCTCTTCAATGAATTTTTTTGCATTATCCCAGGCACCACCACCAGTAGTCATCGAGATAGCTAAGAATAAACCAGTAATGATTGCTCCCATCAGTAACCCTCCTAAAGCTTTTGCTCCTAAAAGAATGCCAACTAAAATGGGGATAATTACTGGGAGCAAAGAGGGGATGATCATTTCTTTGATTGCAGATGTAGTTAGCATTGTTACCGTTCGCGAATAATTCGGTTTAGCAGTACCTTCCATAAGGCCCTTAATAGTTTTGAATTGGTGACGTACTTCTTTTACTACTGAACTTGCCGCTCGTCCTACAGCTTCGAGAGCCATAGCACTAAATAAATAAGGAATCAATCCGCCAATGAACAATCCTATGATTACATTATGATCTGATAGCTCAAAGGAAACGCTTTTACTTACACTTTCGAGAGCATGGGTATAATCTGCAAATAATACCAACGTAGCTAACCCTGCGGATGCTATTGCATATCCTTTAGTAACAGCTTTAGTAGTGTTACCTATGGCATCCAATGAATCGGTGATTTTACGCACCTTTTTTGGTAGGTTGGACATTTCAGCAATACCACCAGCATTGTCAGTAATGGGCCCATAAGCATCAAGTGCTACAACTATTCCTGTCATCGATAGCATAGTTGTTGCTGCTATGGCTATTCCATAAAGTCCAGCTAGTTCGTAAGAAGATAGAATGCTGCCACAAATGGCGACTACTGGCCATCCAGTAGCTTTAAATGAAACTGCGATACCAGCTATAATATTAGTAGCATGTCCAGTAGTTGCAGCTTCTGCAACTTGGTGTACGGGAGCATGTTCTATTGCGGTATAGTATTTAGTAATGTAAACCATTAGATAAGTAAGAACTAAACCAATTACTGCTGCTCCATAAATTTTCATAACACTTAAGGTAGGATAGTGAACAGTAATGTCACTAAGCATCCAACTAGTTATTGGATATAGACACACCAAAGAGATAATCTCAGCAATAATCAAACCGCGCATCAATGCACTCATGATATTCTTTTCTGTATTAGCGCGAACAAAAACACAACCAATAACAGTAGCAATGATAGCTATTCCTCCGATTACTAGGGGATATAAAACAACATTAATATCAACACCATTGAATGCGAGGGCACCTAGTAGCATTGAAGCGATAATGGTTACTGCATAAGTTTCAAATAAATCTGCAGCCATACCTGCACAATCTCCAACATTATCTCCAACATTATCAGCGATTACTGCTGGATTACGTGGATCATCCTCAGGGATACCAGATTCTATTTTACCGACTAAATCTGCTCCGACATCGGCACCTTTGGTAAAAATCCCACCTCCAAGTCGAGCAAAAATAGAAATTAGTGAACCACCGAAAGCCAAACCTACTAATGGTTTAACTATGTTCGTAAGAGAATCGGTATCAGAACTGATTTTAAGTAAAAGAGCAAAATAACCAGCAACTCCGAGGAGGCTTAGGCCAACAACTAATAAGCCAGTAACCATACCACCTCGAAAAGCGATTTTTAATGCTTTACTTAAACCAGAACTACGTGCTGCTTCTGTAGTACGCACATTAGTACGTACTGATATATTCATACCGATACAACCCGCAGCTCCAGAGAATATTGCTCCAATGGCAAATGCAACTGCAGTTGGCCAACCTATTGATGGGATAAATCCAATAATAAAGAATGTTATTAACCCAACTATGCTAATTATGCTATATTGACGGTATAAATATGCATTGGCACCTTGTTGAATTGCTGATGCTATTTCACACATACGATCGGTACCAGTTGCTTGTGTTAAAATCCATTTACTTGCTATAGCTCCATATAAAATTGCTATAGTGGCAGAAGCTAATGTAAAAATAAGACCTGTTAGCATAGATTAACCTTTGTCAAAGTATTAAAGTTTATTTTAGAGTAGATAATACTAATTTTATTATTAATTTGAAATAGAAATTATGACACAGAAGAAAAAAAAGCTTTTAATTTTGGTCGATGGCTCTTCGTATTTACATCGAGCTTTTCATGCTTTACCTCCCCTAACCACTTCTAAAGGAGAACCGACGGGCGCTATTTATGGTGTAGTCAATATGCTCAGGAAGATTCTTAGTGAATATAAACCTGATTATGTGGCAGTGGTACTTGATGCCAAAGGTAAGAACTTTAGGCATGAAATATATCCACAATATAAGGCTACAAGATCGCCTATGGAGGACAGTTTAAAAATACAGATTAAACCTTTGCACGATATTATTCAGGCTATGGGTGTGCCGCTTTTAATTATCGAAGGAGTAGAAGCTGATGATGTTATTGGTACTTTAGCACGTTTAGCTACTGAACAGGGAATTACCACTTTAATTTCAACCGGTGATAAAGATATTGCTCAATTAGTTCGACCAACAGTTACTTTAATAAATACTATGACTAATACTACTATGAATGTCCAGGGGGTTAAAGAAAGGTTTGGTGTGGTGCCAGAACAGATGATCGATTATTTAACTTTAGTTGGTGATACTTCAGATAATATTTTAGGTGTTAGTGGGGTAGGACCTAAGACTGCCATAAAATGGTTAGAAGAATATGGTAGTTTAGTTAATATTATTAAGCATAAAGATACAATTAATGGGAAAGTGGGAGAAAATTTACGTGCAAGTTTAGATCGTTTGCCATTAGTTAAAAAACTCGTGACGATTAAAGATGATCTTAAATTGGATATTGATATTGAAGATTTAGTATGTAAAAAAATTGATGCTGAAAAATTAACTACATTGTTTACTCATTTAGAATTTAGAAGCTGGTTGGTCGATTTGACTGGAAACCAAAAATCGTCTTACCAAGTAGTAAGTAAACATCATTTAATCCTAACCAAAGAGGATTTTACTTTATGGTTAAAAAAACTTGAACAAGCCAAAAGTTTTGCTTTTGATACAGAAACTACTAGTTTGGATATTATACAGGCGGAGATTATTGGGATTTCTTTTGCAATTAAAACAGGGGAAGCGATTTATATTCCTCTAGGGCATGTATATGATGGAGCACCGTCCCAACTCGAACGTGATTATGTGCTTCAGAATTTAAAGCCTATTTTTGCTGACTTTAGTAAAATCAAACTCGGACAGAATATTAAATATGATGTTAATATTTTAGCAAATTATGGTATTGAGGTGCAGGGTATTGGTTATGATACGATGATTGAGTCATATATTTTAAATAGTTCTAGTAATCAACATGATAAAGAGTCGCTTGCTTTAAGATATCTTGGTAAAACTATTACTACTTACGAAGACTTAGTAGGTAAAGGTGCAAAACAAATCCCTTTTAATCAATTAAAACTTGAGATAGCGGCTCCTTATGCGGCATTTGATGCTGATTTGGTTATACAGTTACATGAAGTGCTTTGGCCTCAGATTGAGAAAGTTAGAGAGCAAGCAAAGGTTTTTAAAGGAATTGAGATGCCACTTATTGAAGTATTATCAAGGATGGAGCGACGTGGAGTATGTATTGATGAGAAATTTTTAAATAAGTTGAGTGAAGAATTTAAAACTAGGCTCCAGAGTCTTGAACATAGAATTTATAAAGATGCTACAGCTGAATTTAATATCAATTCTCCTTTACAATTGCAAGAAATTTTATATGAACGATTAAAACTTCCTATTTTGCAAAAAACACCTACTGGTCAGCCTTCAACTGCAGAGTCGGTTTTGCAAGATTTGGCTTTTAGTTATACATTGCCTAAATTAATCTTAGAGTATCGTAGTTTAAGTAAATTGAAGTCTACTTATGCTGATGCTTTACCGAAACGAATCAATTCCAAAACTGGTCGAATCCATACTTTTTATAATCAAGCGATTACAACAACAGGACGACTTTCTTCAACCGATCCTAATTTGCAAAATATTCCTATTCGTACTGATGAAGGACGTAAAATTCGGCGTGCATTTATAGCACCTCAAGGATATAAGATAATTTCTGCTGATTACTCCCAGATTGAGCTTAGAGTCATGGCTCATCTTTCACAAGATAGGAATTTGTTGAAAGCATTTCAAGAAGGAGATGATATCCATAGCATGGTAGCATCTGAGATTTTTGGGATTAGACTGGAAGAAGTTACTGATGATATGCGACGTGATGCCAAAACTATTAATTTTGGTTTAATTTATGGTATGTCAGCTTTTGGTTTAGCTAAACGAATTGGCATGTCACGTGAAGATGCTCAAAAATACATTAATCTTTATTTTGCACGTTATCCAGGTATGAAAGAGTATATAGAAAAAATGAAAGAGTTTGCCCATACTCATGGGTTTGTTGAATCAATTTTTGGGCGCAGATTATATATTCCTGATATTAAAGCTAAAAAATTTGCTAGAAAATTAGCTGCTGAAAGAGTAGCGATTAATGCTCCAATTCAAGGGAGTGCTGCTGATATTATAAAAATTGCAATGATCAATATTAATCAGTGGTTACAGAATTGTAATTTTAAGATAGCTATGATTATGCAAGTACATGATGAATTAGTTTTTGAAGTTGCGAGTGAGTATGTTGCAATAGCTCAAAAAGAGATTAGAGATCGTATGGAGAAGGCAGTGAAAATTAGTATGCCAATCGTTGTTGGGATGGGTATTGGTAATAATTGGGATGAAGCGCATTGAAGCATTAGTAATTCACATTCTAAATTTATAGAAAATAATCACAATTATTATCAATCGCTGCAAGCTAGGGAGAGCGAAGCGAAGGAGAGTAGTCTGCGGTAGCTGACGATTTTTAGCAGAACGAAGTGAGTGCTAAAAATCTATAGTGAGCATAGCGACACGCTTGTTACTATACTAAATAGTGTATTAATTTAATTATGTTAATTTTTATTTACATCTTAGTGAATTCTCTTAAGAATTCCTTAATAAATTTTTAGATGAAATGTGGTATAAACATAACAGGAAAGTGTTTCCCAGTCTGTACTAATTTCCTTTGAAGCTTTATTGGAGGAGTGAGCTATATGACTATTGGTAAATTTGTTGGTTGTGTCATGATGGTAGTTGGAAGTGCCATCGGTGCTGGCATACTCGCTATGCCTATAGTAAGTGCTTTTGCTGGGTTCACTACAACAGTCATTGTGATTATATTCTTATATATTCTGTTAACTATCAGTGGGTTGTTAGTAGTTGAGATAAGTCTATCTTTACCTGAACAGGCATGTAGTTTTAACTCCATGGCTGAAAAAACTCTTGGTCCTTTTGGTAGAACTGTCACTTGGGTTTCCTATTTATTGTTATTGTATACTACTCTTGTAGCATATATAGCAGGGGGACCGGACCTTGTGTACAACCTTATCCATTCAACATCTACTGCACAAATACCATCATCAGTCGTTACTATATTGTTTACGGTTATTATGGGGGCCATAGTTTTTTGGAGTACTAAAGCTACTGATCATTTTAATCGGGGTTTAGTCAGTATTAAAGGTTTTTTATTAATTACTACCTTGGTGTTACTTGCGGTTTATATTGACCCCAGTAAGTTATTTGTGAGTCCAAAAATATTTACCCAGGTTAATCATGTTTTAGTTGCTTCTCCTGTTCTGCTTTGTCTTTTTAACTATCACTTTGTTATCCCCAGTATCCGTATGTATGTGGGTAACAAGCCAATGGTACTTAAGTGGATTGTTATTGTGGGTACCACTATCTCTTTAGTTATTTATTTATTTTGGTTTGCTGCCGTTCTTAGTGTAATCCCTTTAGAGGGACAAGATAGTTTTACTACTATAGCAGGACAAGGTCCAGGTGCATTATCAAGAGTACTAACTACGATTGTTAATAATCGATGGATTAATTTTTGTATTCACGGTTTTGCCAATATTTCAATAACGACTGCCTTTTTAGGAGTTTCATTGGGATTATTCGACTTTTTAGCAGATGGTTTTAAGTGCTCGAATACTAGATTCGGCCGATTGCAAACTGCTTGTTTAACTTTTCTACCACCTTTATCGCTTAATATTTTATTCCCCGGTGCTAGTAATTTTGTCAGAGCTTTTAGTTACTCAGGGATTTTTGTAGCTATTTTATTTCTTATTTTGCCTCCGATTATGGTTTATCGTTTACGTAAAAATCCACTGTTAACTCAAGTTTCTTCCTACCGTGTAATATTTGGTAAAGCATCTTTCGCAGCTATCATTACTGTAGGATTTGTTTTTACAATCTTTCCGATTTTAACCAGTTTAGGTGTATTTACAGTGGCTAAGTAGATTTTATTGTATAAAATCTATAGATATTGCTACAGCATCAAATGGTGGCACTGTGATTGTAGCAAAGCCGTAATTTTCTACAGTGATAATAGGGCCTTGCATTTTTCCTGATGTTAATTGGCTAGTGATTAAATTATAATATTTCCCATCTGGTAATCCAGTTTCGAAATGTCGATTAATTGGCTGGTTTGAAGCATTGATTACTACAAATCCTACTGTCACTAGATATTCTTTTGGTTTTTGAGAAACCCGAGCAAATGCAATTTGATTGCCATTGGCCCATAGTCGGGATATACCAGGGGCATTTTTGGTTTTAGTATGAAATAGCACCATATTGGCAATCGCATTCCATCGATGTTGAGCTACCCATGGTGAATTATCATCAAATCCAGTGAATCTACCGTTTTGCCAGACTCTTGTTTTGGGAATTGGATCGTTATGACTAGTAAAACGAAAACTTGACATTATTTTTGGCACTCCAAACGGCCAAGCTAGCATAAAAATATAAGCTAAAACATAGGCGTTACCGTCGGAACACTTATAATTTAGCATATTAGGCATCATTCTTTCAGTGTCATGATTATCAATTACTACCACTGCGCGATTTTCTGGATAATGAATCCATGAGCTGCCAAAAGAGTATTCTACGAGTTTTTGTAAATTGTTATTTTTATTTCTGATGGCATCTGCTAAAAATTCTCCATATTTAAAGGCTGTTACATAACTAATTTTGAAGTATTTTTCCATAAAACTGTAAACATCAATCCCCATTGGAGCATCGGCGTAATATTCTTGATAAAGAAATGGTTTTAAGCCATCATAAGTTTTTAAACGAGAAAGTATTCTTTCAACACCGCTGATGTTTAGATGTTTCGTCGCGTCAATTCTAAAACCATCTACTCCCAAAGATAGGAGATACTGGACATATTTCCGTAACGTATCTGTCACGTGTAAATTGCTTAAGTTGAGTTTTGGTAAGTTGAGAAAATCATAATGTTCTAAATGCCATACTCCTTCCAATTTACAATAGTCTTCGTTGGAGATTTGTTTATTACTCTGATAACTGAAATGATAGAAATCATCATACTCATAATAGTCATTTTTGTCGTTCAGTGGTCCGTAATGGTATTTGCCGAATGTAGTATTATTAGTGCCAATGTGATTTGGTTCTGCTAGATTGAATTCCGCCATGTGATTAAGAATTAAGTCTACATAAACTTTAATGTTATAACCATGGCAGAAATCAACCATTTTTATAAATTTCTCTTCCGTACCATAAAAGTTACTAAGATGATAACTCACTGGTTGATAAATAGCCCACCAAGGTTCACCAGGTTTTTTAACAAATTCTTGGGGGGGAGATAGTTTGATAGCATCATAGCCATGTTCAGCTAAGAACGGGACTTCATACATAATATCTGACCATCTCCATCCCAGAAAAGTGAGGATAGAGTTAGGTGCTACAGATGATATTTTATCTTCAGCTAAGGCAAGTTGTTCCCGGTTTTTAGCATCAAATTTTATAAACTTATTTTCGAGGTAGACTAGTTTTTTAGAAAGTTCAATTCCTAGATTTTGCAATAATTTTTCATAGATTGATTGTGTATTTGGATCAAGTTTAATTTTTGCAATGTTGATACTTAAAGTTGTAGTTTTTTCAAGAGCGGTAACCGTAGCTGAACGGGGATTTTGGGTAATAACGCTTATTTCTCCTAAGACATTACCTGCTCCTATAGTAGCCAAATGAATAACTTCATTAGGGATGCCACTTTCTTTACTCACATCTACTTTACCATCAAGAATTGTATAAAATTCTTGACCGATTTCTCCTTCATGGATAATAAACTCTCCCTTTTCAAACACAGTTTTTTGTGCCGATTGGAAGAGATATTCTAGTTCATCTTGAGTAAAGTTATTAAAGATAGGTGCAGTAAATTTCTCAGAAAGTTCCATGTCTTTTTGTCCGTATTTTATTGGTTGATCTTAGCACAAAATAGAAAAATATTGTAATTTTGTATATTGTAATTGGCCTCTTAACTTTATAGTTCACTAATTTAAAAATTTACATTTTTTAGTTACTGCTTGCCTAGATCAAATCCCGGTAGTGAGCTAGTAAGGCAAAAAGGTTATCTTTTACCAAAATGTTTCTTGCTATCATTAATAGTCGTGCGAGTTTTGGGATTAAAGCTCCGCCAGTTACGATTGAAGTCCATCTTTCCCCCCAGGGATACCGTCACTTTCGATAGTGGGTTTACCAGAGACCGCAATTAGAGAGAGTAAAGATCGGGTAAGGAGTGCTTTAATTAATTCTGGTTTTGAATTTCCTACAAGGTGAATGATCATTAATCTTACTTCTGCTGATTTACCCAAAAAAGAAGGAGGACGTTTCGATTTGGCCTATAGCCTTATGGGTTTTAATTGCTTAAAGGCAAATTGAAGTAGGAGATATTTCAACTTATGAATTTGTCGGAGAACTTGCTCTTGACGGTAAGTTACGTCCTTTTAGTGGGGTTTTACCTTTTGTTTTGTCGGCTAAAAAAGAGGGGCGGGCCTTGATTTTGCCCGAAAAAAATGTTTATAAAGCATCACTACTAGTGTCTGGGGTAAAAATTTTGGCAGCGGGGCATTTATTGGATGTATGTGCTCATTTAAATTGGTTGAAGATTTTTTGCCTCTAGAAATATCGCCACCAAAGATAACTCCAATATTTGAATTAGATTAGATCTTAGTGACATTTATGGTCAAAAACATGCCAAGCGTGCTTTAGAAATTGCAGCTGCAGGATCTCACAGTTTATTCATGATCGGGTCATCGGGTATTGGCAAAACTATGCTTGCTCATCGATTGATCACAATTTTGCCTGAGATGAATGATGAGGAAGCGTTAGAAACCGCAGCCATCTATTCAATTTGTGATAAAGCTGATTATTTGGATTCGTGGCATATCTGACCTTTTCGCTCACCACATCATACAGCTTCAAGTATAGCTTTGGTCGGCGGCTCGAGTCCACCGTAACCTGGTGAAATCTCTCTAGCACATAATGGAGTATTATTTTTGGATGAACTATTAGAATTAATCGTAGTGTCCTAGAGGCATTAAGAGAGCCGATGGAAGAAAAACATATAACCATTTCACGAGCGGCACATCAGGTGAGATTTCCAGCTAAATTTCAATTAGTAGTTGCGATGAATCCATGCCCTTGTGGATATTTTAGTGATAGTAGATCGAATTGTAATTGTACTTTTGATCAAATAAAACGTTATCGTACACGTATTTCTGGCCTGTTTTTAGATCGGCTAGATCTTTGGTTTACTGTCCCCACATTGCCTAAAAATATACTTACAGGTTCTAGAAGTGTTAGAGAAACTAGTATCGCTGTAAAAGCTAGAGTTATCCAGGCACGTTTGTTTGCTATGTCTTCTCGAGGCAAATCTAATGCCGAGCTTACAAATAAAGAGGTGGAAAAGTTTTGTAGTTTAGCACCAAAGGACTAAGATTTTCTAGAAAGTGTGATTGAAAAATTTAAACTCTCTACTCGTTCTTATCACAAGATTATCAAAATATCTAGAACAATCGCTGATCTTGATGGTAAAGAGTTCATTTAAAGCCATCATTTGCAAGAAGCAGTTGGGTATCGTAGGTTATAATGCCTACATGGTTGCTTAAAAAGTTAAATTTTGTAGTATTACCGTTACTAGATTTACACTGATAATCAGTATAGAATTTGTTTTTTTTAAGTTTAATCCAATCTTAGTCGCGAGATTGGTTTCTTGGATTATTTTTTGGAGATTAAAATGACACAGACTTTTACTATTAGTGCTACTGCACGTAGCGATATGGGGAAAGGTGCGAGCCGCCGCCTGCGCCGTGCAAATAAAGTTCCTGGGATTGTTTATGGTGCTAGTAAGGCTCCTATAGGGATAGCTGTTGATAATGAAGCTTTGTTGCAATTATTAGAACAGGAATCTTCTTATACCAAGATTTTAGATTTAGATGTTGGTGGTATCAAAGAACAAGTGATTTTAAAAGATTTGCAACGACACCCCTTTAAACCAAGAGTCTTGCATTTAGATTTACAGCGAATTAGTGCCACTGAAAAATTAGTTATACGTGTCCCACTACATTTTATTGGTGGAGATGTTGCGCCGGGCGTGAAAGTTGCAGGTGGTTTAATTTCACACTTGATGTCAGATGTGGAAGTACGGTGTTTACCAAAAGATTTGCTGGAGTTTATTGAAGTTAATTTGTCAAAGCTTGAAATTAATCAAACTGTTCACTTATCAGATTTAAAATTACCGAAGGAAGTGGAAATTATTGCATTAATTCATGGGGAGGATAAACCAGTAGCAACAGCTTATATCCCAAGAGCTATAGTTGAAGAGGAAGCTGCCCCAGTTGCTGCTGAAGTTCCGGTTGCTGGTGAAGAGAAAGCAGAGAGTGGTGCAGAAGTTAGTGAGATTAAAGCGGAAGGTGCTGATGCTAAAGGTAAGGATAAAGCATCTGAAAAGAAAGGCAAATAAGGGAATAGAGAGAACATAAGGCTGTGAGCGGATTTGAGGTATTGTCTTTGGAGTCAGGCATCAAGTTAATTGTGGGTCTTGGTAATCCAGGTCAACAGTATCAAAATACTCGACATAATGTGGGATTTTGGTTGGTTAAATCTTTAGCTGAGGACTATGCTGGGAATTTTAAGTTCGAACCAAAATTTAGAGGTTTTACGAGTAGTATTAGTATTTTTAAGCATAAGTGTAAATTGTTATTGCCAGAAACATTTATGAACTTAAGTGGTGAAGCGGTAATTAATGTAGTAAAGTTTTATAAAATATCGATTACCTCTATTCTAGTTGTTCACGATGATTTAGCTTTTCTTTCTGGTGTAGCTCGTTTGAAGAAAGGGGGCGGTGCTAATGGTCATAATGGGGTACAGAATATTATTGACCGACTAGGCAGTAATGATTTTTGGCGGTTACGTATTGGGATTAGTAAAGTAGCATTTAAAGAAAATATAAACAATTATGTATTATCTAGTCCAACTGCGCTTGAAGTCGAGCAAATTTATACTGCTATTCAACGCGCCATCCTCATTATTCCTAAATTGATTCTAGGTGATTTTAATGCTGCAATGTTAGAGTTGCATGGTAAAGTTATTACCCATTAAAATCATATAGCTACATGGAATATGTGGTATAGAGAGTTTACATAAAGTAGCCCCTTTTCAAATACTTATTTTTCACGTACAATCATTTTTCAAATATTTATAGTGAAACAAGGTATCAATATGGTAATAATACGTTTGTCTAGAGGCGGTACTAATAAAAGGCCATTTTACAAAATTGTAGTTGCAGATAGTCGTCAATCTTGTGGTGGTTCTTATCTTGAACGTTTAGGTTATTTTAATCCTATAGCTACTGGTGGGGAGAGAAGACTCGAGCTTAATCAAGAACGTGTAAGTTACTGGCTTAGTAAAGGTGCGCAACCTTCAGAGAGAATACAAAGTTTATTGCGTGATCTTGAAAAACCAGAGCTTATTGAAAAGCGTAGAATCAAAAATGCTGCTCGTAAAACCCGTCAAAAAGAAAAAGCTAAAGCAGCAACTGAGACTAAAGAGGCTGAAGTTAAAGAGAAATAAGCGTGAGTGCTGCTGCTATCCATCGCTGCGAGCCAGGGAGAGCGAAGCGAAGGAGAGTAGTCTGCGGTAGCTGACGATTTTTAGCAGAACGGAGTGAGTGCTAAAAATCTATAGTGAGCGTTAAGTTAATGTAGCGT